>CAYGWP010000001.1:0-4771 GCA_964353455.1 uncultured Anaerolineales bacterium
CAGGCTCAACATCGACCCCTACGGCCCGACGCTGCGGCGCGTCGTCGACATCAGCGACCGCTGGGCCCTCGACGACATCATCACGGGCCTGGGGTCGGGCCTCGTGCGCCGCACGGGCTTCGACATCACCGTGGCCAGCGAGGTCATGGCCATCCTGGGCCTGACGAGCGGCCTCAAGGACATCCGCGCCCGTTTCGCCCGCATGATCGTCGCCTACACGCGCGGCGGCAAGCCCGTCACGTGCGAGGACCTGAAGGTGGCCGGCTCGATGGCCGTGCTGATGCGCGACGCCATCAAGCCGAACCTCCTCCAGACGCTCGAGAACACCCCCTGCTTCGTCCACGCCGGGCCGTTCGCCAACATCGCCCACGGCAACAGCTCGATCCTGGCCGACGAGATCGCCCTGCGGATGTCCGACTACGTGGTCACCGAGTCCGGCTTCGGCGCCGACATCGGCATGGAGAAGTTCCTCAACATCAAGTGCCGCATGGGCGGCCTGGTGCCCGACTGCATCGTGCTGGTGGCCTCCATCCGGGCCCTGAAGATGCACAGCGGGCGCTTCAAGGTCGTCGCCGGGAAGCCCCTCGATGAAGCGCTCCTCAGGGAAGATACAAAGGCCGTGGCCGACGGCTGCTGCAACCTCGAAAAGCACATCGAGAACATCCGCATGCACGGCCTGCCGTGCGTGGTGGCCATCAACCAGTTTACGACCGACAAGAAGTCCGAGTTCGAGGTCGTCGTGGAACACGCCAAGAAGGCCGGCGCAGGCTGGGTCGCGCACAGCGAAGTCTGGGCCAAGGGCGGCAAGGGCGGGGCCGAACTTGCGGAGGCCGTCGTCGAGGCATGCAACTCCAAGAAGAACTTCAAGTTCCTCTACGAACTCTCCTGGCCCATCAAGAAGAAGATCGAGACCATCGCCACCAAGGTGTACGGCGCAGGCAAGGTCGTCTATGAGAAACCCGCCGAGGAGGCGATCGCACGATTCACCAAACTGGGCCACGACAAACTGCCCATCTGCATGGCCAAGACGCACCTGAGCCTGACGCATGACCCGAGTCTCAAGGGCCGCCCCCAGGGATTCACGTTCCCCATCCGCGCCGTGCGGGCCTCGGTGGGCGCGGGGTTCCTGTATCCCCTGTGCGGCGCCATGCGAACCATGCCGGGCCTGCCGACAGAGCCGGCCGGCGAGAAAGTCGATATCGGACCCGACGGCCGCGTGGTGGGGCTTTTCTAACCGACGGGCGCCGCCTACAATGCTGCGGCGCTATCGCGGGGCCAGAAAGTTTAGCCGCGACTCAGCGAGGAGCGCGTGCTGGAGTGCCCGCCGGGCCAACGCTTGGGGGTACAAGTAAGGTATTCACAGTCAGCCCCCCTGCGGGGGCCGTGAGGAACCGGCTATGCCTCAAATGGTGGAGATTCCGGCCGTTTGGTTGCAGGGCGCGGCATGCACGGGCTGCGCGGTGTCGGTCTTAAACTCCTTCTCGCCGCCCGTCGCCGACCTTATCCTGGGCGAACTTGCCCCCGGCAAGCACCTGTCGCTCCGGTTCCTGGCCACCGTGATGGCAGGGCAGGGGAGCCAGGTGGTCAACGTCCTGCGCGACATGACCGTCAAGGAGAAGGGCGGATACGTCCTCGTGATGGAAGGGTCGATCCAGTTGGGCGACCCGCTCTTTGCCGAGATGGCATCGGCCGACGGCCATGACGAGCCGATCTCGAAGGTCGCCGCCAATCTGGCCCGCAATGCCCTGGCGGTCGTCTCGATGGGCACCTGCGCATCGTTCGGCGGAATACCGGCCGGCGCCCCCAACCCCACGCAGGCCGTCTCGATGGAGGAGTTCCTCCGCCGCGAAAACATCAAGACGCCCGTCATCAACATCCCCGGATGCCCGCCGCACCCCGACTGGCTCATCGGCTCGCTTGTGGCGGTGGCCATGTACGGCCTCGGGCCGGTGGCCGCGGGCCTGGACGAACTCAAGCGCCCGAAGATGTTCTATGGTAAATGTGTCCATGAAACGTGCCCCCGCCGGGCCGACTTCGACGCCGCCAGGTTCGCCAAAAAGTTCGGCGACCCCGGCTGCCTTTACGAAATCGGCTGCAAGGGGCCCGTAACCTTCGCCGACTGCCCGCTTCGCATGTGGAACAGCGGCACCAACTGGTGTATCCGCGCTGGGAGCCCGTGCCACGGCTGCGTCGAGCCGGACTTCCCGGATCGCCTGAGCCCACTGTACGAGAAGATCGACGATAAGCGGCTGGCGAAGTTCCGGCTGCTTGAACCGAAGGCCGTCGCCGCGGCGACCGCCTGAGTGCGGAGGTTGTTGGATGGCAAGCCCCAAGAAGTCCGGCGCCGCCGGCACGATCACCATCGACCCCATCACGCGCATCGAAGGCCACATGAAAGTCGAGGCCGTCGTCGATGGCGGTCAGGTCAAGGACGCCCGTTGCAGCGGGACCCTCTTCCGCGGCTTCGAGAACATCCTCGTCAGCCGATACCCGCCCGACGCGGTCCGGCTGACGCAGCGGGTCTGCGGCGTGTGCCCGGCCATACACGGCACGGCCTCGGCCCAGTGCCTCGACGCCGCGCTGGGGGTGGCCGACAAGGTCCCGCACAACGGCCGCATCGTGCGGAACCTTATCCTCGCATCGAACTATCTCCAATCTCACATCCTCCACTTCTTCGCCCTGTCGGCCCTCGACTTCGTCGATGTTGCCGCCGCCGCCGATTACGACGGCCCCGACAGCGACCTGAAGGCCGTCCGCGCGTTCATCGACCGCGGGGCCCTCGCCCCGTTCTTCCCCCGCTACGAGGGCGATTACCGCCTCGATAAGAAAACCAACGTGGCCTGCGTCCAGGCGTACCTGAAGGCACTGCACATCCGCCGCGTCTGCCACGAGATGCTCTGCGTCTGGGGCGGCAAAATGCCCCACGACATCGCCATCGTGCCCGGCGGCGTAACCGTCGATGTCACTGCCGACAAGATCGCCACTTACCTCGGCAAGATCCAGGAAGTCCGCGCTTTTATCGACGACGTCTATATCCCCGCGGTCTTCACCGTCGCCAAGGCGTATGCCGATTACTTCGACATCGGCGCAGGATGCAAACGCTACCTCTCTTATGGAACCTTCGACCTCGACGGCTCTTCGTCCGACCCGCTTGCCCGCAAGCGCCTCCTGCCGCGCGGGTTCCTCGACGGCGGCGCGGTCGCTCCCGTCGATGTCTCGAAGATCGCCGAGCAGGTCGCCCACTCGCGCTACGCCGATGAGTGTGCCGCGCCACCGGCCGAGGGCAAGACCATCCCCCAGCCTTCCAAGGAAGGCGCGTACACGTGGATTAAGACGCCCCGCTACGACGGCAAGGCGACCGAGGTCGGTCCGCTCGCCCGCGCCATCATCGGCTACACCGCCGGGCAGGCCCCATTCAAGCAGGACATCGACACGGCCCTGGCGGCCGCCGGAGTCAAGGCCGACCGCCTGCCGTCCGTCCTCGGCCGGCACCTCGCCCGGGCGCTCGAGGCACGCATCGTCGCCTCGGCAATCGTCGGATGGCTCCAGGAACTGAAGCCCGGCGAACCCGCCGCCGCACCTTTCACCGTGCCCCAGGAATCCAGGGGCGCCGGCCTCGTCGATGGGCCGCGCGGCGCCCTCGGCCACTGGATCAGCATCAAGGGCAAGGTCATCGAACGCTATCAACTGGTCGTCCCGACCACGTGGAACGGCTCGCCGCGGGATGCCGGCGGCACGCCCGGCCCAATCGAGCAGGCCCTCATCGGCACGAAGGTCAAGGATGCCGCGAACCCGTTCGAGATCACTCGCATCATCCGGTCGTTCGACCCGTGCCTGGCCTGCGCCGTGCACCTGGTCAGCGTGAAGGGCCATGTGCTCAGTTCGCACCGCGTAATCTAGCGTTTTAGCCGCGACCCGAAGGGTCGCGCGTCATTTTTTGAGGTAGCAAAATATGAATGCAACCAGTCGCAAGCCGAACGACGAAATCATCAAATCGCTCGACGGCATCGCCACGGTCTTCATCCTCGGTTGCCAGGGATGCCCCATCGGCTGCGAGACCGGCGGCGAGCCGTGGCTCCGCGAGATGGAGTCCGTCCTCGCTGCCGCAGGCAAGAAGGTCACCGGCGCCGCCCTCGTCGATATGATCTGCAACAAGGTCATCGTCGGCATCAAACTGGGCCGCTTTCTCAACCAGGTTGCCGCCGCCGAGGCCGTCCTCGTCGGCTCCTGCGGCGTGGGCGTCCAGTCAACCGGCAACATGGTCGGACGCCTCGCCGTCCCCGCGATGAACACCGTCTGCATGGGCGATTACCAGGGCCTCTGGCCGTCCGAGGAACGCTGCGCCGAGTGCGGCGACTGCCTCCTCGCCCATACCGGCGGCCTCTGCCCCATCACCCTCTGTGCCAAGAGCCTCGTCAACGGGCAGTGCGGCGGCACGGGCAACGACGGCTCGTGCGAGGTCTCGAAGGAGCGCCGCTGCGGCTGGCACATGATATACGAGAGGCTGAAGAGCCTCGGCCGCATCGACGACATGCGCCGCCTCCAGACCCCGCGCGACTACCGGAAACGTGACATCGCCGACTCCGCCCGTCGCACCATCCGCTGGGCGCTGGAGATGGCCGAACAGGAAGCGGCCCCCGCGCCCGCCGCCCCAACGGCCCCGGCCGCGAAGAAATAGTTTAGCCGTCGCCGCACACGGCGCCGCGTTTAGCCGTCGCCGCACACGGCGACGCGTTTAGCCGTCGCCGCACACGGCGACGGGTTTAGCCGT
>CAYGWP010000002.1:0-11919 GCA_964353455.1 uncultured Anaerolineales bacterium
CGGGGCCGACAGTTTCAGCAGCCGCTGGAGGGCGTCCGGCGGCTCGGGCAACAGCCGCGCCAGGTCCTCCGCCGGCCGGCCCTCCGCCAGGTGCGCGACCAGCCGCGCCCGGGCGCTCGGGTCGTCGCGGCCCTCCAGGCGGTTCAGCGTGGCCAGCAGCAGCCGCGCATCGTCGTCGCCCACGAGCCACACGTCGCACCGTGCGTGCGTGTGGCCGAGTTGCCGCAGGACCTCGGCCCGGTGGTGGCCGTTGAGGACCTGGTAACGACAACTCGCAGCGCGGAACTCGGAACTCGGAACGAACAACGGCGAACTCGGAACTCGGAACCCGGAACTCGCAGCGCCGTCCCGCGACGTTGCCTCGCTGTCCGTTCCGCGTTCCGCGTTCCGGGTTCCGCGTTCTTTGTTGTTCACTCCGCACTTTTCGATCGCCAGGGCCAGCCTGAGCCGATACCGCTGGCCGTCGGAGAGTTCCTGCGGAGTGCGCAGCAGCAGGAACGCATCGGCCAGCCCCGCGGCGCTCAGGATCCGCAGGGCCTCCTCAAGCGGCGGCTGCATGAGGTCGATGACCGCGCGGTCGTGCGGGAGGTCGATCGAGGCAAGGTTGACGGCGCGACTGTCGGGCCAGGCCTCGGCGAGCGCCTCCGCCAGCCGGGCAAGGAGGACGCTCTTGCCGCTGCCCGACGGACCGGTGATGAAGACCACATCGCCGGGCCGGACGTCCAGGGCGAGGCCGTCGTACAGTGTGACCTCGTAGGTCTCGTCGAGGCCGATGCCGAACATCTCGGCGACCTTTATGGCCTGCTCGCTTGGCTCCCGGCTTCGCCTTCGGCTACGCCGTGGCAAGCCGCCAACGGCCCGAAACTTTTGGTTGATAACCACGTAGGTCATGCTAGGCTCCATACTTAGCCGCCGCGCTTGCGCGGCGCGTTTGAAAAGGGTTATCACGCGTGCTGCTGTTCAAGAAGAAGTTCTTCGAGGCGATCAGGGCGGGGGCGAAACGCCAGACGGTCCGCCTGTGGCCGAAGCGGCGGATGCGCGCCGGGCAGGTCGAGTTCATCCCCGGCCTGGGGCGGGTCCTCATTACGGCGTTTGAGCCGGTGCGGCCGGCCGACCTCACCGAAGAGGATGCGTTGCTCGACGGGTTCCCGTCGCGTGCCGCGCTGCTGGCGGAACTCGCCGCGCTGTATGGCGAGAGGCTTGAGAGCGTTCCTTGTTTTCGCATCAGGTTCACCTATCCGGCCGAGGAGACGTCGCAGGGGTGATGACCTGCCTCGAGCCGCGACCGTGAGGTCGCGGGTACCCGCGGGCCCACGCCCCCGGCTCGAACGACCTTGCGCATGATTCGGCGCATCATTCGCCTGAGGGTGCTGGGGCTGGCGGGGCCATCGCCCCGAGGACCTTCAACGAGCGCGTGCCTGGCGATCTCGCGGAGTGACAGGCCCAGGAACCGGTGGAGGTAAGCCAGCCGCTGCTCCTCCGGCGAGAGTCGGCGCCACGCGGCCAGGAGGGCGATCTGTATGGGGTCGGTCGCGCGGGCCATGGCGCGGCGGACGATTCTGCGGAGATCCATGCAGCTGATGCCCATCGCGCCGGCCAGTTCCCCCTGAGATGCCCCCCGGTGATAGAGGAGCCGCAGGACGCTTCTATCCCGCAGGGGGAGTGCCCGAAACGCCCTCTCGATGACCCTCGTGAGGGGGTTTTTCGGGTCCTGTTCGCCATCTGGTGAACACGGGAGATGCCGTGGAACAGGCGTTCTGGCAAGAATAGAGGGCATGTTTGCCGTTTTCCAAACCTTCGTACTCTGCATTATAGCGTATGTTTGCTCGGCGTCAAACACAAAATGGAATTAGTACGTTGTTTGGCGAATAATATTTCGCCAGAGAGCAAAATATCCCTTGACGAGTGTTCGTTTTGCGGTAAACTTGGTAGGGAGGGTGGTTTAGGGCGGTAACACGTCCGGGTAGGAGATGGAACATGGGACTAAAGGATAACCTTCGCGAACTGGAAGCGCTTAAGCAGGTCCTCGACGCGGGCGAGCAGGGGGCGGCCTTCGGGCGGGAGGTCCGCCTCGCGCGGACAAAGCGCGGCATGACGCTGGACGCCTTTGCGGCGGCCACCGGCATGGCGAAGTCGTACCTCTCGCAGATCGAGACGGGCTGCGCCCCGCCGCCGCGCGATGACAAGGTCCGGAAGATTGCCGGCGCGCTGGGGCTTGATGCCGAGGCGCTTGTTGCGCGTGCGCGGCTCTCGCAGTTGCCGGATGGAGTGAAGGAGCGGATCGCCCGCCTGCGCGAGGTTTTTGATTCGACCGAGGGCGTGATCAAGGCGCTGCTGGCCGCGACCCGGCTTTGTCCCGACGCGGTCGGGACTACGCCGGGGCATGAAGGCGAGGGCGCCGCGGGACCTGGCCTTGACCTCGACGCACTGCACCGGAGCGGCCTTCTCCATCACCTGGCAGAGTGGGGCGCGGACCGCGCCGAGCCGAAGGAGCAGCCCGTCCGGCGCGTGCCCATCATCAACAAGGTGTCGGCAGGCTATCCGCAGGAGTTCACCGACCTGGGTTACCCGGTGGGGATCGCGGACGACTACGTGACGGTGCCGGCGGAGATGAGCGACCCGAACGCGTTTGCCGTCCGCGTTGTGGGCGACTCGATGGAGCCGAAGTACCACGAGGGCGACATCGTGATCTTCAGTCCGGCGGCGCCCGTGAAGTCGGGGGATGACTGCTTCGTGCGTTTCGCCGCGTCGGGCGTTTCGGGCGCCGGAGTGAGCACCTTCAAGCGCGTGTTCTTCGACCCGGAGGACGTCATCCGGCTCCAGCCGATAAACGAGCAGCACGCCCCGACAATCGTGAAGGCGTCGCAGGTTGCCGCCATTTTCCGGGCGGCAGCGCGGTACGAGATACTGTAACCTGGTGGATGGCGGACACCGCCCGAGCGAGGAGGCCGGATCATGTATGACAGGCTGAGGCAGCGGGTGTTCCAGGTCCTGGAGGATCCGACGTCGGCCGGCATCGTCAGTCGCACCGTCCAGATGTTTCTCATCGTCATCATCACGCTGAACGTGGCCGCCGTCATCCTTCAGACCGTGGAGAGCCTGGGGGTAACGTACAAGGCGTGGTTCAGCGGGTTCGAGGTGTTCTCGGTCATCGTATTCACGATCGAGTACTTGCTGCGGTTGTGGGTGGCGCCGCTGGGGGCGCGGTATGCGGGGGCGATCGCGGGGCGCATCCGCTACGCCGTCACGCCGCTGGCGCTGGTTGACCTGCTGGCGATCGTTCCGTTTTACCTGCCGAGGCTGATCCCGCTGGACCTGCGATTTATCCGCGCCCTGAGGCTGATGCGGCTCGTGAGGTTCATGAAGATCGGGCGGTACTCGGAATCGGTGCGGACCGTGGGGGCGGTGCTGTGGGAACGGAAGGAGCAACTTGCGGCGGCGCTCCTTGTGCTGGCGGTGCTGCTGATCCTGGCGTCGAGCCTGATGTTCTACGTGGAGCACGACGCCCAGCCGCAGGCCTTCTCCAGCATTCCGGCGTCGATGTGGTGGGCCGTGTCCACGCTCACGACCGTCGGCTACGGCGACATCTACCCGGTGACGACGCTGGGGCGGGTTCTGGGCAGCGTGATCGCGGTGCTTGGGATCGGCCTGTTTGCGCTGCCGGCAGGCATCCTCGGGTCGGGGTTCGTCGAGAGACTCGGCGGCCAGCGCAAGGCCCCGCGTAAGTGCCAGCACTGCGGCAAAGAAATTGAATGAGCGAGCCGCGGGCGGCGGGTGGCAGATAACATGGTAGTTGCACTGAGCGCAAACCCGTGTGCCACGGCCGGCTTGTCCGGCCGTGCGATATGCCGTTAACCCTCTCCCCTTGCGGGAGAGGGTGGCCGCAGGCCGGGTGAGGGGTTGCCGTGGTTCGCCCCCTCACCCCCAACCCCTCTCCCACAAGGGGAGAGGGGTGAAAGGCCCAAGGCAGGCGATTCGATCCAAGGAAGGCCAACCCATGCCCGACGACGTGATCCTTCTTGCCGACGGCGGCGGCGGCGAGCGGATGATGGACCTCGTGAAGCGCGAGGTCCTCGCCCGCTTCGGGCCGCTCGACGCGAGCGGCGAACTTGCGAAACTCTCTGATGCCGCGCGGGTCGAGGCCGCCGGCGCCACGCTCGCTTTCACGACCGATTCATACGTGGTGCGGCCGGTGGAATTCCCCGGCGGCGACATCGGGCGCCTGGCAATTTCGGGGACGGTCAACGACCTTTCGTGCCTGGGCGGGCGGCCGCTGGCGCTCTCGCTGGCGCTCATACTGGAAGAGGGGCTGGACCTGGCGCTCCTCGGGCGCGTGCTTGAGTCGGCCGCAGCCACGGCCCGCGAGGTCGGCGTGGCCGTGGTCTGCGGCGACACGAAGGTGGTGGAGCGCGGCAGCGCCGATCAACTCTTTATCAACACGGCCGGCATCGGGCTGATTGTGGCCGGGGCCGACGGCAAGCCCCGACGACTGGGTGCCGCGGCAATCCGCGCGGGCGACCGCGTGCTGGTCTCCGGCACGCTGGCCGATCACGGCGTGGCGGTGATGAGCAAGCGCGAGGGCCTCAGGTTCGAGGCGGCGGTCTCGAGCGACGTGGCCCCGCTCTGGCCGCTGGCCGAGCGGCTGCTTGCGGCGTGCCCGAACCTGCGTGCGCTGAAGGACCCGACGCGCGGCGGGCTTGCGGCGGCCGTCAACGAGTTGGCCGAGGGGGCGGCCGTGCGGATGCGGATCGACGAGGCGGCGGTTCCCGTGCGGCTGGCCGTCGCGGGGGCGTGCGACGCCCTGGGCCTGGACGTGCTGAACGTTGCGAACGAGGGGAAGTTTGTGGTCATCGTGCCGGCGGCCGAGGCGGAAGCGGCGCTTAAGGCGATGCGCGCCCACCCGCTTGGCCGCGACGCGGCTGTCATCGGCGAAGTCCTCCCCGCCGGTCCCGGCCCGCGCGTCACCCTGCGCACGAAGATCGGCGGCGAACGGGTTCTTGAACTCCCCTACGGCGAAGACCTGCCGCGGATTTGCTGAACGGAAAGTGACTGAGTCACGGAGTGACGGAGTGACGGAGCATGTAGGCCGGGGCGCGCCCCGGCCTGCTGTTTGAGGTGCCAATTTGGAACCTCAAACCCGGCCAGGGCGGTCACGCGGGGCCGCCCCTACATGTGGCCGCGCGGCGGGTGCGGAGATGTAGGCCGGGGCGCGCCCCGGCCTGCTGTTTGAGGTCACAATCTGTGATCTCAAACCCGGCCGAAACTTGATGTTGCAATCTGCAACATCAAGATCCCGCTGGCATGGCCGCGACGATTCGGGTAGATTCCTGCGTCAGGTCCATCTTGGAGGCTCCTCCATGTCGGATGACCTGGCGATTGTGCCCATAGGCCAAATCGAAGAACGTATTCTGCTGATCCGCGGGCAGAGGGTGATGCTGGACGCGGACTTGGCGGAACTGTACGGCGTTACGACCAAACGCCTCAACGAGCAGGTCCGGCGGAACATCGGGCGTTTCCCGGAGGATTTCATGTTCCGCCTGACTTGGCGAGAGGCCAAGAATCTAGGACTGCAAATTGCGATCCTGAACGGGGCGCACCCGGGTGCTTCAAGGTCGCAATTTGCGACCTTGAAGCGTGGGACCAATATCAAGTACCGCCCCTACGCCTTCACCGAGCACGGGGCAATCATGGCGGCAAGCGTCCTCAATACCGACCGGGCCGTCAAGGTGAGCGTCCACGTGGTGCGGGCCTTCGTCAAACTGCGGGGGATGATGGCCGCGCACAAGGAACTTGCCCGGAAACTGACGCAGTTGGAGCGCCGCCTGGACGGCCACGATGGAGAGATCGTGGCGCTGATGGAGGCGATCCGCGAACTAATGGCCTCGCCGCCGGAACCGAAACGCAAACGCATCGGCTTCAGCCAGGGCGAGTGAGCGGGGCCTTTTGCGTCCGGCCATCCATACGTGTGGCCGCGCGGGGGTTGCGGGGCCCGAAAAATCGCCCAAAACCACATTTTCCAGGGGCTCCGATTTGACTTTGTTCATATCTGTGCTATAGTTCCCCTACGTTTGGGCTTGTGGCATCGGCTGCGGGATGACGTTCGGTCGCATCGTGCGCCCGGCGTTCTTCTGCGCAGGCGATGCCAACCTGAAGGAGGGGGGAGCAATGCCGGCAACCAGGTCTTGCCTCTTAGCGTGTGCGGCGGCGTTCTGCATCCTCGTCTGGGTGTCCGATGTTGAGGCCACTCCCCAGCAAGTGGATGTATGGGGTAATGTCACTAACGTGCTTGGTGGCATTACCACGGTCAAGAAGGGCGATCCCTTCGTGGAGACGTTCGTTTACGATCCTTCGTGTCCTTTAGACACAGGGGCCAGCACTCCCACCCACGCGTACTACTACTGGGCGCTTCTTTCGGCATCATTCAATGTTGGCAATGGCGCCTATGCGGCCACGAATTGCCTGCCGTTCCCACCTCCGCAGGCACACACCAATCAAATCCAGATCTGTAATCTCTCCTACGGTGACTATTGGATCTCCAGTGCGGGGGATGCTAGCCTTGTGGGTCCCCCCCTCGACGGCTTTTCGCTATGGTCATGGTCCCCGTTGTATCTTGTTGACAGTACGCACACCGTGTTCTCGGACGTTGAACTGCGTCCGACCATTCCCCCTATGACGTCCTTTACCAGTTGGACAGCCGACTGGAGTTTCAGCAACACTGGGGAGCCGAAGATCTTAGGCAGGGTCTTGGGCTACACTGTCACGCCAGTGCCTGAGCCTGCGACTCTTGCACTCTTGGGCTTCGGCCTTGCGGCCTTGTGTGTGCGGCGGCGCTCCTGCCGGTAAGAGGGTTCTTTAACTTCCCTACGGCGAAGACCCGCCGCGCTCGACCGCAATCTTGATGTCGCAATCTGCGACATCAAACTCACTCATTTCTGGCCGCGGCGAGAAGTTCATCGACCGTGGTGACGGCGCCGGCGCAGATGCTGTCGGCGGCGCCGTAGTAGATCGTCACGCGGCCGGTCTCATCGGCCGTCATGCCGCAGGAGAAGACGCAGTTGCCATAGATGCCGGCCAGTTCGTACGGGGCCTCGGGCTGGAGGATGGGGCGGCGCGAGCGGCTGATGATCCGCTCCGGGCGGTCGGGGTCGCTCAGCATCGCGCCGAGGCAGTACCGGCCCTTCTCGTCGGCGGCGTGATAGACCTCAAGCCAACCTTCGGGCGTGAGGATTGGCGGCGCGCCGCAGCCTACGCGGTCGCCTTCCCACGTGCCGCGCACGGGGGCGAGCGTAAGTTCATGTCCGCCCCACGACACCAGGTCGGGCGAGTATGCGGTCCAGATCGAGGCCGGGTTGCGGCCGGTCCTCTCGGGCCGATGGCGGCAGACGTACCGGCCGCGGGCCTTTGCGGGGAATATGCAGACATCTTTGTTCGTCGGCGGGAACATGACGCCGAGTTTCTCGAAGCGGCGGAAGTCGTCGGTTGCCGCCAGCATCACCACTATGCCGCGCTCCGAAACGCCCGAGTACGTGACGTAGTACCGGCCGTCGAGAAGGGTGATTCGCGGGTCCTCGCAACCGTGTGCCTCGTACGGCGTGGTGGGCGAGATGGCGGGCGTCGGGTCGAAGCGGAAGCGGATGCCGTCGGTGCTCCGCGCCAGGCGCAGGTGCGACAGGCTGGTCAGCATCGGGACGCCCTTGTAGGCGAATCCGCGTTTGTCGCCGAGTTGAACATCGGGGTCGTCGCGCCGGAAGTAGCGGACCGCCGTCTCGCCGGCGTCGGGGTCGAAGACCGCGCAGGCGCAGTATCCGGGCCGCTGGCGGGCGGCCTCGCCAACGCGGACAAGGAGGAGCGTTTCGCCCTTGAAGCGGACGGCCCCCGGATTGAAGGTGCAGAGGATTTCCAGGTCGTCGCGCGTGGGCTTGAGGTCCTTGGGCGCAAGGAGCGGGTTTTCGCGAAGGCGGGTCAAGGGCATTTTAATCTCCTTACATTTCTGCGCTGCGCGTCTCCGTACCCGCCGCGCAAAGGTACGTTGCCCCGTATGGCGCGGCGGGTGCGGAGACCCGCCGCGCAAAGGTGCAAGATCACTGGTTGCAAGCAACCAGTGGCACTCAAAGGATTGACTTAGCGCGGGTCGCCGCCGCGGTCAGAAGCCAAAGCCCATCAGGTCCGGGTCGCGGCCGAGGGCCAGGCGCTGGAGTGCCAGCAGCAGGTACCCCGCGCCGTCAACGGAGTCGTAGCGGTCCTCGCCCGCGTGGGTGCGAAACATGCCGTGGGCGAAGAGCATCGAGACGGCCGCCTCGGCCAGGGCCGTCGCCTGGGCGGCGTAGCCCTTATCGGGGAACGTCTCGGCGGCGCCCGCCAGGAAGTGGATCGACCGGCCGAAGAGTTCCGCGTAGGCCCCGCGGCCGTTGCGGGCGGTGGACGGCGGCGGACACTCGCGCAGGATCTGCGCCATGCGGTGCACGGCCTCGGCGAACTCCGGTCCCTTCGTCCGACGGTAGAGCGCCAGGCACGCCTCGCCCAAGGCCACCGGGTAATCGTGCGTGGGGAAGAACGCGTTCCAGACGTCGGCGTATGGGCCGGGCTCGTTCTCGCCCTTGGCATCGAGAACCGGCGTGCCGTCCTTCACTCGCACCTGGCCGTAGTAGCGGCGCTTCGACGCATCGTAACCGTACTTCAGGTACGCGGCAACGGCGGCCCGCGCCATCTCCTGGAACTCGGCGTTGCCCGTGTAGTCGGCTGCGTGCAGGAGCGACCCCGCCCACAGGCCGATTTCGGTGGTGCAGACGAACTTGTCCCACCGCGTGACGGTTGGGTTGTTCTCAACGAGGCCGGTCTCGGCGCTGCGGTTCGAGAAACTGTAGCGGGCAATCTTCAGGGCCGTCTCGGCCAACGATGCGTCTTTCTTCTTCGCGTACAACCACGCGAGCGACTCGGCCAGGATGCCTCCCGACTCCAGGAACGCGCAGCCTTTCTTGCCGTCGGCGTGACGGTTGAAGCCGCCCGTCGCGGGGTCAAAAAGGTGCCGCTCGGCCGCCCGGCGGATTTCGCGCTCGGTGACCTCGGGCGCGATGCGCCAGAAGATCGCCCACGCCGGCGGAATCGGCCGCATCTCGTGGGGGCCCCCGGAGAAGTGCATGACCTTGTCGGCATACGCATCGTAGAAGATATGGTTGCCCCACTCGAAGAGACCGTCGGACGCCACACAGCGATCCAGGAATGCCCGGACGTACGCATCGGAGGCCTGGGCGTACCGGGCGTCGCCGCCCGCACTGCTCAGCGCGTATGCGGCCACGAGTTCAGGCTGGTCCCAATAGATCGTGCAACCATTGGGCGAGTCGATGTCACGGTAGCAGCGTTTGCCGGCCTTGGCATGTGGCTGCCCCTCAGGGTAGGCCCCGGTACGGGTGTCAAGCGAGGCCATCCACATGGCGGTAGGAGTGGAGCCATAGCGGTCGGTGCCCTGCGTGATGATCTTGCCGAGATGCGAGCAGACAGTCGCAAGGTAGTCGGTCTGCGAGCCCTTGGGGTTGCCGCCGGAGGCTGCCGGCGCCCCGGCTGCGGTATCGTCGGCCCCAACGGCCGCCAACCCCAGCGCCCCCACGGCGGTGGCGCCCAAGCCGGCCAGGAACTCGCGCCGATTGGGCCGCAATGCCTGAGCCGCCGAGTCACGGCAATCCTGTAATCTTCGCATCGCCCACCTTCCTTCCCGCGAGGCATTCCACGTGAGGTCGGTCGGCAGTTTACCGCGGCAGGGCGGGGCAAACAAGGCGGCTTCGGGTGGCGAAAGGAGATGGCGGGATTTTTGGCGGCAAAGATTTGACAAGGGGTGTGGTGGGACTATAATCATCCGGCCCGTGGGGGCCGTTCGTTTTGGCGGTCTTTGTGAAAAGTTTCACGGCAAAATCTGAGTAGTCTTGGGCCGGGCGTGACATTGGGAACGAAGTCGCCCGCCGCTCGAAGCAATGCGGCTCTTTAGGTGGAGCGAGATCATGGCCAAGAGCATCGCGAAGAAAACCGTCATCATCATCGACGACGATCCGGACGTGGTCGAGGCCACCAAGGTGGTCTTGGGTGCGGCGGGGTTCGGCGTGGCGACGGCCTTGACCGGCCGCGAGGGCCTCGAACGGATCCGGCAGGGCGGCATCGACTGCATCCTGCTGGATGTCATGATGGCGAAGGAGACCGAAGGGTTCCACATCGCCCAGGACCTGAGGGCCGACCCGAAGACGGCCAAGATACCGATCGTGATGCTGACGAGCATCTCGAAGAAGACGGGGTTCGAGTTCTCGCCCGCCACCGACAAGGACTTCATGCCGGTCGAGGCGTTCCTGGAGAAGCCCGTGGACCCGAAGCGGCTCGTCGAGACGATCTCGGGCGTGATGAGGCGTTAACAGGAAGGGTTATCGCGCATGTTGCCACAAGTATTGAAGAAGGGCGATCTGGCGGCCTGGGTGCAGGCGATGGCGTCGAGGCGCCGCGTTGCGGCGCCGGTGCTGAAGGAGACATCCCCCGCCGACCGGACGGACCTGAAGTTCTCGTGGGAGACCATCGTCGATCCGGCCGACGTGCGGCTGGACTACACGGTGACGGTCCTCGGGCCGAAGAAGTTCCTCTGGCCGTCGCGCCAGAGACTGATGACGTACAACCTCGGCGGCGACCCGAAGCCGCAGGCCACCATCGACCACCAGCCGCAGGTCCTCTTCGGCGTCCACCCGTGCGACATCACGGCCATCGCCACGCTGGATGCGGCCTTCGGCAAGGACGTGCCGGACCCGCACTATCTTTCGCGTCGGGCCGACACGGCCATCGTCGGCCTGGACTGCGCCGCCTCGTGCGACGACTCCTCCTTCTGCCTCGACATGGGGTCGCTGTACCCCGAGGCGGGTTACGACGTGATGCTGACGCCCCAGCGCGACGGGTTCTTCGTCGAAGTGAAGACCGACCTGGGGCAGTCGCTGGTTGAGATGGCCAGCGTTCGTCCGGCCACGAAGCAGGATATGCAGGACCGCCAGAAGTTCGCCGAAGAGAAACGCTCGAATTTCCATTTCAAGTTGCCCTGCGAAGTGAAGTACCTGCCTGAGGTCCTCGACGCCTCGTACGACAGTCTGGTGTGGGAGGCGATCGCGCGGCGGTGCTTCTCGTGCGGGTCGTGCAATACCACCTGCCCCACCTGCTACTGCTGGGATGTCTATGACGACCTGGCGGTTGACCTGACGAAGGGCTGCCGCACGCGCCGGTACGATTCGTGCCAACTCGACCCGTTCGCCACGGTGGCGGGGGGCGAGGATTTCCGCAAGGACCGCTCAAGCCGCCTCAGGCACCGCATGTTCCGCAAGGGCAAGTACATCCTGGAGCAGACCGGCCGCACCGGCTGCGTGGGCTGCGGGCGGTGCGAGCGGGCGTGCGTCGCCTCGATCAGCATCAAGGAAACGTTCATTCAGATCGCCGGAAGCCGTTAATAATTAGCCCCCGGTGAATACACCGGGGGCCGTATCGCAGGCCGTGTTTAGCCGCGACTCGAAGAGGAGCGCGGCAGTTAGGGAGTTCAAAACGTGACCCAAGTTCAATTCGACATCGCAAAAGGCGCTGCGGCGCCGAGCCCTTACGTGCCGCGCATGGCCCGGATCACGGCCGCCGAGCAGATGACCGAGACCGAGCGGTTCTTCCGCCTCGAGATGGAAGAGGGGCCCCTTGAGTACGAGCCGGGGCAGTTTGTCAGCGTCATGTGCTTCGGCATCGGCGAGGCGCCCATCTCCATCTGTTCCAGCCCCACGCAGGGGAAGGCCTTCGAACTCACGGTTCGCAGCGTCGGCACCGTCACGAATTACCTGAAGGGCCTCAAGGCGGGCGACCGGGTGGGCATCCGCGGCCCGTTCGGCAACCACTTCGATTACGACGCCATGAAAGGGCAGGACG
>CAYGWP010000003.1:0-3596 GCA_964353455.1 uncultured Anaerolineales bacterium
GGACGAGCCGACGGAGTTCTCGTGTTCCGCGGAGGCGTTCGGCCGGTGGATGCTGGATGTGTTCCAGCAGTGGGCGGCGCGCGACGTGGGGCGGGTGTCGGTGCGGTTCATCGACGACGCCCTGCACGCGATCATCTACAACCGGGCATCGACATGCGTGCATTCCCAGCGGTGTGCGGCGGCGTACGTCCTGGAATGGAACGGCGACCTGTACGCCTGCGACCACTTCGTATATAAGGAATGGCGGATCGGGAACATCATGGAGACGCCGCTGGCGGACCTTGTGACGAGCGGGCGGGTGGAGGAGTTCGCCTCCATGAAGACGGACCTGCCGGCGGCGTGCCGCGGGTGCGAGTACCTCTCAATGTGCTGGAGCGGGTGCCCGAAGCATCACCGGCCCATCGGGACGGACCCGCAGCGGTACAACCATTTTTGCGAGGGGTACAAGATGTTCTTCCGGGAGGCGATGCCGGAACTGAAGCGGATCGCTGAGTACATCAAGCGCGGTGAGTTGCCGCCGACGATAGGCGACGTTGCCGCCGAGCAGGCCCGGCAGGGCGCCGCAGGCGGGGTCGGCCGCAACGACCCGTGCCCGTGCGGTTCCGGGCGGAAGTTCAAGAGTTGCTGCGGGAGGAAGTAGCCGGCGGCGCCTTTCTCCCCTCTCCCCTCGCGGGAGAGGGGGTGGGGGTGAGGGGGCGAGGTGGCGAGCCACGGCAACCCCTCACCCGGCCTTCGGCCACCCTCTCCCGCAAGGGGAGAGGGTTAACGGCACGGCACTCAACGGATCAGCGGTGTGTGGCGCAACTTCGAGCAATCAATCAAGGAGGCGAGCCGATGCGGAAGTCGCGGTTGCTGGTCCTGGCGATTCTGGCCGGCGGGCTGGTGCTGGCGGGCGCGGGACAGGCTGCGGCCGGGCGGTTCGAGGAGTTCACGAAGAAGGCTGCCGCCGGTCCCGGCCTGAAGACGCTTGCGGCCACCTACTTCGGCGGGGCGGATAACGAGGAATTCGTTGATGTAGCCGGGCAGCCCGACGGCACGGTGGTGGCGTTCGGCAACGCGTGGGGACCGACGTTCCCGGCTACGCCTGCCCCGACCGTGTTCGGCAGGGGTAAGCGGTACGACTGCCCCGAGACCATCACCGACAAGAAGGGGCGGAGCGTCTATGATGCGGCCAACCCGAACATCGCTGGGATGATCGTCCGGTACAGCGGCGACCTCCAGAAGGTGCTGGGTGTCGCGCGGTTCGACTTCGGCGTGGCGAGCATCGAGACGGGGATGGCGGCGGGCGACGGCAGCCTTTTCATCGCCGGCCGCTGCACGGAGGCGATGCCGGCGGCGGCGGGGGCGGCACTCGCGGGCAAGACCGCGCAGCCTGCCGAGGAATCGAGCGATGGCAAGCGGGGGAAGGAAGCCCGATTCGGGCCGACGACCTACCAGGGCGTGCCCTTCACAGGCGATGTCTATGTGGCGAAACTTACGCCCGATGCCGGCCGCATCGTTTGGGTCCACATTCTGACGGGGCTTCGCACGCCGCCGCCCGGGCTCTTTGCGGGGCCGCAGGGGACGGTCATCTTCGACTGTAACGGGGTGAAGCGGCTCTCGGCCGACGGGCGGACGCTCAGCGAGATTACCAAGGCGATGAGCGAGGGCGACCGGGTGAAGGTCCACGCGGTGAGCCCGGCGGACGGGTCGTTCCTCCACGGCGGCGACCGGAACACCCACACGAACAAGGAGCCGTGGCGGCAGCCGTTCCTCAACTGCTTTGACGCCACTGGCAACCGTGTCTGGCGGATCTGGGACTGGGACCCGAAGAGCGTGGGCGCCGATGCGAAGAAACTCCAGTCGGACTCGGCCTGCCGCGCGGCTGTCTGGGCCCCGAACGGCGACATCATCGTCGGCGGGTGGTCGGACGGCGGGAACTCGGTCTTCACGCGCGAGATCAAGGATGTGGACAAGGGGCTGCCGAAGGGCACGCCCGGCTTCGGGATGTCGGCGTGGGGCATGAAGGGGGCCAACTCGCTCGCGTACCTGATGCGGTTCGACCCGAAGACGTTCCAGATGAAGGCGTGGACCTTGTGGGTCTCTTACGTGCCGCAGAACCCGGCCGAGCCGAAGAGCGGCGGCAACCCGAACTTCGCCAGCATCAGGCACCTGCTGATGCTGCCCGACGGCTCCGTGGCGTTTGCAGGGCAGGCCGCCACCGGCCTTATCCAGACGCCGCAGGCCTGGTTCACATATCCGCCCGAGGGGAAGAGCGGCGGACATTACGTGGCGGTCTTCAGCGGCGACTTCACGAACCTTGAGTTCTCGAGTTACGTGCCGGGCTGCGAGGTGGGCGGGCTGGGGCTGGCGAAGTCGGGCCTCGTGGTGGCGGGCCGCTCCGAGGGGAAGGACGGCGCGGGCAACGCGTCGCCGGCCGTCAACGCCGTGCAGAAGGCCTGCGGCGGGAAGGGCGATGGGCACCTGATACTGCTGGAACTGCCGAAGGCGAAGTGATGGTGCCACTTGGCCTTTGCGCGGTGGGTCGGGGTACGTGTTTAGGTGGTGCCGTTCACCCCTCTCCCCTCGCGGGAGAGGGGTTGGGGGTGAGGGGGCGATCCACGGCAACCCCTCACCCGGCCTTCGGCCACCCTCTCCCGCAAGGGGAGAGGGTTAACGGCACGGCACACGCTAAACATGTACGGATCGGGAGACCCGCCGCGCTATGTGGCGCTGTAGTGTTAGAAAGGGGCGCCGATGCGGAAGATGCGGTGGTTGCCGTTCGTTGCCGCCGCGATGCTGGCTGGCGGCTGGGCGGAGATGCCCGCTTTCGGACCGCGAGGCCCCGTCGGGCCGGACGTGCCGCTGGGTGATGTCGAGAAGGCGCGGCTGGCCAAGCGAATCACGGTCGAGGGCCGCACGGCGGCGGCCGTTCAGGCGGCATGCGACCGGGCATCGAAAGAGGGCGCGGCAGCCGTGTTCCTCCCGGCGGGGGAGTACGTCTTTGAGGGCGAGGTCCGCGCGCCCGGCGGCATCACCGTGCTGGGTGAAGGCGCGAAGACCCTCTGCCGCACGGCGAAGAAGGACACCAGCCTCTTTCGCGTCGATGGAGACAGGGTCCGTTTCACGCGCCCCAAACTCCAGGGGGCCGACACCAGCCCCGCGACGGACAACGACACCTACGGCATCTATGCCGAGGGCCGGAAGGACCTCCGCATCGACCACGCGGAACTTCTGGGATTCAGCCACGCCACCGACTTTGCCGGCGAGGCGACGGCCCAGGTGGACCACTGTAGCATCCACGATTGTCCGCGCGACGGCCTGGGTTACGGCGCGGCCATATACTCGGGGGCCTACGTCCTGGTTGCCGACAACGAGTTCAGCCAGTGCCGCCACGCCCTGGCGTCGAACGGCGCCCTTGACTGGAGCAGCCCGAAGCGCGTGGGCAAGTACATCCACAAACCTGAGGTGCGGAAGACGCACTGGGAATTCATCCACAACCGCGTCAGCGGCGACGACCGGACGAAGAGCCGCCTGTGCGTGGTGGATACCCATCCCGGGATGGACGGCACGTTCGTCGTGGAGGGCAGCCTCTTCGAGAACCTGCGGCACGGCGT
>CAYGWP010000004.1:0-3015 GCA_964353455.1 uncultured Anaerolineales bacterium
CCGGGCCGGCATTGCCGCCAAGTTCCCCGGAGACGCCGGCATCGACCGCGACACGCGCGTCCTGCTGCACGAGGACTTCGAGGCCGGCGCGTTCGACACCAAACGGTGGCCCTCGGTCTCGAACAAGGCCGAGGCGCTCTCGTTCTCGGATGATGTGCCGCAGGGGTCGGCCGGCAAGCGGAGCCTCCTCGTCACCGCCAAACTGGGCGAGAACACGGGCGGCCACCTCTTCCGGCGATTCGAGGCCGGCGCTCAGAAGATGCACGCCCGCTTCTACGTCAAGTTCGCCCCCGACTGCGACTACATTCACCACTTCGTGACGATCGTGGCCGAGAACCCGCCCACCCCGTGGCCCACCGGCGGGGCGGGCCTCTGCCCGGCCGGAGACAAGAAATTCTGCACCGGCCTGGAACCGGCCGGCTTCAACAAGAAGTTCCCCCCGCCGGGCGCGTGGAACTTCTACACCTACTGGCACCAGATGAAGAAGTCCGGCGATGGGAAGTACTGGGGCAACTCGTTCAAGCCCGACACGCCCGCCGTGCCCGAGCGCGGCAAGTGGTACTGCATGGAGATGATGATCCAGGCGAACACGGCGGGCAAGGCCGACGGGCGGCAGGCCTTCTGGATCGACGGCCGGCTGACCGGCGACTTCGGCGGCTTCGAGTGGCGGACCGCGGCGGACCTCAAGATCAACGCATTCTGGCTCATGAGTTACATCACAGACCGCTGGACCACCAACAAAATCAACCGCGTCTGGTTCGACGACGTGGTCGTCGCCACCGACTACATTGGGCAGGTGGAGTGCCGCTGATGCCGGGCGGTTCAGCGCTGCGCGCCGGCGCGGCGGGTCTTCGACTCGCGGAGAAACTCGCCATGCTCGCCGCGCCAAGTGTAAGTTCCCGCTGGTCTGCCGGAATCAGCCGCAGTTGTCAGAACGATGGCGGAACGTGACCAATCTATTGCTTGCATAAGTGTCGTAGGGAAGGCAGAATACCGGCACGCGCCTGCCGGCGGAGAGTTCCGGGCGCGGCAGGAGGCCCGCCATGCGAATGCCCGCCATCCTTTTCCTGCTGGCGACGTGCACCGCCATCGCCTTCGCCCAGAACAGCCCGCCCGCGCTCGTGGTCGCCGAGGGCACGGGCAGCGTCGCACTTTCAATGTCGCGGGTGAACGTCAATACACGCATCCTCGACTCCCTCGCCGACACCACCATGACAATGACGTTCTCGAACCCCAAGGACGTGCGGTTGGAGGGCGACCTGCTGTTCCCGCTGCCCAAGGGGGCGACCGTCTGCGGCTACGCGCTCGACATCGATGGCAAGATGGTCGACGGGGTCGTCGTCGAGCGGGAGCGCGGACAGGAGGTGTACCAGGCCATCGTGCGGCGGAAGATCGACCCCGGCCTTCTGGAGTGGGTCGAGGGGAGCCTCTTTCGCACCCGCGTCTTTCCGATACCGCCGGCCGGCAGCCGCACGGTCTCCGTGCGGTACGTGACCGACCTGGCCACCGGCGACGGCGTGCGGTATCGGCTGCCGCTGAAATTCAAGGGGAAGGTCGGCGAACTGAATTTGCGGGTCGAGGTCGCGCGGGCGGCAGCCGCACCCAAAATTTCAGCGGGGGCCTTGGCGGGCTTTGCGTTCAAGGCGGCGCGGGGAGGTTACTGCGCCGAGGCGACCGCCAAGGACGCCGCGCCGACGGAAGACCTGGTCATCGACCTTGGAAGCGCCGGCGGCGTTGCCGTCGAGCAGGCACCCGACGGGCGGCGATACTTCCGCATCACGGCCGACCTGCCTCGCGACGAGCGCGGCCCCGCAACCGCCGCCCCGCGGCGGATCACAATCTTCTGGGACGCATCAGGTTCACAGGCCAACCAGGACCATGCACGCGAGATCAGGCTCCTGAAGTCCTACTTTGCACGACTCAGCCACGAGACCGTGACGGTCAGCCTGGTAGTGTTCCGCCACGAGGCTGCCCCGCCGCAGCAGTTCACAGTCGAAGGCGGCCGGGCCGATGCGATCCTCAGGGCCATCGAGGAACTTGACTATGACGGCGGCACGCAAATCGCCTCGCTTTCGCCAAGCGACGGCGTCGCGCCGCCGGACCTGTGCATGGTGTTCACCGACGGCGTCCCGACCTGGGGCCAGCACGCGTGGAGACCGCTCGGTTCATGGGTGTACGTTTTCTCAATGGGCACGGCCGTCAATCGAGAGGCGTTGCAGCAGCTCGTGTGGAGGAACGGCGGCGCGGTCTTCGACCTGGACCAGGTGACCGATGATGACGTGCTGTCGGCGCTCGCGCGGCCGGGGTTCCGCCTGCTCGGGCCTCGGGCTGTGGCAGGCCGCGCGGTTAACCTGTTCTCGACATCGCCGGAGCCGGCGACCGGCCGCGTATCCATCGTCGGCCGGCTTGAAAGCCCCGACGCCACCGTGATGGTCAGTTTCGAGGGGCCCGACCGCAAGCACCGAGACCTGGCGGTAACGGTCTCGGCCCGCGACGCGGTCGCGGGCGGACTCCTCCGCTACGTCTGGGCGCAAAACGCGGTGGCCGGCCTTATGTCGGCGCCGCAGCCGGACGAGAAGGAGATCGTCCGCCTCGGCCGCGAGTACGGCGTAGTGACGCCCTACACTTCGCTCATCGTTCTCGATAGCGTCGATCAATATCTACAATACGACATTCGTCCACCCGACATGCTCCCCGAGATGCAGAAGGCGTATGACCAGGCCCGCCCGGCGCTTGCGACGCAGCGCGAAGCCCCCCAGCCGGAGATGCCGGAGGGGCCGACCGCCGAGGAACGAGCGGAGGACCGGCTCACAGGCCTCCTCATCGCATCATATTTCAGGGCCACGCTCTGGGACAAGGAACCCAAGTACCCGGCGGACTTCCATTACAAGCCGTCCGATAAGCCGGTGTCGCCGGTCGGCGTGGGCCGGCGGTTGATGGATCGCATCGGGCCTATCGGCCGGAGCGAGGATTGGGGCCCCGGTCAGGCCGGCCTGTTCGGCGGCGGGGGAGGCG
>CAYGWP010000005.1:0-6670 GCA_964353455.1 uncultured Anaerolineales bacterium
CGAACTCGTACTCGATGCCCTTGCCCTGCTCGGGCGCAAGGCCGATCCGCACGGGCCGCAGGCGCCCCGTCTTCTCGTCGGTCTGCTGGTTCCACTCGGTCTTCGAGCGCATCGTGGCGATGACATGGCCGGGCCAGTCGAGGAGCCCGTCGATGAGCCGCCGCTGCTTGGGCGTCCCCTCGGACCACGCGGCCCACGTGTTGCCGTTGAAGCGGGCCTTGGCCAGCCGGTCGACCTCCTGGAGGAGTTCCTGCCACCCGTGCGAGAGCGAGTCGATGATGAGGACGTCGTATCCGCCCTTGGCCGCCGCATCGAGCGCCGTGAGGTAACCTTCGATGGTCCGGTCGGCCAATTGGTGGGTGTCGAAGGCGAAGCGGTCGGCGTACTTCGACGCGCTGCCCCGCTCCGTGTCGATGACGGCGATGCGTCCGCCGATGCCGGCGGCCAGTCGCATGGCCGTGAAAGTCTTGCCGCTGCCCGCAGGGCCGGTCAGCGCCGCCCTGAGTTTCGCCTGGGCCTTTGTGGCCGGTGAGAACTGCACGGTTGTCATGGTTGGTGCCTCCACTTCGTGTTGGGTTGCTCTTTCCGCCGCCGCAGCGTCCGTGGCACGACGCCCCGAACCGTCTTGGCGGCGTCAGTCCTGCCCGAGGTCTAGATACTCACGCAATTCCGCTTCTTCTGCCTCCTGCTCGCGCCGCCGCTCTTCGAGATCCCGAAGCGACGCCTCGCTCCGCGGCATGTGCGCGAGCGGGCAGGTGTTGTAGCCACAGTAGGGGCACGTCATGGACATCCCCTTGCGGCAGATGAAATCGCGTCCACATGCCTCACAGGTCCTCATCGCGCATCCCCATTTGCCGGCGGTGCCGGAGTTCCAGGTGCTCTTGGTTGATTCGGCTGATGCAGCAACTGCCGTACGTCTTGCCACTGCCGCACGGGCACAGGTGGTTGTGTATGCGGCGCTCGTGGGCGGCGAGGCGATCCCCGAGGTCCGGCGGCCGGGGGGCCGTCCCATCCTCGGCGACGCCGGGCCGCAGCATTCGCGTGCGGATGTTCCGGAGGCCAGTGAGCATCTCAGCCATGAATGCACCGCGCTCCGTTCCCGCCCGAACGCTGGGGCACCCCCTCGACCCGGCAGACGTGGAAGACGCCCGAGCCGTACTGCCTCAGAAGGAAGTGCGTGAACATCGCGCAGACGTCCTGGCCAACGTCGGTCGAGGCGTCCACGACGATCGCGCCGATCGTTTCGTCGATAACGTACCCGGCGTCCATCCGCACCCGCGCTTCGCCGTACAGCCCCTCGGCGGCGATGATGGCCAAGTGGAGGGTCACCTCGACGTCGAGCGGGTCGATGTACTCCTTGAACCTGTACCTGTAGGCTTCGGTGGGCATTGGCGTCCTTTCGTCGATCATTGGGCGGCTCCCGTTATTACCTACCAGCGGGGCTCGGAATCTGTCGGGTTGGCGGGCGGGGTGGGCAGATAACCGTCCAGACCGGTTTCTTCAAACCGCTGCCGGATCTGGGCAAGGGCATCGTAGACGCTGGAGCGGTGCAGGCCGGTGGCGCGGGCCACATTCTGGACAGAGCCGTGGGCTTTGAGTTGTTCGTAGATTTCCCGGAGGCGCACCGGGAGCGCGGCGACGACGTCGGCCATGTCGATAGCCAGGTCGCCGGGTTCCTCCGGCCATGCTCCAGCCTGACCGGTGCGCCGGCCGGCCGCTTCCTCGGAGATCGTGTCGCCTCGACGTACCCACTTTCCGTCGCCGTCCTTAGTCCACTGGTCCAGCGAACCTTCCTCGCGCCGATAGTCACGGTTGCCGGCCTTGCGAGCGGCGATGATGTCGGCGACCGCATGCTTGACCAGCCTGGCGAGGAATGTCTTCTCCTGGGCCTTCGTCGGGTCGAACTTGGACCGTCGGCGGATGACCTCAAACGCGATCTGCTGCTCCAGTTCTTCTTGATCGGACTTGTTGAATCCGTGCAAGCCGATCGTCTTCTTGACCGTGACCTGGATAAGGGTGCGGATGTACTGTGGAAGGGGGGAACTGTTGGCGGTACTCACGGGAGCTCTCCTTGGAGCGAAGGAGGCTCGTGAGTGCCGACTCAGCCGAGGTCGACTACTTCACCACCATGGGAAGCCGGTATGGGTCGCTCAGCTGAGCGACACCACAGCGGCCTCCGGTGTTGCGCCGGACCGATGTCCTGCGTCGCTCCGGAGGGCATTCCCGAGAGGGGTGACATGCGGTAACGCCGCGGTGACGCGGCGTCATGGGCGCAAGAAAAAAACCGGGAACCTTGGGAGTTCCTGGCGAAAGTGCTTCTACGCCAATGAGCTATGCGACGTAGGAAAAAACACGGACCGGGACAGATTTCGGGGTGACGGCGTTACGGGGGCGTGACACCGACGGTAACACGGGTCACGGCTGGCCGGATTTCCGCAGGCGCAGTGGGATGACCAATCGCCTGGACCCGTTGTCATCCGCGTTCGAGACGAGGCCCACATCATCCTGGGCGAATCTGACGAGATTGCGCAGCCGTCTCATTGCCGACTTGATGACCGCCTTCTGGTTCTGCAACAGTTCGCTGAAGGCGTCCTCTACGTGCAGGATCATGGCCAACTGGTCCTGTGTCCACTCCACCTCGAAGGTCGTCTCCGCATCGGGTTCGCACTCGGACCTGTCGATGGGCGCGCCGTCAGCTCTTGCCTGCTCGTACTTCTCCTCAATGCAACGCGTCCTTGCATCGGCAAGGCCGGCCTCGAGAATTCGGTAGGCCTGCCTCTCAAGCGGGAGCAGATCGCAAAGTTCCGCCCGCCTACCTGGGCCGTTCTTTTTCATGAAAATCCTCAGTGCGCGGCGGTCTCTTTCGATAACGTCAATCTCGCCGTAACACTCAGACGTCGGGACACTGATGACGACCGGTCGAGCATGCCCCGCGGGCGGGACGGCTTCCAGTTTCTGCTTGCCGCGACCTTTGGTTTGCTGCGCCCCTACCGCATTGTCAGTTGCTAAGTCCCGCTTGCCGGAGTGACCTGTTGAGTCAGCACCCGCGCACTCATCTTCGGTTCGACGACGCATCTTCCTGAGCCACCCCGTGGCTTGGTGAAACAGGAACGATGCGATCATATTCTTGGCCGGCCCTCTGCACAGGGCAAGGAGATTGTTCAGGTACTCCTCGTCACAAGGGGGGTTGACCGGCCTTGCTACCTCAGCAAGCCTTTCGATTTCATCCCGGATCAGGAAGGCATCGTCCTCGCCTAAGGCGCTGGCGGGCGTGTACTCGAACCTCGGTGCGCAGCCGCAGTGGTCCGTGAGCGTCGAGTATTTCCGGTGGAAGAGCGCGCACAAACGGCGCACGAGCGGTTCGCCGGCGATGTCCCTCGCGGAGCAAAAGTAAATTCTGCTTCGAGGGTCTTCACCCCGGACGACACTCACGAAGAACTCAGCAACTTCAACGCTCGGTCGAGCGATAGTCTGCCGCAGCACGACAGCGCAATCCTAACTGTAGCCTAACGCACGCCCAATATAGCCGCTGCATGAAGAGCAGGCAAAAAAGAACTGGAAGGCGCGTTTCGGATTGCGGCAACGTGTTATATGACAAGGAGTTACAGCGACCAGATTCTTTTCCACTGTCCGCCACGCACTGTTGAAATGCGGTGGACAGAAGACGCGCGTCACTGGCGACCGTTTTCCTTCAGTTCCCGCCACAGCCGCCGCTGCTTCCCCAGTCGGGAACTTCGAGCACGACATTTCGAGCTCGCTGCTGGTAGGTAATTAAGGGATGTCGTGCTCTGGCATCTGTTGGTCTCATCCGCCAGACAGATCGTCGACCGCGGACCGGTACACGCGCCGCGCCCAATCTGATGAGCAAGGGCGCATTCTGCGACGGAACCGATGTGGCACGCATGTCGATGCCCGTGAAAGGTGAACGATGAGCGAACCTCGCCCAAAACTACTGACTGTGAAGGAACTCGCCGACCTGCTCGGCATCCACGAGCGGACGTGCTGGCGGCTGGCGGCGATGGCCGAGGCCGGGCATGGGGACTTCCCGCGGCCGCTGCGCATCGGGCCGAAGACGATCCGTTGGCGACTGGCGGATGTGGAGGCGTTTCTGGCCGCCTTGGCGGGCGGCGGGCGTTAAATGTTCGCATCAAGATTCAGGAATAACTGACTTGCCCCGCGCGCGAACCGGAGGTAAGGGATCACCGGTCCGTGGGGGGCAGGAAAGGAAGCGTATGGCGAGCATCTACCGACGCAAGAAAGGCGGCACGTTCTACATCACGTACCACGTGCGGCCGGGCCAGCGCAAGACGGTGAAGGGCTGCAAGGACCGGGCCGCGACCGAGGCCCTGGCCCGCAAACTCGAAGCCGACGCCATGCTACGGCGCGAGGGCGTCATCGACGTGCGGGCCGAAAGGCTGGGCTACTGGGAATCGTTGCCGCTTGAGGACCACCTGGCAGACTACGAGAACACTCTGCGGAGCAAGGGCGTCACGGCGAAGCACCTCAACATCACGCTGCACTACATCCGCGAGATCGACGACGCGTGCCGCTTCAAGGAGCCCGCCGACTTCGACCCCGTGCGCGTCGCGGCCTACGTGGCCGACCTCAAGAGCCGCGGCATGGGAGCACACGCCATTAACGCGCGGCTCACGGCCCTTAAGAGTCTTACGCGGTGGCTCTTCCGCAGTGAACGGATGCGCACCGACCCGATGATGCAGGTGGCCAAGTTGAACGCGCGGGTTGACCCGCGGCGCAGGCGCCGGGCACTGACCGACGAGGAACTCGTGCGCCTCATCCGCGTGGCCGAATGCGGCCCCGACTTTCGCAGCCTGGCCGGGGCGGACCGCGCCATGCTATACCGCGTGGCCGTCGAGACTGGACTGCGGGCGGGCGAACTGGCGAGTCTCACGCCGGCGAGTTTCAACCTGAGGAACCCGAACAAGGCGTCCGTCGCCGTGGCGGCCGCCTACTCGAAGCACCGCCGCGAGGACGTCGTGCCGCTCAGGCCCGACCTGGCGCTGGCCCTTGCGGCCTACGTCGCCGGAAGGCCCACAAATGAGCGGCTCTTCAATGTCCCGGACAAGACCGCCGACATGCTGAGAACCGACCTAAGGCGCGCGAGGGCACGGTGGATCAGGGAGGCCCAAGACCGCGCCGAACGCCGCGCCCGCCGCGCATCACCCTTCCTGGCCACCCCTGACGACTCGGGGCGAGTGGTGGACTTCCACGCCTTGCGGCATACGTTCATCACGCGGCTGGCCCGTAGCGGCATCACCCCGGCCGTCGCAAAGAGCCTCGCGCGGCACTCCACCATCGTTCTCACGATGGACTACTACACGCACACGCTCATCGAGGACGAGCGCGCGGCCCTGGACCGGTTGCCCGAGATCCGACCGGTTGCTCCGGCTGTCATGACCACCAGGGCCACAGGAACCTGAACCGTCACAGCGGCGGCGACGCGGCGCCATACCACCCACTTCCCGCGCATAGGAATGCTCGCACTGAACGTCACGCCTTCGCAGCCAGAAGCGACCGGATCAGTTCGACGTACTCCGTGGCCTTGGCAAAGAGATTCCGGGCCTCGGTTTCCGTGATGAGCCCGGCCACGTCGTAGATGGCCTGATTCCGTTTGTTGCGCATCCGATCAAAGTACGTGATCATCTCGTCATGCTGCTTTCCAAGCGCAATCTGCATAAACTGGCCTTTCGCGGGTTTTGAGTGTACCGGAGGATTGAGGTGGAATGCAAGTTGATAAATGAGAAGCGGCCCGGCATGCCGATGAGATCGTTGCAAGACGAACCTTATCGGAGGCCGGGCCGTGAAACGCTACCACCTCTCATCGTCGTTTCTGGGCGTGGTCTTAAGCGCGAAAATCGCCTTTTCCCAAAGGTCGTGGCCGTACCTGGCCGCCTGCGCGGTGCCGTGGCTCCTGTGCGCCGGCCAGCGGTGCGTCACGCGGCTGGCGGGATGGGGCAGCCATCGGCGGAGCCTGTCGGGGTACTACCGCTTTCTGTCGGATGGCAAGTGGCGGATGCAAGTCTTCTTCAAGTGCCTCTTCGATCTGACCGTGAGGACCTTTCGGACGCCCGATTTAACGCTGGTGCTGGACGATACGCTGTCGCCGAAGTGGGGACGGGGCATCTTCGGGACCGCTTTTCACTTCGACCACACGGCGCGGCCGCGCGCGGGGTATATCTGTGGCCACAACTGGGTGGTGCTGGCGGTGGTGGTGCAGGCGGGGGCGCGGGCCTGGGTGGCGTTGCCGTTCTGGGTGGCGCTGTACCGGCCGAAGAAGACCTGCCCGCGGGGCCAGTTCCGGACGCGACACGAGATGGCGGCCGAGGCGCTCGGGGCCGTCCGAGGCTGGTTTTCAGGGCCTATCCTGCTTCTGGCCGACGGGGCGTATGCGAACAGGTCGCTGATAGGACCGGCGCGGAAACTGGCCATCGAGGTGGTCAGCCGGCTTCGCGCCGACGCCCGCCTCAGGGAGCCGAAGCCGCGAAAGCAGCCGAAAGGCAAACGCGGGCGGAAGCCCCGCCGCGGCCCTTGGCTGCCGAGGCTCTCGCGTCTGGCGCGGCAGCGGTCGAAGTTCAAGACGCTGGCCGTCGCCATCTACGGTAAGACGGTGACGCTGCGGCTGCGTGAGATAGTGGCTTGGTGGCCGCCGCTT
>CAYGWP010000006.1:0-4774 GCA_964353455.1 uncultured Anaerolineales bacterium
GTGAGTTCCTTCAGACGTTCTCAGCCTTACTGGCGGCAGCCGGGCTCGGTCTTGGTGCCAGCGGCCGCTCGTCCGCCGCTGAACGTAAGGAGGCTGCCGGAATGCCCGGACCCGCATCCAACACCGGCGGCTCACCGACGGCTCGGCCGGCGGGGAGATTCGTCGGCATCCACATCGCGGCCCACAGCCCCCTGGACGAGGGCATCGACCACTGCCTGGACCTCCTGCGCGACAGTGCCGCCGTCACCGCCCCGATGGTCAGCCCATACGCCTACTACGGCGCGATGATGCGGCCGTTGGCGCTGATGGGCGACCATGGCGTCCCGAAGAAGGACAACTCCAATCGCAAGTTGCCCATTATCTGGGTGCGGCACCAGGAGAAGCACTTCACCGGCACGTCGCTGCGTCACCCGTCGCCGGCGAAGGACTGCGAGTACGCCGACCGCGACGCCTTGGCCGAACTGGCCGAACCGCTGCGCAAGCGCGGCATGAAACTCTACATCCGCATCTACGAGCCCGGCGGGGCGAGCGCGGCCAAGCATATCGCCAACTGGGCCAAGGCCGTGGAGATCGACGCCGCCGGCAAGCCCCTCGGCAAACCGTGCCTCAACAACCCCGAGTTCCTGGCGTGGACCTTAGGCACGGTCCGGGATATCTTTGAGAACTATCCGGTCGATGGAATCCAGTACGGGGCCGAGCGAAGCGGGCCGGTCGGCGCAATGCTTGTCTGGGGCGGCATGCCCGCCTGCTTCTGCCGGTTCTGCCTGGAGCGGGCCAAGCGGGCCGGCATCGACGCCGAGCGGGCACGCAAGGGAATGGCTGAACTCGGCGCACTGCTCAAGGCCCTTCGCGACGGGGCCGCCGCCCCGCCCGAAGGGGCGCTTGCCGGCGTCCTCCGCATCTTCATGAACTACCCCGAGGTCTTGGCATGGGAGCGCCAGTGGCACGTCGCCAACAACGATGTGCACCGGCTGATACGCGACGCCGTCAAGGCGATCCGGCCTGCCGCCGATGTGGGCCGGCACGTGGCGCACGTGGAATCGAGTTTCGACCCGTTCTACCGCGCCGGTGCCCCGTACGAGGAGATGGCCGGCGCATGCGATTTCGTCAAGCCAATCCTGTACCACGAGATCTTCGGCCCGCGCCTGCGCGGTTACCTGGACACGGTTGGCAAGACGGTCCTGCGCGGCCTCTCGCCGGCGCAGGCGCTGGACCTGTTCTACGCCGTGTTCGGCCACGACCCTGCGGTGGAGGGGGGCCTGGAGAGGATCGTGGAGGTGGGCCTGTCGCCGGAGTACGTGTACCGCGAGACGAAGCGCGGCGTGGATGCCCTCCAGGGCAAGGCCCGAATGTACGCGGGCATCGGGCTGGACATTCCGAGGGGCGGCGGCTGGGGCACGCAACCTTGGCCGAGCGATCCGGATCGGCTCTACAGGGCCGTCCGCCGGTCCTTCGACGCGGGGGGCGCCGGCATCGTCATCTCGCGCGAATACGAAGAGAACCGCGTCGAGAGCCTGAAGGTCGTCGGCCGGGCGGTCCGCGATATGGAGGCCTTGCGATGAGAACGAAGACTCTGGCCGCACTTGCGTGCCTCGGCCTGCTCTGCGCCTTGAGCGGCAACGCGCTTGCGGCTGCCGCGCCAAAGGCCCCGGCCAAACAGGGCAAGGCCGCCGCGGCGGAGGCCCTGCCCGCCGACCCGGCCGAGGTCGTCCGGCAACTCCTGGCCGCCTTCGGCACCGACAAGGCCGGGGTCGAGATCGAGCGCATCGGCCTGGTGCTGGGCATCTCGGCCGACAAGGCTGCGGCCGTACTCGACGCGTTGGCCCGAGATTCGTCGCCGGATGCGACGATGCTTCGTGCCGAACTGCTGGTCCAGATCGCACGCGGCGACGAGACGCCGCAGTGGCAGCGCAAGGACCGCACCGTCCGACCCGAGACCCTCCCCACCGCCGACCTGTGCCGCCGCGCGGGCGAACTCCTCGACCATCCCGACCCGTTTGTCCGCGGGCTGGCCGAGTTTGCCATCGCCATCCGCCTCGGCCTGGAATGCGAGGGCAGGTCGGACCCGGCCTGGGCCAGACATGAGGGGGCGGAGTGGTATCGCCGCTGGTCGGCGCTGGGCGCCGATGCGATGCTCCAGTGCGACTACGTGCGCCAGGGCGCCGGCCTGGGTTGTCACCGGACGGCCAAGGCCCTCGCGAGTTCGGCGGATGCGGCCGTCGGCCGCGCCACCAAGATGGCGGCATGGGCGCGGCCGCGGATGGCGCCCGATGCGGCCGCCGCGCTGGACCGCGATGTTGCCGCGCTCCAGCAGGCACGCCAGGCGCTCGCCGACCTTGCCTCGGCCAAGCCCGCCGACCTGACCGCTCAGCGGGTGCGCTGGCTGGCCGTGCGCCTTGCGGCACGCAACGTCGTTCTGCGGAACCCGGACCTCGCCTTCAGCCAGATACTCTTTGCGACACGCAGCGGCGCCGACAGCGGCAACATCACCAACGGCGGGCTGCGCGACGTTTACGGTCCCGGCGGCGATATCCACATCAAGGCGGGCTTCAACCCGGCCGACCCCGCCAGGCCGCTCATAGCAGGCCGGCTTGGCGCGGGGCACATCCGCGGCCTAGACCTCTGGTGGGACGCCGACCGCGTCGTCTTCTCATACGTCAGGCAGCCGCAGTTTGACGGTTCCATCAGCGCATCGGCCGAAAACAGCGAGGCCGGGCGATCCGAGACCGCCCACCTGTACGAGATCATCCTGAACGGCGGCGGCATGCGACAGTTCACCAACGCCCGTTTCAACTCCGACGTGGAACCGTGCTACCTGCCCAACGGCGACATCATCTTCGTATCCGACCGCTCGAACTACGGCAGCCAGTGCGCGGGCGGACTCATCCAGGACAAGATGATCCTGAACCTCTACCGCTGCTCGCCCAACGGCGCAAACATCCGCGCACTCTCCAACAACAAGGACTTCGACCGTTACCCGCACATGCTCGACAACGGCCAGATCCTCTTTCTGCACTGGGAGTACCAGGAGCGGCACCTGTGGCAGACTCACACGCTGTGGACCTGCCGCCCGGACGGCAGCATGACCGATGCCGTCTATAAGCAGCACATCGAGAGCGGGCCGATGTCGCTGCGCGAGGCCCGGCAGGTGCCCGGCCAGCAGCAACTCGTGGCCATAGCCTGCGGACACCATAACGGCGAGATCGGCGCGGTCATGCTCGTTGACTATGCACTTGGCATCAACGAGCCGCTGGGCATGCGACTCGTCACCCCGCGGGTCTCCCCTACAGAGGGCGGCTACGGCAAGTGCAAGCCCGTCGAGGATGGCGGCGTGGAGGACGCCGGCGGCCACTACCAGTTCCCGTACCCGCTCTCGGACAGGGCCTTTCTCGTCGCCTACTCGTACAAGAAGCCGGAATCGGCCAGCGCCCGCAATTACGGCCTCTACTACATTGATGTTTGGGGCAACAAGGAGTTGATCCATCGCGACCGCCGGCTCTCGGTGGCGTATCTCATGCCGCTGCGCCGGACGCCGCGCCCCCCGGCGATGCCGGATACGCATGTCCCGAGCGTCGTGGCCGCGTCGCCTCAGAGGTTCGCCACGGCATACCTTGCCAACGTGAACCATGACATGCCCGGCGTGAAGGCGGGCGTCATCCGGTACATCCGGATCTCGCAGAAGATGCCGTGGCCGTGCGTCCGCGAGGAGGGGAGGCCGTGCGGCTACAACGACCTGCATTCGTCGCCGTCGGGCGCCTGGACGCCCATGTTCGGCATCTGGGACTGGTCGCCGGCCCGCGTAATCGGCACTGTTCCGGTGGAAGCCGACGGCTCGGCGTGGTTCAAGGTGCCGGCCGACCAGCCGGTCTATTTCCAGGCGCTCGACGAGAACTACCTGGAGGTCCGCCGCATGCGAAGCAACGTTACCTTCCAGCACGGCGAGTACCGCGGCTGCATAGGATGCCACGAGAGCCGCGCCATCGCGCCGCCGACTACCGAGGCCGGACATCCGCTGGCCCTGCGGCGCGAGCCGTCCGTCCCCGTGCCGCCGGCCTGGGGCGACCGCGCGCCGCCCGCCTTCGAACGCGACATCCAGCCCATTCTGGACCGGCATTGCGTGCGCTGTCACGGTGAGAAGGACCCCAAGGACGGACTGGAACTTACGGCGCGGCGGGTAGGCGACCACTTCCAGTCGTACCGGACGCTTTTCGGCGTCGGACCCGCGGAGCCGACGCCCGTGGCCAGCGAGGACGGCTGGCGATGGATGCATCCGAATGACCCGATGCCTCCGGCCAACCCGGACTTCTTCAAGCGCGCCATGCGGAACGAGCAGCCGGGCCAGTTGATCCACCTTGCCAACCGGCTCGGCGGCGCGGAGATCACCCCGCCGCTGGCGTTCGGCTCGGCCCGCAGCCCGCTCCTCGCAAGGCTGCTCCAGGAGCGGTCGCCCTGCGCGGGCATCCGTGCCAACCGTGAAGACTGGGCCTCGCTGGTCACCTGGATTGACCTGAACGCACCGTATTTTGATACCTATACAAATAAGAACCGGGCCGCAGAGAAGCAACCCGTCCAATGGGTCAGCGTGACGTTCCCCGACCCGTGGCAGATGCCGCCCGCCGGCGAGTGGGTCTGGAAAGACCCGACGACCGTCGTGCTGCGTCCGTAGGGCCCCAGGAGCGTCCATGAGTCCTGAGAAGTCTGGACCCGTGCCGGGCCGGACTCCAAGTGAACGAAAGGAATCGCAAGTGCGTATCCTGATCACGGCCGCACTCAT
>CAYGWP010000007.1:0-17961 GCA_964353455.1 uncultured Anaerolineales bacterium
TGTGGGAGAGGGGACGGGGGTGAGGGGACGAGCCACCGCGAACCCCTGACCCGGCCTTCGGCCACCCTCTCCCGCAAGGGGAGAGGGTTAACGCCACGGCATGTTGAACGCGTGAGTTTGCCCGCAACCCGTGGTTGATGATATCCGTTCAACCGCTAGCATAACAACGCGGGGCGGGCACCCCGGCGTCCCCGCCGGAATGCTCGCCCCGTGCCGCAGGTCTTGTATCACATCGACGCCCGCGCCGTCAAGAACCTGGGTGGCACGGCGACGGCGCAGTCTATTTCTGCCCCGCCTCCAGGATCTGGATCGTGACCGGGTTGGTCTGAAGTTCGCCGATCCACCATTCGCGGGCGGGTTCGGTGTGGGGCTGGCTCTCGACCTGTTTCGGGCGAATCACCGAGTACGTCGCGGTCACGGTATAGACGCCGGGTTTCGGGAACCCGAAGAGGTTCTTGCCGAACCGCTCGTAGGTGATGCCTTTGCCGGCGGCGATCTCCTCCGGTGTCGGGGCGGGGAACTCTTCCAGGCTCTTTCCGTACAACGTATTGAGATTGATGGTTCGGCCCCAGAACGCCCCCTCTCTGAGGAGCGCCCGCTCTTCGGGCATCGTGCCGCCGTCGCTCGGCCACGGAATGACCTGGCGGATGACAAGCGGCTGCGGGCTGTCTGCGACCGGCTGGACCTGGATCGTCAGCGTCCGTTCCAGCCGCCCGTCGATGGCCACCGCCCGCTGGGCCTGGTTGATGATGCGGAACTCAAGGTCAACCGCATCGCCGAGTGCGTACCGCGGCTTCCCGGGCTTAAGGAGCGCGGCCAGCCCCGCCATCTGCTTGCCCGGCTGATACTTGTTCGGGTCCGGGATGTCCGGCCCGGTCGGTCTGGGCTTCGGCGGCGGGACGGCGGGGAGTTTCTCCGTGATGGATGTCTCGGCCGGCGGCTTCCCGGCAGGGCCTTTGATGGGCGGCGGGGCGGGGGGCGGAGGGACTGTTTCGCCGAACGGCGTCTTTCCGGGCGCAGGCTCCGGCAGGTTCACCGCGCCCACCTGGAAGATGAATCCGTTCGAGGCGACCCGCGTGCGGCCGTCGGGCGAGGCGAGCGCGATGCTGAGCGTGTACCGTCCTTCAGGCAGGTCGAAGTACTTGCCCAGGTCCACGATCTCGACGAAACTGGCCTTCGGCAGGATGAGGGCTGGCGTCGGCGGCAGCGGCGGCTGGCCGATGACGACGTTTCCCTTGTCGGGGACGATGCGGCCGGTGATGTCGCGGATCCGCAGCAGGCCCTGGCCCGAGACGTACAACTTGCCGTCCCTCTCCATAATGGGTGCCTGTAGATATGTGGCTGAGTCTTCGCCGGTGTTCGTCAGGCGCACCTCGACCACCTTGCGCCCGTTCGGGGCGAAGGCCTTCTCCGTCGGCCGCACCACGAGTTCCAGCGACAGCCCGCCCGCCCCGCGGCCCGAGTCGGCCTGCGCCAGTTGGCGGAGGGCCTGGGCCTCGGCGCCGTCGGCCGGGAACGCATACGCCCACGCCAGGAGGAACCGGCGGTCGGCCCCGTCCGTCAGCGGCTTGATGGCCGCCAGGAACGCCTTGCCGGGGATCTCGCTGCGCGGCAGGTCGAACGTCCTGAGGACGCTATCAACGTGCACCGATATCTGCCCGGGCAGCAGGCTGCCCTTGACGACCTCCATCACCGGCCCGCGGACCTCCCAGATCGGGCGCGTGGCCACATCGGCCTTGGCCAGGACCGATTCGGCCTGGAACTCCACGATGAGCGACGACTCCTTGTACAGGGCCTTGAGGTCCTCGATGCCGACCGGCGGCCGCGAGCCGGGCGCGCCGGTTTCCTTGGCCGCTGGCGACTCGCTCGGCGCAGGCGCCGCAGCCGGCGTCACTTCACCCGGCGGCAGGACCGGGACCGACCCCGCCCAGGCCGTCGCGGCCGCGAGCACCAGCACTGCTGCAAGAACGTGCCTCATGAGGAATTCTCCCGGTGCGGTCCGGGCTGCCGCGCCCCGCGCCTCCACCCGCAATGATGAGAATAACGGTCGATAACGGTTGCGGGCATCGGCCATGGCGCAGCCGCCCGTCTTGGCTCCGTCCGGTCCGACAGTGTACCTGTTTGGCGCATCGAGGTAAAGGCAGTTCAGGGGCGTCCCACGCCGAGCGCCGCGAGGACCTTCACGTCGGCCGCAGGCATGGGGAAGGCGGCGATGTCCGCGGGCCGGACCCAGCGTGCATCGTCGCAGCCCAGGAGTTTGACGCGGCCGGGTCCCGCGCGACAGTGCCAGCACCGCAGCGTCACGCGGAGCGTGGGGTATGTGTGGGTCACGTCAACGAGGTGTTCCGCGACGGTGACTGCAAGGCCGCATTCCTCCCTGAGTTCCCGGCGGATGCATGTCTGAATGGTTTCGCCGGGTTTGCGTTTGCCGCCGGGGAACTCCCAGAGACCGCCGAGCATGGCGTCCGCGCGGCGTCTGCAGAGGAGTATGCGGCCGCGGCGCCGGACGATGCCCGCGCCGACCTCGATGTGCGGGATCATGTATCGGCCCGTTGCGCGGCGCGCTCGAAGGCGTCATCGTACTGGCGCGCCATGTTCGCCCAGTCGTAACGCCCGACGTGCTCGGAGAGTTTGAATGCGCGGTCCCACGGCCCCTTGCCGCGGAGTAGGCTCTTCAGTTTCATCCGGAGTTCGCGCTCGGTCTGGTAAAAGAAGGTCTCGTGCCATTCGCGCGGGATGATCTCGGGGTAACTCAGGCGCGCCGGCATCAGCGGGAAGCAGCCGGCGGCAATCGCCTCGACGACCGGCAGGCCGAAGAATTCATGGAACGCCGTCGATACGATGATGTCCGACCGGCGGACCTGCTCCTCGTACGCCGCGCGGTCCGGGATGTACCCGAACCTTACGATCCGGTCGGCCAGGCGCTTGCGGGCCTTCTCGAAGACCGGCGGCCACTTGCGGGTGGCCTCGCCGACCACGGCCAGGCGGAAGGGCACATCCTCCTGCGCCAGGAACATGAGGACCTCGAAAAACTCTTCCGGGTTCTTGTCGAATTCCCAGCGGTGGTTCCAGAGGATCGTGAGCGGCGGCTTTCCGCGCGTCCGCGCGCGGCCGGCGGCGAACGGGGCGAGGTTCATCCCCGGCGGCATGATGCGGCTCTTGGCCACGAGGCCATCGACCAGCCCTTCGGGGACGAAGTCGGGCATCTTCGATAGAAGCCCGCGCAGGGCCGCATGCCACGCATCGCGGTGGAACGCCGAGTTGAACCAGACCTCGCGCGACGCCAGGCATGTCGTCAGGTTGATGAATGCGTACTGCGGGTCGCGCCGCTGGCCGGGCTCCAGCGGATACGAGAGTTGGTTCTCGTGAAAGTACGTGACGGCGGGGAGGCGCCCGATCTCAGGCGGGGCGAGGGTCTTCAGGTCGGCGAGATTCAGAAAGTCCGAGGCGAAGACGAGGTCGAAGCCGCCCGACCCGAGCGTGGCGGCCTGGCGCGACAGGTGGATGGCCGCGCCGTGCATCCGCCATTTCCACCGCCGGGCCGGCATGGTGAGGAATGTCAACTGGTGGCGGCTGGCGGCGCGCAGGCCTTCGAGGAAGTCGGCGTGAGGCCCGCCGAAGTACGGTTCAATCGCCAGGATTCGCAGGCGCTCGGACATGGGGCCAAGTGTAAGCGGTCGTCGGCCCGGCGCAAAGCGCAAAGTCGGGCCGGGCCGAAGTCGCGGGGTTTGCCCTTCAACAAAAACACGCGCTACCCTTCGGGTCGCGGCTAAAAGGTTGTATGGCGCACCAAGCGTATCGTAACGCCCTTTAAGCCGCGACCCGAAGGGTCGCGCGTGTTTACGTCGCGTGTTACGGCACGCACGGCGTCACGAACGACCACCGCTGCGGCGGCAGGCCCTCTTTGGCGGGGTTGTTCTCGACGTACTCGATGGCGCGGCGAACGTCGCGGGGGCTGTCGAGGAACACTGCCCACGACCTTGCGGCCCAGGGGCTGGGCGGGCGGCCGCGCGTGTTGCGGGCATCGGCCATGGGGTGGAGTTCCTCGGCCAGCAGTTGCCTCGTGGCCTCGCCCTTCAGGAGGCTGGCGACCTGCCTGGCATCGTACCGGTGGCGGGCAATGACGAGGTGTGCGTGTTCGGGCATGATCGAGCACGCCCACACGTGGACGCCCGATCTGCGGACGAACGCGGCGAAGCCTCGCCCGACGGCGCGGGCCTGGACGCCGCTGAAACGCACCGGCCGGTATCGCAGCGCCTGCTTGGCGGCGAGGCGGGCCGCGCGGTCGTGAGGCACGCGGGCGACGGACCGGGGATCGTCGGTCTTCGTGGCGCGGCCGAAGCGGACGAGTTCCCACGAGCCGACGAACTTCGACCATGAGCCGCGAGGGTCGTTGGGCAGCCAGAAACCGTAGGCAGTGATGATCAGGTGCGAGCCTAAGACCATGTTCGGCGCCTTCGAAGCAAAGGCATACGCGCGACCCTTCGGGTCGCGGCTAAAAGGGCGATTGAGTACGCCATTCGACGTCGTATTTAAGCCGCGACCCGAAGGGTCGCGCGTGTTGTGCCGCGGCATGTGGGCGCGCGCTACACGTTGCGCACGGGGGCTGCGGCGACGCGGGCGGCGAAGTCGTCGATCTCGGAGACCTTCTCGAAGCCGACGACCATCGCGCTGACGGCGCCGAGTCCGAGGACGTACTCGACGGAGGCGGTGCGTTTGGCGGGGTCGTCGCGGAATGCGCCCTCGCCGATGAGTTTCATGCCGATGACAGACTTGCCGGCGTCGTGGACGGCCTGGACGGCCGCGGCGACCTCCTGGGGCGGGGCGTCCATCGCGGTCCCGAAGGCGTTGATGCGGGCGTGGACGGAGTCGCACCACGGCGACGCGGCGGCCGCCTGGATCGCCGCCAGAGAGTGGGCCGAGATGCCGTGTGCCCGGATGATCTTCTTCGCCTTGAGGTCCTCAAGAATGTCCATCTGTTGCTTCTGTTCATCCGGCCATGTCGTCGCGGTCATGCAGTGGAGGAGCACGAGGTCAACGTAGTCGGTCTGGAGTTCCTTGCGGAAGCGGTCCACGATCACGTCGGCGCCGGGCCGCTCGGGCTCCGGTATGCCGCCCCTGCGGACCCAGATCTTGGAGACGAAGAAGCACTGGTCGCGTTTTGAGGCCATCGCGCGGCCGACGAACTGGTGCGTGCCGTACATGTCGGCCATGTCGAAGAGGCGGACGCCCCGCTCGTACGCCGCCTGGAGGAGGGCCTCGAACTTCTCCTTCCCGAGGCGGGTCTGGTTCGACTCGCGGTTCCCGCCGCGCATCCCCGTTCCGAAGCCGATGAGCGAGGTCCTCAGGCCCGTCTTCCCGAGCGGGACGATCCGGTACGGGTTTGCCGGGGCGGCGGCCGCCGGCCGCTCGGCCGCCTGGCCGCCGCAGCCCAGCAACATCCCCGAAGCCCCCGCGATAGTGCTGGTCAGAAACCGGCGACGATCCATTTTCATAAGGATAGCCTCCCATGGGATTGCTGGCGCCAAGAGTATATCGCGCGCGACCCTTCGGGTCGCGGCTAAAATGTGTTTGCGTGCGCCGTTCGACAGCGCCTTTAAGCCGCGACCCGAAGGGTCGCGCGTGCACGGCGCGTGAACTGCCCCAAGGGTCGCCCCCCAGCGCGAAACTACTTGGCGCCAGTCACCTTGCGGACCAGCCGCTTAAACACCTCCGGGTCGATCGGCTTCTCGACGTAGCCGTCCGGCTCCCTGCCGAGGAACTCGCCCATGTCGCGGGAGGAGAATCGCAGGCCGGTCTTCGCGGCCACGCCGGTCAGCATGATGACCTTGGCGGCGGCCAGATCGGGGTCCTGCGAGAGTTCGCTGAACACCTCGAACCCGTTCTTGTTCGGCATCTGGACGTCCAGGACGATCAGGTCGGGCCGGGACGCCTTGGCCTCCTTCAGGCCGCTCTGGCCGTCCCACGCCTCGGCGACCTCCCAGCCCTCCGGCTCCAGGATGGCCCTGACAAACTCCCTTGCGTCCCGCTCATCATCGACGACCAATGCTTTTCCCATGAGTCCCGTGCTCCTTCAGGGTTCCGTGCGGCGGATGCCGCGCTTCAACTTTCTAGGCTGAGGTCTTCTCCGGCGGATTGGCGGGCAGGACGAGTGCGAACTCGGTCCCCGCGCCGGGGGCGGACTTGACGCGGATCTCGCCGCCATGCTCATCGACGATCTTCCTCGTGACCGACAGGCCGAGGCCGGTGCCCTTGCCGCCCTTGGTGGAGTAGAAAGGCTCGAACAGCCTGGCGCGGGCGGCCTCGTCCATGCCGCAGCCGTTGTCTCTGACGCGGATGACGAACCGGCCGGGGGTTTCGGCGGGCGCCGCTTCGATCTCGACGAGGCCGCCGGCCTGGCCGCAGGCGTCGATGGCGTTGCCCGCCAGGTTGATGAGGCACCGGCGGATCGACGCCTCGTCCACCCACACCTCGCCAAGATGACAGGATGTGACAAGCGTCACGCCGCGGTCGGCCGCCTGCTCCTTCAGGAGCGCGACGACGTCCTCGCAGACCTCGCCGATGCGGCAGGCGGCCAGGGCGGGCTTGCGCTGCTTGGAGTACGTGAGCATGTCTAGGACGATGTTGCTTAGCATCTGCATGTTTCGCTTGACGATCTTCCAGCCGTGGACGACCTTCGGCTCGCTCTCGGCCGCCAGGTTCTGGTCGATGATGTAAGAGCCGGCCTGTAGTCCGTTCAGTATGTTCTTGACGCAGTGTGCCATGCCGGCGATGGTCTGGCCGAGGATCGCAAGACGTTCGGCCTTCAGCCGGGCCTGGTGTTCCTCGGCGTTGTAGATGGCCACGGCGACGAGTTCCGCGACGGCCTGCACCAGGGCCAGGTCTTGCTCGTCGAACGGCCGCCCGTCGCGCGGGTTCATCACTTCCAGGACGCCCAACTGGCGGTCCTTGGCGGTCATGGGCGCCGCAATGATCGAGCGGGTGCGGAACCCCGTCCGCCGGTCATAGTCGGGGTTGAAGCGGGAATCCTGGTACGGGTCGGTCACGAGCAGGGGCGCCTGGTGCGCTGCCACCCACCCGGCGATGCTGTGGTCGTCGATGGGCAGGCTGGCGCTGGCGAGGCCTGCGGCCTTCGGACCGTCAACGAGGTGGAACCGGAGGGTCCGCGCCTCGGCGTCCGTCACGAGAATCGTGCAGGCCTCGGCATTCATCGCCTCGGAGGCCGCGTACATGGCCGACCGGAGGACCGTTTCCACGTCCAGGTCGCCGGCCACCATCTGGCTGACGAGCATCAGGGCGTCCACGGCCTTTTGGGACCCGGCCGAGGGGGCCCCAGGTGCGGCGACCGCCTGCGCGGCGCGGCGGCTGGCTCTGCGCTGTCTGACAGCCATTTGACGTTCTCTGAGCAGGGCACGCAGGGCTGCGCGTAGATTCGGATCGCCATCGACCCAATCAGGATAATAATCGAAAAGGGAGGGATGTCAAACGGTTTTTGGGGCACGGCGTACTGCGTCAGTTACGGGGGTGGCATGGTCACCCGATGTTGGGTGACCATGCTCCAGGCGATAAGCATGGTCACGCAGAAGCGCGTGACCATGCCACCCCCCAAGACTAACGCAGTACGGCACAGCGCCGGAACTCCGGACGCAGGCCTAATAGATGGCCGCCCGCAAAGGCGGCCAGGTACAGCCCCGCAACCCGGGTCTTATTTCATTGAACGCGGCGGGTGCGGAGACCCGCCGCGCTAAGTGGTGTTGCAGTCCTACGCAGATGCCGCAAGGCGCGCCGGCGCGGCCTGCCGCACGCGGGCCGCATCCGGCTCGCGCACCGACGACCGTACCTTCGGGACACGCAGCACGGAGTTGAAGTCCTTGAACGTGTTCTGGACAACGCCGAACGCGGCGTAATCGGTAAACCACTCGCCATCGGCCAGGTACCGGAACTCGTACGTCCCGGGGGGGAGGCGGAGCATCAGCATCCACTCGCTTTCGCCCACCCGGCGCATCGGCAGGTGATCGGTCAGCCAGTGGCAGAAGTCGCCCACGAGGTACACCGGCCCGTCAGTGGCATGGCGGAAGATAAAGGTGGTCTTTCCGGTCTCGTCCACGTGCACCATGAGTCGAACTGTCCTCTTTCAGGGAAGTGCCATGCGCAGCAACCGTCATGGGTCTTATCGGACGAATGTAGCCTAAACTAAATGGAAAATCCGGGCGACGCGGGGCGATCCATCGCGGCCACCACCAGACCGTTGCTCTTGACGGCCGTTTTGCTTAGAATGCCGCGTCGCGATAACCGGAAAGGAGCGCTCTGGAGCGTGGCGAAACTCACGAAGCGAAGCGAAGATTACAGCCAGTGGTATATCGACATAGTTACCCGTGCCGAAATGGCCGACTACGCCCCCGTCAAGGGCTGCATGGTCATACGCCCCTGGGGCTATGCAATCTGGGAGCGGATGCAGCGGGCCCTGGACGATATGTTCAAGGACACCGGGCACTCGAACGCCTACTTCCCGCTCCTCATACCGCTATCGTTCCTCCAGAAGGAGGCGGAGCACGTCAAGGGGTTCGCCCCCGAGTGCGCCGTGGTGACGCGCGGCGGAGGCAAGGAACTCGAGGAGCCGCTCGTCATCCGCCCCACGTCCGAGACCATAATCTGGGCGATGTACAAGAAGTGGATTCAGTCCTGGCGCGACCTGCCGCTGCTTTACAACCAGTGGGCGAACGTCGTGCGATGGGAGATGCGGACCCGCCTCTTCCTTCGGACGGCCGAGTTCCTCTGGCAGGAAGGCCACACCGCCCACGCCACCGAGCGCGAGGCCGTGGAGGAGGCCGAGCGGATGCTCGGCGTCTATCGCACCTTCGCCGAGCAGTGGATGGCCATGCCGGTCCTTTCCGGCCGCAAGACCGACGCCCAGAAGTTCGCCGGGGCCGTCACGACCTACTCCATCGAGGCCCTGATGCAGGACGGCAAGGCCCTCCAGGCGGGCACGAGCCATTACCTGGGTCAGAACTTCGCCAGGGCGTTCGACGTCCAGTTCCAGAACCGCGATGGGCAGTTGGAATATGTGTATGCCACGTCGTGGGGCGTCTCCACGCGCCTGGTCGGTGCCCTCGTTATGTGCCACTCCGACGATGCGGGGCTCGTGCTGCCGCCCAGGCTCGCCCCGCTGGAACTCGTGATCATCCCCATCCCGAAGGCCGATGCCGACAACGCCGGCATCTCCACCGCCGCCCATCGCATGGCCGAGCCGCTGGAGGAGAAGGTGCGCCTGAAGGTCGATGACCGCGACAACGTATCGCCCGGCTGGAAGTTCAACGAGTGGGAACTCAAGGGGGTGCCCCTTCGGATCGAGATCGGCCCGAAGGACCTCGCCCAGGGCCAGGCCGTCCTGGTGCGCCGCGACACGGGCGTAAAGACCCCCATCCCGCAGGACGAAGTGCAGTTCATGGTCCCGAAACTCCTGGAGGAAATCCAGGAGTCGCTCCTCGCGAAGGCCCGCGCGCGCCTTCAGGCGAATTGCCGCAATATCGACGACTACGACCGGTTCAGGAAGGCAGTGGAGGGGGAGGGCGGGTTCCTCTTCAGCCCGTGGTGCGGCAGTCCCCAGTGTGAAGCACGCATCACCGAGGAGACGAAGGCGACGATCCGGTGCGTCCCCGACCAGGCGGACGACGCCCCCGCGTGCATGGTCTGCGGCAAGGGGCCGGCCAAGCGCGTGCCGTTTGCTGTGGCGTATTGACACTTCGCCAGTTCGCGCGGCGAGTGCGTGGTCGGTCGGGCCTTCGCCCGCCGTAGGGCTACGGCCCGCAGGCGGGAGACCCACGACGCAGAAGGCGCACTGACTCCAGGTGTCCAGGCTGCTCTTGCCGGCGGCCTCATGCTGTTTTGGCACGCCTGGTGCGGTTTCAGGGCCGGGTGCGGGGCTTTTGTCTCGACCTGTAGCGGCCCGGCTTCGTATAATTTGCAGGTGTCAATCGCGCTAGGAGTTCGGGCCGGGCGAATTCAAGTCGGCACAGGGGGAAGGATGTGTTTATGATGCGATGGGCGGTGTTCGCCGCGGTGGGTCTCGGGGTCGGTCTGTTGGGTTGCCGAGACCCCGTCGATAAGTTGCAGTCGGCGAACCCGGATGAATGCATCGAGGGCCTGCGCGAAATGGCGCACCGGGGCCATGAAGGGGATGTGGAATGCGTGGCGCAGGTGACCTCGCGTGCCGATAATAAGGTGGCGGCGGAGGCGGTCCGGGCGCTCGGCGGCATGGGGCGGCCGCAGGCCGTTCAGGCGCTGGCGAAGGTGGCGGCCGACGACCGCCGGTCGGGCATCCGCGAAGAAGCGGTTCTCCAACTTGGCCGCCGCCGCGACGACAAGGCGCTCGACGTGCTCCGCACCGCGGTAGTGCACGACCCTGACCCGCAGGTGCGAGCGGCGGCAGCAACGAGCATCGCCCGCCTCCGGTCGTATGCGGACGTGCCGCTGTTGATGGACGTGGCCGAACGAGACGAAGACCCGCAGGTGCAGAGTCGGGCCGTCGGTGCGGTTGAGGGCATGATCGGCCTGAAATTCGGCTATAACGCCAAGGGTTCTCCGGAGGAGCGTGCCGCTGTCTTGGCGCGGGCGCGGAGCATCGGAACGAGGGCCGCGGCCGCACTCATGCAGCAGGCCCGCAGGAGCCAGGTGAAGCCATGAAACGAAACCGTCGCGCCTTCACGCTCGTCGAATTGCTGATGGTGGCCGTAGTCATCGGCGTTCTGGTCATGCTGCTGTTGCCGGCGATAGGCGCGGCATGGCAGATGGCGTCGGCGACCCAGTGCAAGATGAACCTGGGGCAGATATGGCAGGCGTATGGCCTCTGGCGGGCCGACCGCCAGGGGACGCTCCTGTCGGGCGGCGGTTGGGTCGGCTCGCTTATGCCCTACGTGGAACGCAACTCAGGCGTCTTCAAGTGCAGCGGCCGCGGAGAATCTACCAGCGGCGGAACCGGCGGTTCATCGGAGCAATCCACAACCGATCCCACGGATCCCACGGATCCCACGGATCCCGGCGTCCCGCCGGACCCGTCCTCCCTGGGACCCGAGCAGGATGTGGACGCAGCGCTGGAATTCGATGTCTATCACCGCAACCCCGAGAGTTCCGACAACTACGGTCCGCTCGACTGGACGATCCCCGTCGATAGTCATCCGTGGGCGCGACGCATTGACTACGGCGACCACGTCAAGTATGAGATCGACGATGAAGGCTACACCGGCGGAGCGCAGAACCCGCCCACCTTTGACGATATCTACTTCAATGTGTATTACGAGAACGGCCAGCCGGTGCGGGTCGAGGTCCTGCCGCCGAAATGCGGTTCCTCGCCAAAGATCAAGTATATCTTTGACCTCAAGATCAACGGCGAAGTCTTCATCAGGTTCTGGCAGCATCACTACGGCGAGTCGTTCAGCCTTGACACCTCAGGCACAGAGCCGCCAGGTTCGACTCCGGGCGGTTCGGACGGTTCGGGTGGAGGCGGCACCGACGGGTCCTCCTCCGGCTCCACCTCCTGGATCGTCCTGGCCGACTACGGCCTGAGCCGCGGCACCTACGATTCCGGCGGCACCCTGGTCACTACCCTCGACCCGCACCTGTTCTTCATCATGGACTACGGCAAGACGGTCGCCGACTACAACAAGTACGGCCAGGAGGACGAGTGGCAGAAGTACTTCATCGAAAACCCGCAGGAGTGGCAGAATCGCTGGGGCCAGGGCGGCGCGTCCTGGCAGCGGTATCAGTCGCTGCGGCACTTCGGGGGCGCACACGTCCTCTTCTGCGACGGACACATCGAAAGCCTCGGCCCGGCCGACCTCGTCGAGACCGACCCACGCTGGCGCCACATGGGCCGGTGACGCAAAACAGTTTCCCGCCCACGGTTCACCTGTATAATCTTCGGCATCCGAAAAGTGAGGCCTGGCCTCAAGCGTAGTATCAAACATGCTCCATGTCCGCACAATGACTCCCGATGACGTGCCCCTGGGGATGCGGCTGAAGGATATCGCCGGCTGGAACCAGACCGAGGCCGACTGGCGCCGACTCCTTGCCCTCGAACCGGCCGGCTGCTTCCTGGCCGAGTGGGACCGCCGACCAGCGGGCACCGCCTGCGTCTCGGTCTTCCCCCCGCTCGGCTGGGTCTCGATGGTCCTGGTCGATCCGCCGGTCCGAGGACGCGGAATCGCCACACGCCTGATGCAGCACGCCTTGACATACCTCGACGGCCGCGGCGTCCCCACGGTCCGCCTTGATGCCACGCCACTCGGCCGCGCGGTCTATGAGCGGCTTGGCTTCGTCGCCGAGTACGAGGTGGCGCGATGGGAAGGCCCTGCCGCCGGCCGCATCGGCCCAGTCCCTGTCATGTTGGACCCCGTCGTTGGGGGCATCGCCCCTGTCGGACCGGCCGACGTGGCGGCGGTTGCGGCGTTGGATGAGGCGGCCACAGGGGCAGATCGCCGCAGACTCCTCGACCGCCTTCGCGCGGAGCACCCGGAAGCGATGAAAGTCCTGACGCGCGGCGGCTCTGCTTCGCCCTGCGCAGCCCGCCCTCCGTCCTGGCGGGCAGAGCAGGGCCGACCGGCCGGGTACTCATGTATTCGCCCGGGCTCGCGGGCCATGCAGATCGGGCCCGTGGTGGCGCTCGACGCCGATGCCGGCGAGGCGCTCGCGGACGCCGCCCTCTGCGACTGCGCGGGCCGCACCGTCTTTGCGGACATCCCGGTCCCGAACCTGGCGGCGATGCGCTGGGCCGAATCGCACGGCCTTCGCGTCCAGCGGCAATTCACGCGCATGCGCCGCGGCCGGCCCGTGTCCGACCGGCCGATGAGCCTCTGGGCCGGTTTCGGCCCGGAGAAAGGTTGAAGGCGACGCCGCGACGGTTTATGATCCGCTCACTCTTTAGAGAACTTTAAGGTTGGACAGTAGCGCGCAAATTTGCGCGGCGGTTCTCCCGAACCGCCGCGCGAACACGCAAAGTTGAAGTGCTCTAGTGGGGGCGAAACGGCTATGGCTTCTTCCGTGTGGCCCGATGAGATTCGCAGCGTCGAGGAGTTGGAGGACCTGTTGAGCCGGCCGACCGCGGCCGCGGGCCGGGCACTCGCGCGACTCCAGGGCGACATCCTCATCCTCGGCGCCGGCGGCAAGATGGGCCCGACGCTGGCCCGCATGGCCCGCCGCGCCGCCGACGCGGCGGGCGCGCCCCGCCGTATCATCGGCGTAAGCCGCTTCGCGGGCAGGCAGGCCCTTTGCACGCAACTCCTGACCCACGGCGTCGAGACCGTCGCCGGCGACCTGCTGGACCCGGAGTTCGTCGCATCGCTGCCCGATGTCCCGAACGTCATCTTCATGGCCGGGATGAAATTCGGCGCAACCGGCAACGAGCCGCTCACGTGGGCGGAGAACGCGTACCTGCCGTCGCTCGTGTGCCGCAAGTTCCTCCGCAGCCGCATCGCCGCCTTCTCGACCGGCAACATCTACGGCAACGTTGTCGCCGCGGCGGCCGGCGGCTCCGTCGAGACCGATGTGCCGAACCCCTGCGGCGAGTACGCCATGAGTTGCCTCGGCCGGGAGCGCATCTTCGAGTACTTCAGCCGCACCTTCGCCATCCCGACGGCCATCATTCGCCTTAACTATGCTATCGACATGCGTTATGGAGTGCTGGTTGACCTGGCGCAGAAGGTGTACGCCGGGCTGCCGATCGACCTCGCGATGGGCTACGCCAACGTCATCTGGCAGGGCGACGCCGCCGCCTTGACCCTCTGCGCGCTCGCCGACGCCGCCGTCCCGCCGCTCGTTCTGAATGTGACCGGCCCGGAGCGGCTGAGCGTCCGCGACCTGGCCGAGCGTTTCGGCCGCCTCATGGGCAGGCCGGTCCGGTTCACGGGCGCCGAGGCCGCCGATGCGCTCCTCAGCAACCCCGCCGAGGCCGTCCGCCGCTACGGGCCGCCGGCCGTCGGCCTCGACCGGATGGTCCAGTGGATCGCCCGCTGGATCGCCGCCGGCGGGCCGACTCTCGGAAAGCCCACGCATTTCGAGGTCCGCGACGGAAAGTTCTAGCGCGCCTTGGCGCGGCCCGCCAGTCCGTAGGGCGGGCCGCGCAAGAACTCGGCCAGAAACTATTGTGGTGACCGACCCATGACGCGAATCGACCGGCAAGTCCGGGGCGTGCTTCAGGAAGGCGTCGTGATCCCTGCACATCCGCTTGCGCTGGATGCCCGCCGGCGACTGGACGAGCGCCGCCAGCGCGCCCTGAGCCGCTACTACATTGCGGCCGGGGCCGGCGGCCTGGCCGTCGGCGTCCACACGACGCAATTCCAGATCCGCGACCCGGCGGTGGGGCTCCTCCGCCCGGTCCTCCAACTGGCCGCAGAGGAGATGGACCGCGCCGACCCCGCACGCCGCCGGCCGCTCGTCCGGATCGCCGGCATCTGCGGACGCACGCGACAGGCCGTGGCCGAGGCCCGACTCGCACGCGACCTCGGCTACCACGCCGGCCTGCTCAGCCTCGGCGCCCTCAGGCACCAGGGCGAGGCCGACCTCATCGCTCACTGCCGCGCGGTCGCACGCATCATCCCGGTCATGGGCTTCTACCTTCAACCGGCCGTCGGCGGCCGCGTGCTGCCGTACGGTTTCTGGCGAGAGTTCCTTGAGATTGAGAATGTTGTGGCCGTCAAGATCGCCCCGTTCAACCGGTACCAGACCCTCGACGTGGTCCGCGCTGCGGCCGAGTCGGGCAGGCGAGACGTGGCCCTCTACACCGGCAACGATGACAATATCGTGATGGACCTGGTCACGCCGTATCGTCTGCGGGTCGGCGGCCGATGGATAGAGCGGCGCATGGTCGGCGGACTCCTCGGACACTGGGCCGTCTGGACGCGCCGGGCCGTCGAACTCCTGGACAGGTGCCATCGTCTCTCGGCACGCGGCGGGGCCGTCCCGCCGTCGCTCCAGCGGCTGGCCGTGGAGGTCACCGACTCAAACGCAGCCATCTTCGACTGCGCCAACGCCTTCGCCGGCTGCATCGTCGGAATCCACGAGGTCCTCCGGCGGCAGGGCCTTCTGGCCGGCACGTGGTGCCTCGACCCGCGCCAGCGCCTCAAGGCCGGCCAGCGCAGGGAAATCGACCGCGTCATCGCCGCCTATCCCCACCTTACCGACGATGCCTTCGTTGCCGCCCACCGCGACGAGTGGCTGCGCGGATAGAGCGTTTCACGACGTAACAGTTCACCGTCAAGGCAATCAAGGTGTGTGTCACCGGAACTAATCGAACGAACTCAACAAGCGTTACCTGGACACGAAGCGCCGCAAACAGGGACACCTGCTGGAAGAGTAATGCGACGGGCACATCGACTACTTCGCATGCAATGCCGCCAGGACTGCCCGCGGGTTGCGTGCGGCCACCCGAAGCAGCGCCTTGGCGGGCCCTTCCGGTTTGCGTCGGCCTTGTTCCCAATTCTGAAGGGTACGAGTGCTGACCCCTATCATGGCGGCAAACTCGCCTTGCGTCACTCCCAGTTTGCTGCGCACCTTCTTGATTGCAGGAGGATGCACAACATGCACGCGGCTTGGAGGGCGCCGCCCCGCCTTGATCTCGCCAGCCTCACGGATGCTGGCAACAAGTTTGTCGAACTCTTGATTTCTCATTCCAGATACTCCTTCACCACGGCACGCAGCCGCCTCAGTTGGTCCGGCGTAAGGTCGTCTTGCTCCGTTTTTCGGTATGGAAACAGCATGAAGACGGTATCCCTGGCGTCCCAGTAGTAGTAGATTACTCGCAGCGACCCGCGCTTGCCCGCGCCAGGAAGTCTCCATCGGATTTTGCGCAAGCCCCCGCTTGCCTGAATGAGATCGCCCGCGTCCGGCCGGAGCATAAGAGCGCTTTGAAGCGCGCGGTACTCTTCATCGGGCAGAAGCCGCTTGATCTCTTTCGTGAAAATGCCGGTCTCGATGAAGATCACACGGAATATTGTACGCCAATGGCGTAGCGCGTCAAGAGAATACTCTGAACTTACCCACGACGGTTGTGGCCGCAGTTCGTGGCAGCCCCCGAAGGGGGCGTGAGATAATAGCCCACGGCGTAAGCCGTGGGTGGACGTACGGGCCAGTCACATTTCAGTATTTCAGCTGCAAAGCCCCTTTAGGGGCGGCAGAATCGGAGGCGGCATCAGACCTCCCCAGGGCTTGACAGGGAACGTTTCTATCGCCCCCTTCGGGGGCTCAGGCGGAAGGGGGACGTTGCGTTCCCACGGCTTACGCCGTGGGCTATTATCTGTCGTGCCTTCGGCACTCAAAGCATCTGCCACTAAGAACGGCCACACCCCCCGCGACGGTTGGGCTGTGAGCGTGTCATTGACGATCAGTCGCCACCGTGCAGATGACGCAATCTATTGCGAAAAGGTTCCTGACACCTTTTTTCTCCGCGCCAGCGCCTCAGGGCCGGCCAGCGCAGGGAGATCGACCGCGTCATCGGCCTCTGTCAGTGTGGCCCCCATCATGGCCGATAGCGCCGGCCGCTGCAAGCGGTTGTTAGACCTATTTCCATACTCGCCGTCCGCATCCAGAGCAATAGGGCACCGACTCCATGTAGACGTAGTAGATGACTCCGGGAATGAGGAAAGCCATAAGCAAGATTATGCAAAGGAGCACCTCGCCAACACCTTGAAGTCCGCGTACCTTGCCCACGGCCTGCGCGCCACAGTGTGGACACGGGAGAGCACCTGGAACAGCGGGAGCACTGGAAATCTCCCGCTTGATGGGACGACCACAGTGGGGGCAGGTCGGTGCTTCAGATGAAACTTTGCTTCCGCAGTCAGGACATGCAATGAGCGGCATATCGGAGTTCCTCCTCGTCGAGTTCCGGTGACATACACCTTATCTCCCCCCGGCCGCTCTGGGACCGGGCTTGCGGGGGCGCGGGAGGCGGGTCAGGCGATGTTCCAGGTCGGGGATATGTCTTATAGTCCTCGTCGCAGAAGAACGTCTGCTGCCGCCGGTTCCCCCTCTCTTTAACATGGTGCGGCGCCCCCGCAACCGCCACTCGTGCCGGCCGAGTCATGCCGCCACCGTAACCCCGCCGACCGCCTCGGTCAAGGCAATTAAGGTGCGCGGCACCGGAACTCCAAAACTCCAAACGGCGCGACGGTCTTTACTTTCGCTCGCCGGGTCGAACCCGGCGAGGACTTCCCAATGGACATTACTTTTACAGGATTTGTCCGCCTTGTCTGCCCAGGCCCCGGCGGGGCGGACTGCGCTCAAGCCACGTCCGCAAGGGCGTGATAGGCGAAGGGTCGCATCCCACACATTTCTTTCTTCTGTTCTCAGCCGTCAGCCCCGGCGGGGCGTCTGAAAGGCGTTCAGTCGCCCCTCCGGGGCTCAACAAACAAAAAAAGAGAAAGGGGGGTGGGGGCGCGGCCTACCCCGGGCTCGCGCCGCGGGGCTACTATCAAGCGCCCCAGGCGGGGCTTCATAGGGTCGGACGGCCCTGTTGTTTTTCCCCCAGTACCCCTCTCTGCGTCCATCTTTGTAATCTGCGGATGATCCGTTGTTGCCTCTCTGTTCAATCCGCAATCCGCCTTCGCCGAGGCTACGGCGGACAAGTCCGCAATCGAGATTGCCTACCATATATGGTATTCGCCCGCCCCTCCGACCCCCTACTAATGGTATGGCATGATGCCTGGCACCTGATTATTTTTCGCGCTTGCGGAGGGCAAAACGCACGTAAGTGTTTTTGCAAAAATGGCACTTACGAACGGAGAGGGACGAAGGGACGCAGGGACGAAGGCACGAAGGGAACAACGAAACGGCAAAGGCAACGACGGTGAAAAGTGCAAAGTGAAAAGTGCGGAGTGAACGGCAAAGCGGCAACGGCGGGAATCGGGATCGGGCATCTGGCAACCGGGAGAGGCACGCGGCCGCCAAGCCTGAAACACCGAATCCGAAGTCGGC
>CAYGWP010000008.1:0-7711 GCA_964353455.1 uncultured Anaerolineales bacterium
GCTGTTTGCGCGGCGGGTCTCCCGACCCGCCGCGCGAGAACGTGGTGGACCGAAGTCAGGCGATGGAAACAACCGGATAACGAGTTCCGATGGGCGAAAAAAAGCGATTCCTGCTCCGCATCGACGAGGACCTCTGGAACGACCTCCAGGCATGGGCCGCCGACGAACTGCGGAGCGTCAACGGCCAGATCGAATATCTCCTCAGGCAGTCCATCTCGGCCCGGCGGCGTGGCACCGCGGGGTCTCGGAAAGAAGTCGCGCCGGATAAATCCAGGGACGGATGACGCGGTGCAGGCTGCGCGGCCGCGTTCACTTCGGCCGCCAGGTGAGCCCCTTGGCCGCCGCAGGGGTGCCCTGGAGCCGCACATCCCTCAGGTTCGGCAGGTCCGCCAGCGGCGCAAGGTCCGCGACCCTCGTGTCCCGCAGGTCGAGCACCTCCAGCCGCTTCAGGTTCCTGAGCGGCCCGATGTCCGACACGCCCGTGCCCTTCAGGTGGAGTTGCCGCAGGCGAGTGCAGCCGGCCAGCGGCACAAGGTCCGCCACCGGCGTCCGGTCGAGGCTCAGGGACTCCATGTCCTTCATCCCGGCCAGCGGCGCGAGGTCGGCGACCGGCGTGCCGTCCAGGTGCAGCGACTGGAGGCGGGTCAGCCCCTTCAAGGGCCCGAGGTCCGACACCCGCGTGTCCCACAGGTCCAGCCATCGCATGTTCGGCGACTCCGCCAGCGGGCCGATGTCCGTAACCTGCGTCCCGCCCAGACTGAGGTGCCGAAGCCTTGCCATCCCCTTCAGCGGCGCAAGGTCCGCCACCGCCGTCCGGTCGAGACACAGAGACTCCATGTCCTTCATCCCGGCCAGCGGTGCGAGGTCCCGCACGCGCGTCCCGATGAGGCCGAGGTCCCTGAGTTTCACGAGGCCCGCGACCGGCCGCAGGTCGGCAACCGGCGTCTGGTTCAGGTACAGGCCCTGGAGGTCCTTCAGGTTCGCCAGAACGCCGAGGTCCGAGATGGGCAACTCGCTGAGGACGAGCGACTCCAGGTGCACCATTTCACGCAAGGGGCCGAAGTCGGTCACGCCGGTCTTGCGGACGGCCAGGCTCTTCAGGTTCGGCAGTGCCCGGATGGGCGAGAGGTCGGCTACGGGCGTGTCGTCGAGCCAGAGTTCCTCCAGACTGACCACGCCCGCCAGCGGCGAGAGGTCGGCCACCAGGGTCCCCGGCGCCTCGAAGACCCGCAGGTTCTTCAGGTCCTTGAGGGGCGAGAGGTCGGCGACCTTCGTGTCGAAGAGCCTCAGCCGCTCGAGGTTCCTCAGTTTCGCCGCGGAGGCGATGTCCGAGGCGCCCGTGTGGCTGATGTCGATCTGAATGGTGGCGTCGAGGTCATCCTTCTCGATCTCCTCGATGGAGTGGCCGGTCCGCTCGGAGACCACCCGCAGCACGGCATCGCGCGACCAGTCTGCGCAGCCCGCCGCAACGAGGATAGCCGCCGCCGAGAGCGCGGCCCAGAGAACCCCGCCCCGCCATCGACCCGCCATCGACCTCATCGCCATCCCTTCTTCGACCTCGCCTGAAATGGTAAACGGATGCCCCGCACGTGGCAAAGCAAATCGCCGCGTTTTCGTACTGCGTCACTCACAGGGGTGGCACGTTTAGCCGCAACTCGTTTAGCCGCAACTCGTTTAGCCGCGACTCGTTTAGCCGCGACTCGTTTAGCCGCGACTCGAAGAGGAGCGCGTTTTCGAACGGCAACACGCGCTCCTCTTCGAGTCGCGGCTAAACTCATAACGTCGAGTCGCGGCTAAACTCATAACTTCGAGTCGCGGCTAAACTTTCGGCCACCCGCCGAGGCAAGCACCCGAAAGTGACGCAGTACGCACTTTCGCCCTGCCCTGCCGCCACCGGCGCGATATAATTCCCCGGCCACTAAAGAAGACCCGGAGCGATTCGCATGCCCCTCGGTACAGTGAAAATCGGCAGCCTCGCGGTCAGCCGCATGATCATCGGCGGGAACCCCTTCAGCGGTTTCTCGCACCAGTCGCCCGAACGCGACGGCCTGATGCGGCACTACTACACCGTGGCACGCATCAAGGACGCCCTGCGGCAGGCAGAGATGCTCGGCATCAACACCCACATCAGCCGCGCCGACCACTTCGTCATGCGGTACCTTATGGAATACTGGGATGAGGGCGGCACGATCCAGTGGTTCGCCCAGACGTGCCCGGAACTCGGGCCGATCGACCGCGGCATCGACAACGCCGTCCGCGGCGGCGCTAAGGCATGCTACGTCCACGGCGGCGTGATGGATAACCTCCTCGCGAACGGCAAACTCGACCAGGTGCCGCCGGCCATCGCCCGGATCCGCGCGGCCGGCCTCGCCGCGGGCGTCGCCGGACATAACGTGAAGGTCTTCGAGTGGGCCGAAAAGAACCTCAATTGCGACTTCTACATGTGTTCCTATTATAACCCGACGATGCGCGACAAGTGCCCCGAGCATCCCGCCGGCGCCGTCGAGGTCTTCGACCCGGCCGACCGCGACCGCATGGTCGAGACCATCCGCGGCCTCTCGCGGCCCGTCATCCATTACAAGGTCCTCGCCGCCGGACGCAACGACCCGCGCGAGGCCCTGCGCTTCGTCGCCCGCAACCTCAGGCCCCAGGACGCCGTCTGCCTGGGGTTCTTCACAAAGGAATTCCCCACGAGCATCGAGGACGACTTACGGATGATGGAGGAGGCCATGTAGGCCGGGGCGCGCCCCGGCTTTGTAGGGGCGGCCCCATGTGGCCGCCCATGTAGGCCGGGGCGCGCCCCGGCTCACGGCATGGGCAGCCACGTGGGGCTGTCCCTGCGTTACGCGGTCGTGGTTGGCACGTGTTCACCATCCCGGAGAACGCCCGCAATGGCCAAGCACATCGGCATCGTGGCATGCAGCGCCGAGGGCGCCGCCCTCTGCTACCGCACCATCTGCGCGGAGGCCCCCGCAACCATGGGCGAACACATGCATCCCGAAATCAGCATGCATACATATCCGCTGGCCGAGTACATGGTCCACATCCGCTCCGGCGCATGGGACAGCGTGGCCGACCTCATGCTTGCCTCGGCAAAGAAACTCGCAACCATCGGCGCCGACTTCGCCGTCTGCCCCGACAACACCATACACCAGGCCTTCGACCGCGTCGCCCGCGAGTCGCCCATCCCGTGGCTTCACATCGCACGGGCTGTGGCCGACGAGGCGAAACGCCGCAACTTCGCCCATCTCGGCATCACGGGCACCCGCTACCTGATGACCGGCCCCGTCTATCCCGACGTTCTGGAGCGGATGGGAATCGCGTACGAGGTCCCGGACGCCGACGACCGCGAGCGGATCGACGGAATCATCTTCGGCGAGTTGGTGAAGGGCGTTTTCCGCGAGGACTCGCGGTTGTACTTCAACCAGGTCTTCCAGCGCCTGAAAGATCGCGGCTGCGACGCCGTCGTCCTGGCCTGCACCGAGATCCCGCTGATTGTCGATCCCGCGGATTGCCCGCTGCCCGTGCTGGATTCCACCCGCCTCCTCGCCCGCGCCGCCATCCGCGAGGCCCTGTAGGCCGGGGCACGCCCCGGCTCACATCAGGGCAGCCACGTGGGGGTGCCCCTACATTACCGGTCGCGGGGCGGCACGTGCATTACGCGGCCGTAGGGGCGGCCCCATGTGGCCGCCCTTGTTGTTCGATGACCGACCGCTCGGCCATCGCCGCCCCGGCGACCGTCAGCACGCACGCAAGCCACACGTTCCAGCCCAGGTCCACCTGAAGATAGATCGCGCTCAGGACGGTGGAGATGAGCGGCGCGAGGTACGATGCGGCGGCCACCAGCGTCACGTTGCCCCGGCGCATGGCGCGGTCCCAAAAGGCGTAGGCCAGCATGACCGGAAATACGGCCATGAAGGCGAGTTCCGCGAAGGCCCGCCCGTCCCACTCCGACGGCTGCTCGAAACCCATGCGGATCGCCAAGAGGACGAGGCCCGCCGCAAGGGTGAACAGCGGCACCGCCCCGCCCTCCGCGCCGCCGGCCCACCTGCGGCTGAGGACCGAGTAGAGCGCCCAGGCCACCGCCCCGACGAGCATCAGGCCGTACGGCAGCGGATTCGTGCGGAGGTTCTGAAGGAGCCCCTCCGCCGAGTATTCGCCAAGCCTCAGCGGCGCGAGGGCCGCCCCCGCAACGGCTATCGCGATGCCGATAAAGAACGTCCGCCGCACCTTCGTCCGGAGGATCGGCACCGCGAAGGCGAGCGTCAACCCCGGCCACAGATAGTTGATGATGCCCACCTCAATCGTCTGCTGGCGGCTGGCGGCAAGGCCGATCGAGAGAAACAGGCACACCATGTACGCCGCAAGGAGGCTGCCGCAGCCCAACAGGTACGCCCGCGGCAGGAGGAGCATGGCCGCCATGCGCCGCCGGACGACCCCGGCGTACAAGCATCCGAGCGTGCCGCCGATGATGAGCATCAGCGCCCCTGCCGTCAGAACGCCGACCTTCTCTCCGAGGCTCCGCGAGACGGCGAAGGTGCTGCTCCATAGGAGTATAGCCACGAGGCCCAGCCCGGTGCTCAGTCGTTGCTGGCGCATCATGTTTTCGGCCTGACGGCGGCATCGCCGGAACTATTCGCGACCTGTGCATGTTGCGCTTTGTCAATCCGGCCCTGCCGAACGATGAGCCAGATCCCCAGCGCCAGGTAAAGAGCGCCGACCAGCGCACCGATGAGCATCGCCAACCACAGATACGGGCCGGACACAAGAGGCAGCGGCCGCCCAATGCGGGCCTGCGTCTGCATCAAAGACAGGCTGGCCAGGAGCCATACCCAGGCCTGGGCGCCGCCTGCCGTCAAGACAATGCCGACAACCTTCCTCCACCGCTCCCGCCCCCACAACGCAATGCCGCCAATCAGAATCCCGATGCCCGCCACGAACTCAACCGCGAGCCCGACAAGGAATGCCGGTTCCATAGAGCCCAGATGTATCAGCAGGCCCAGTTGTATCAGCATGGGCAGGCATGCGGGAATGCCCGGGCCCCAAATCCCGCCCAGGACGATAAGCGCTATGGCGATGACTTTCTTCATTAAGACTCCCGACGCAGAAGCATCGCGGGAACGGACCGCACCACGGCCACGCAACCGCCCGCCGCGGCGGGCAGGCTGTGGCCGTGCCGCCCGGCCCCATCATCCGTTCAGCCTCGCCACAAGGTCGCAGGATTCCTTCGCCACCTCGGAAAGTTTCACCTCGTGCATGCCGTGGATGCCGGTCTGGAGCGTGTCGCGGATCGGGGCGGTCCACTTGCGGGGCATGCGCTTGGCGCCGAGGATGAGGCCGACAACGGAGCCGACCGTCGCCCCGTTACAGTCAGTGTCAAAGGCGCATGTGACCGCGCGGCAGACGGACTTCTCGAAGTCGAGGCCGCCCCAGAGGAGGCCGACCGCGACGATCGCCGCATTCGAGATCGTGTGGCACCAGTCGTGGGCGCTCGCTTCGTCCCAATCCTTATGAATCTGGTCAATGGCCCGGTCGAACGTCCATCCGCCGCGGCGCCACGCAAGGACCTTCTCGATCTCCGCGGCAAGGCGCGACCGTACGGGGATTTCGCCGAGGCCCGCCCGTATGATCCACTCGATGTCATCCCTGGTCCACGCGGCGGCCAGCATTGCGGCCACCCACATTTCACCGTATATACCGTTCTTGATGTGGCTGATGCAGGCGTCGCGCCAGGCCCACTCGGCGGCCCGCTCGGGCCGGCCGGGGGCGGCCCAGCCGAAAAAGTCGGCCCGGATCTGCGCGCCGATCCACTCGCGGTACGGGTTGAGGAAGGTCGCGCTCGATAACCCGCCCGCCGCCGTTCCGTCGGGCGCCGGCGGCGGGTACATCATCACGAGGTTTCGGTATGCCGCCCGCTCGGCCGTGCACACGTGGCCGATGGGGATGTTGTTCAGCCAGAACCGGGCCACGTCGGCCGGCGTAAAGTCCGCCCCGTGCCGCCTGAGGATCGCGTACCCCGTGGCGGTGTAGTTGGTGTCATCGTCCTCGACCATGCATCTAATTCCTTCGATGACTGTGCCGGGGGCGGGCTTGCCGGCCGCACCGACGAACCACTTCTCCTTCTCGGCCGTCTTCCGGTCAACCTCGATGGACCAGTAGTGCGAGAGCGGCCAGCGGCCCTGGGCCTTCAGGATCCGCTCCATCGAGCGGCGCCTGCGGCCCTCGACGGGCTTGCCGGCCAGGCACCCGCAGCATCGGCCCAGCCACGCCCCGTACATCTTGTCGAGGAACGCGGCGGGCGTGAGGCGCGGCGGCCGGACGGCCGGGCGGTCTTTCGGGCGGCTCTTGCGGATTCCCGCAAGGTCGCTCGGCTCACGGAAGGCATAGTGCTTCCGCATCGGCAGCCGCTGAATTTTTTCGAAGAGCGCCCGGACGCGCGGCTGGTGCGCAAGATCGTTATCAAGGTCGGCGCGCCCGAGGCGGGCGAACTCGGCCTCCACGCGGCGAAGGTCGCGGCCCTCATCGGCGGCCTGGCGATGCTCAATCTCCAGGTCCCGCTTCTTGATGAAGAGCCACGGGTGGTCGGTCCAGGGCTTGGGCATGGCGCACCCTTTCAGGCATGCGCGGCGGGTCGGGAGACCCGCCGCGCGAAGTTCGACTCGGCCGGAATTCCGCTACTTCGCCTCGGCCCGCGTGTCGAGATTTTCTTCCTTCGCGCCCGGCGGCACGCGGTACTCGAAGACCTTCGGGTTCGGGCGCTTTGCGAGGTCCACGTCCGAAAGGCGCAGCACCAGATCCACTTCCTCGTCGCCGTAAAACCGGATTCGATAAACCGTGCAGACGTCAACACCGCCGACCTTCTCGTACGCCATCAGTTCGGCCATGACGATCCGGTCTCCGGCATCGTCATAGAGGTCGATGCGAACCGGCCGCAGGCTCGCCCGGTCGAACCAGATGCGGCGGACCGGCACGCGCTCGCCGGCCACCTGCCTCTCCTCCGACAGAACGTAGTGCCGCGCCTGGGCCACGAACACCGCCTGCGAATCCGACGCAATGCCGATCGGAAACACGCCGAGCGCGGCGGCAAGGTCGCCGGGCGTCAGGATAAACCGCCGCTCCCCTTCTCCGCCGCGGCGGCCAACCCACACGGTGTTGACCCTCGGCTTGACCCAGAACCAGAACTTTTCGGCGTTCACGCCGATGGCCGTGACCTCCTGCCCCAGCACCGCCCCGTGAACGAAGAGCCGGTCGGGCTTCTCGAGGAAGAGGTGGCCTTCGAGGTCGAACTGCATCGGCTCTCCTGTCCGGTCCTTGCGCGGCAGGTTGAGTCGCATTTCGGTCCGCGCCCAGATGGTCCGGATGGAATCGGCCCAGGCGTTGTGGGCCGCGAGGACCTCGTCGGGCCGGAAGACCTCCTGCGAGACCGGTTCGCCGGGCCCGCGCATCTGGCCGCACCCGGCCAGGAGCGCTGTGGCGACGAGCGCGATGGCCGGGGCGCTACGCATCGGGGTCGTCTTCTTCGGGTTCCTGTGCTTCGCCCGGTTCGGGGGGGGAAGGTTCGGCCGGATTACCCGCCGCTTCCGCGGCGGGCTCGGACGAAGTCGCGCCGGCCGGATCGGTATCTGTTTGCATCTGGTCCCACTTTTCGGGCATGTCGAGGATCTCGCGCAGGCGGTCGGCCACCGAGCGGATCTCGTCCTCCGTCACCGAG
>CAYGWP010000009.1:0-20295 GCA_964353455.1 uncultured Anaerolineales bacterium
AGGAGTGGAAGGCATACGAATCGATCTTCGTTGCGCCCCGGACGATTCCGCCCGGCGATGCGTGCCTGCGGTTCGGCCACTGGGAAACCAAGGGCGGCTACGTCTTCGATGCCGTGGAGTTGCTCCCCGCGCAGGCGGTCCACGCGCGCCGCGGCGACCTGGTTCTGGGCGAGGGCGAGATCATCCAGGGGAACGAGTACACATTTGCCGCACCCTTCCGCGGCGAGTCGCGGAACTTTAGCCGCCCCCTCGCAGAATCGGCCTGCGGCTTCAACACAGACCGCTGGGTCTTCGGCCCCGGAGGTGAGGTCGTCTATCGCCACCTCATCGGCGGCCGCAAACAGACTGCCGCAGAGGTCCAGGTCTCCGTGACGTGGTACGCGGCTGGGGAACTTGTGGTCGAGGCATCCGCCGACAGCAAGTCGTGGCAGCCCCTCGGCACAATCGGCAAGGCCACGAGCAGCACGTTCCCGATTCCGGCCGCGAGGCTGCTGGCCAATGAAGTATGGATACGCCTCCGCGCCCAGCCGAGTTCGTCCGCCGGTTTAGCCGTCGCCGCAAACGGCGACGCCAATAAATCAAAGCGCCCCGTGCCGCCATCCCTCCAGGTGGGCGAATATGGCTACAAGGCCACGCTTGATGGCGACCCCGCGACTCTTGTTGGCCAGACGAGGTTCGTGGCCATCCGCCAAACCGACCCGCGGCTGGCCGTGACCATCGAGGACGTGGGCGATGCCGTGCCGGGGGGGATGAATCTTATCTCGGCCCGCGTCACGAACCTCGCCACGAAGGCGGTTCCACTCGCGCCGCTGGCAACTACGCAAGGCGAGACAGGCCCGCCCGTAGCGGCTCCGGCGGCCAGGGAAGCGACCTTGCCGCCCGGTGACCATACGCTCCAAATTCAATATGTTTTGACGGGGGCCGGCACCCACAACGTGCGGCTGTCGCTGGGTGACAAGATCTTGTTCTCGGCCGAGACGACGCTGCGCGTGCCCGAACTTCATGACGCTTCCTACGGCGAGCGGCTGCCGGCCTCGACCGACCGGGCGGGCCTGTGGTGGTGCCCGTCGGGCTGGAAGGTCAGCCGCACGCGCCCGGCGCCGACTGCCGCAGGCCAGGCAGTTGTGATTCGGGCGGCGAAGAACGAGGCCGAGGCGGCCCAGGTGGTCGTGCGGCCGGCTGGCACGCTCCGGGGCTTCACGGTGAAGGCCGAGGCTCTCGTGGGGCAGGGCGGGGCGGTCATACCGGCTGAAAATATCGAAATCCTTCGTGTCCGCTACGTTACGATCACGCAGCCGACCGATGCCACCGGGTGCGTCGGTGAGTGGCCGGACCCCTTGCCGCCGCTCAAGGAACCGATCGAACTTGAGTCCGGCCGCAACCAGCCGCTCTGGGTCCGCGTGACCGTGCCGCGCGATGCCAAGGCGGGCACCTACGAGGGCCGGATCCGCCTTGCGGCCGACGGTTGGACGGCCGAAGTGCCCGTCAGGGTCGAGGTTTATGACTTCGGCCTGCCTGACCGGATGGCGTGCCAAACCGCGCTGGGGTTCTCGCCGGGCAACGTGTGGAAGTACCAGAAACTTGAGCGGGCGGAAGACCGGCGGGCGGTCCTCGACAAGTACCTCGCCGACTTCAGCGCGCATCACATCTCGCCCTACGACCCCGCGCCGCTCGATCCCGTAAAGGTCAAGTGGCCGCCTCGGCCCAAGGGCCAGGCGACCGATAAAGACCTCACGCCGGAATTCGACTGGTCGCGCTGGGACGCCGCCATGCAGGCGGCCTTCGTCAAGTATCATTTCAATACGTTTATGATCCACGTCCAGGGGATGGGCGGCGGGACGTTCCACGCCCGCGTCGAGCCGGAACTCCTCGGCTACAAGGAGGACGCCCCCGAGTACAAGGCCGCCTTCACGAACTACTGCCGCGCGGTCCAGGAACATCTCCGCGAAAAGGGGTGGCTTAAGTATGGATACATCTACTGGTTTGATGAGCCCGACAAGAAGGACTACGCGTTCGTGATGAACGGCTTCCGGAAACTCAAGGCGGCCGCGCCCGACCTACGCCGCATGCTGACCGAGCAGGTCGAGCCGGAACTCGTCGGCGGGCCGAACCTCTGGTGCCCCGTCACCCCCGAATACAACCACGCCCGCGCCGAGGAGCGCCGAAAAGAGGGCGATGAGTTCTGGTGGTACGTCTGCTGTGGCCCGAAGGCCCCCTTCGTCGCCCTTTTCATCGACCACCCGGCCACGGAACTCCGCGTCTGGCTCTGGCAGACCTGGCAGCGGAAGATCAACGGCATCCTCATCTGGGAGACCAACTACTGGACGAGCGACACGGCGTACACCGACAAGGCCCGTCCGCAGAACCCGTACGCCGACCCGATGAGTTGGGTCTCGGGCTACGGCACGGCGAAGGGCGCGAAGCAGCCGTGGGGGAACGGCGACGGGCGGTTCATCTATCCGCCGGAGTCGGCCGCGAGCGCCTCGCCGCCTCATCCGGTCCTCGACGGGCCGGTCGATAGCATCCGCTGGGAGATGCTCCGCGATGGCATCGAAGATTACGAATATCTGGCCATCCTTCGGCGGCTGATTGCCGAGCGCAGCGCGAAACTGAGGGCCGATGAGCGGGCCAGGTACGAGGCGCTTCTGGAGGTGCCGCCCGAGATCACCAAGGACATGACGACCTTCACGCGCGACCCCGCTCCCATCGAGCGCCGACGCCACGAAATCGCCCGCGCCATCGAGACGCTCTCCAAGCCGTGAGGTGGCGAGAACGCTGTTGTGGGACCATCTGCGAACAATCCTCACCGCGGAGGACGCGGAGAACGCGGAGAAAGAAGTACTGATGGGTAAAGAAGAAAGAAGAAAGAGCCCTTGTTTTCTCTGCGGCCTCTGCGTTCTCCGCGGTTAGAGTTCAGGCCGACAGGGCCGATCAGGGCAGAACCGTCACCTTAGCCTCGCCGCCGGCAACGCAGATGCTCTCGATCCGCAGTTCCTGCTCCGCGGGGTCGGCGAAGACCGGCTCGATCTGGAGCGTGTGCTCGGCGGCGTCGTCGAGGCCCTCGGCCAGGACCGGCGCCAGGAACGTGTTGCCGCCCAGGCGGCGGGCCAGTGTCCCTGCGTCCCAGAGGTCGGTGGCTGGGGCGTTCTTGTCGGCCTTCGGGAGGACGGGCTTGGAGTCGATGAGCGCCCGGAACTTGCCGGACTTCGGCGTCGATTCGCCGAAGAGCATGACCATGCTGCCGCTGAACCGCACCTTCAGCCGCGCGGGATTGGCCGGGCGCTCGGCGATTGCCTCGTCGTCCAGCCAGCGGGACATGAGCATATCAAAATACGCACTCACGACGTTCGGCCGCCCGATGCGCCACCCCGCGGGCAGCGGCTGGAGCGCCGAAATCCGCACGCGGGCCGCCTTCATGTACGTGGAGGCGTAGAGCATCTTCTCGGGCGCAGCGCAGACGAGTTTCCCCTTTACCGCCTTCTCCAGCGCCGACCACGCCGCATCGGTGAAGAGCGCGTAGCCCTCATCGCCCGGATGGACGCCATCGACCGGCCAGAGGCGCGCCACGTCCTCCTTGCGGCGGCCGGTCCGCTCGACGGCCAGGGCAACGGCGTCCCCCGCCACGGTCCCGTACGCCTTGGCGATCGCAAGGTGGGCGTCGCGCCGCTTCATGCCCCCGAGGTCGCCGCGCTCCACGTTCCACCGGAACGGGAAGATGACCGGGAGGACCGGCGCGCGGCCGTCGAGGACGATCCGCCGAACCAGCGACTCGTACGAGGCCAGCGTCTCCGGATTATCTGAATAGATATCATCATTAGCCGAAAAGTCCAGGAGCACGAGGTCGGGCTTGTGCGCGAGCACGTCGCGCTCCAGCCGGAACACCCCCAGTTGCGACCCCGTGCCGCCGATCGCCGCATCGTGGAACTTCAGGTGCGCCTCCGGGTACGCCTCCTCCAGCCGCCGGGCGAACCGGCCCCGATAAGATGTGACCTGCGGGTCGCTCGCGTTCGCGCCCCACGTAAGCGATGCGCCGAAGAAGACGACGCTGAGGCGCTGGCCCGCCCGCGCGCGGCGGTCAAAGTCCTCGAAACTCGGCGTCGCGCCGCCTGCTTTCGCAGCCATCATCGCTCCAATCGCGGCAACAAGGATCGGCAAGATCATGCGCATCGGCATTTTCTCCGCGAAGATTCCGCGGCCGAGCGTACCCGCGGACCCGGCGCACTTCAAGACGTTTCCGCGGCCGATGCCGCGACTGATGAATTCCGGGGCTGGAAAATCGGCTTCGGGAAGGTATAATTTCCCCCCAGTTCGTGCGGGGAGAGACTGCCGCGCAATGGACTCAGGACACCCTGCCACAGGGGCGGATGAGGGAGAGGGGCGAGATGCTCACGGCGGCGGAAATCAAGAGGCGGGCACGCGAACTCGGGGCCGATGCCGTGGCCATCGGCAACATCGAGCGATGGCAGGGCGCGCCCGTGCAGATGGACCCGCGCCAGGTAATGCCCGAAGCGCGGTCGGTCATCGCGCTGGCGTTCCGCGTCTGCCGCGGCAGCCTCCGCGGCATCGAGGAGGGCACCTTCTTCAGCAACTATTCCTCGATGGGCTACGGCGGCATAACGTATCTATTCATGCCGATGGTCGTCATGAACCTTGCCAGGACCATCGAGGACGAGGGATACGAGGCCATTCCCTACGGCCACCAGAGCGACTGGCGGGCCATCGACAACGAGGGCGGCATGCGCCCGAACTACAGCCGGCCCGTCGCCCCCGGCCGCGCCGCCCCCGACGTCATGGTGCAACTCCGCATCGCGGCCTACCTGGCGGGCCTGGGGGAGATCGGCTTCAGCAAGATGTTCCTGACGCCGCAGTTCGGCCCGCGAAACCGCGTGGGCATCGTCATCACCGAGGCGGAACTGGAACCCGACCCGATCTACTCCGGCCCGCCCCTCTGCAACCGGTGCATGGCCTGCGTCAAGGCGTGTCCGGGCGGCGCCCTTAAGGCCGACAAGACCGTCAAGGTGGTTCTGGCCGGGCGCGAGGTCGAGTGGACCGACATCGACTGCAAGGCCTGCGACGTCTCCTTCCGCGGCGCACAGGCCGTCGATGAAGACATGACCGGCAAATCATATATGGATAAGATACTCGGCAGGTGGACCAGGCCCGGCTGGTGGTCGCCGTTCTACCGCAAGCCCCCCAACCTCTATAACACCGGCCAGGCGGTCTGCGGGGCGCGGGGCTGCACGCGGGCGTGCATCGTCTCGATGGAATCGCGCGGCGTCCTCCTCAACAGGTTCCACAAGCCCTTCCGCCGCGGCAAGCCCTGGCGAGTGGACTGGACGGACGTGGACCTCGGCGGACCCGCCGGCATCGACCCCGTCACGGGCAGGCAGTCAGACTAGGCAACTGGCGCGCAGGACCTCGCGTGGCAACCGCATGACGACGAACTCAACCGCCTCGAAGACGCGGGTGCGGCTCCAGTGGGCCGTCCTGGGCCTGCTCTTCCTATCGACGGTGATAAACTATGTTGACAGGCAGGCCCTGTCTGTGCTGCTGCCGAGCCTCCGCCGCGACCTGGGCCTATCGAGCGAGGATTACGGCAACATCACGGGCCTGTTCCAGGCGGTGTACGCCGTGGCGGGCGTGGCGATGGGCGCGTGGGTTGACCGCGTGGGCGTGCGGATGGGGCTGGGGCTGGCGGTGCTCGTGTGGTCTGCGGCGGCCATGATGCACGCCCTGGCGCGCGGGCCGTGGTCGCTGGGGGCGCTGCGGGTCCTGCTCGGGATAGGCGAGGGCGCGAACTGGCCGGCGGGCGGGAAGGCCGTGATGCGGTGGCTGCCGCCCGAGCGGCGGGCCCTTGGGATGGGCGTGTTCGACGGCGGCTCGGCGATCGGGGCGATCATCGCCCCGCCGCTGGTCGTGTGGATCGCGACGAAGTGGGGCTGGCCGCAGGCATTCATCGCCACGGGCTTGATGGGCCTCGCGTGGCTGGCGCTATGGCTATTGATTTATGATGATCCGTCGCGGCACCGCTGGCTGTCGCCGCAGGAGCGGGCTGCGGCGGCCGCGGCGCGCGGCGTCGAGGCCCCCGCCGAGGCGTTCTGGGTCGCGGCCCGACGATTGCTGGCGCAGAGGGCGCTCTGGGGCCTGGCCCTCGTGCGCTTTATCGCCACACCCGTCTGGTGGTTCTACGTCCTGTGGCTGCCGGACTACCTGGACCGCGGGCGCGGTTTCTCGCTGACGGAAATCGGCTGGTACGCATGGATACCCTTTCTGACGGCCGACCTCGGGAAGATCGCCGGCGGCTGGCTGTCGGACCGGTGGCTGGCGAGCGGGGCGAGCGCGACGCTGGCCCGCAAGTCAGTGATGGTCGCGGGGGCGTGTTTCATGGCGGCGGGGCTGATGGTGGTTGAGGCGCCTACGGCGCCGGCCGCCGTCGCGTGGGTGTGCGCCGCCACTTTCGGTTTCGGCATGTGGAGCGCCAACATCCTGGCGCTGCACGCCGACTCGTTTCCGTCGCGCCTCCTGGGCCGCGCCATCGGGCTGACGGGCATGGCGGCGTCGGCCGGGGGGGCGCTCTTTACGCTGCTGGTGGGCCGCATCGTTGACGAGGCGGGGTACGGAGCAGTCTTCGGCGCCGCGGGAGCGCTGCCGGTTGCCGCGTGCGCGGCGCTGCTGCTGGCCGTGGGGCGGGTGCGGCCGTCCGAGAAGGAAGGGAATGCATCGACATGAGTTCCGAGGCAAAGCCCGCGATCCGCTTCGTGGTCGGGTACCAGTTGCCCGAGGGGGACGAGGAATCGTTCGCCGAGATCGTGCGCGACTACCGCGACCATGTGGCGGAGGTGTACTTCCCGTGGGGCGACCAGCCGTCCGGCCGCGCGCCCCTTGCCGCGCGGCGCGGGTACACCGACTGGTCGGCCCAGGAGCGGCTCGAGGAGGACCTTGCCGCGCTCCGCGGGATGGGCGTCGGCCTGGACCTCCTCTTCAACGCCGCATGTTACGGCGGCCTCGCGGCCAGCAGGTTCCTGGCGAACCAGGTGGTCTCGGTCATCGACCGCCTGGGCGAGCGCGTCGGCGGAATCCGGGCCGTGACTACCACGTCGCCGGCCGTCGCCCACGCCGTCAAGCGGCAGTTCCAGGATATAGAGGTCAGAGCATCAGTTAATATGAGGATCGGCACGGTGCAGGGGATGCGGTACCTGGCGGACCTCTTCGACGGCTACTGCGTGCAGCGCGAGTATAACCGCGACCTCGTGCGCCTCGGGGAGTTAAAATCATGGGCCGACGGCGCCGGCAAACGCCTCTACATGCTCGCCAACAGCGGGTGCCTGGCGTTCTGCTCCGGCCAGACGTTCCACGACAACCTCGTGGCCCACGAGCGCGAGGTCGATGAGGTCGAGAACATCCCGGACTGGACGCCGCACACCTGCTGGCGGTTGCTGGCGGACCGCGCCAACTGGCCGTTCATCCTCCAGGCCACGTGGGTCCGGCCCGAGGACCTGCATCATTATGAAGGGCTCTTCGGGGCGGTCAAACTGGCGACGCGGATGCACTCCAGTCCGCGGCTGGTGATCGGGGCATACGCGGCCCGGCGGCATCGCGGAAACCTGCTGGACCTGCTGGAACCGGGATTCGCGCCGGCCCTGGCGCCGTATGTCCTGGACAACGGGAAGTTCCCGGACGGCTGGTTCGAGCACAGCACGCGTTGCGGCCGCCGGTGCGAGCAGTGCGGCTACTGCGCGCAGGTCCTCGAGCGCATCCTGACTCGCATGGACGCGTGACGCGGTCTGGGGCAAGGTTGTGCGAGGCAGGCGCGGCGGGCCGGGAGACCCGCCGCGCGACAACCTGCAACGGGAGGAGTCATCGAGATCCGTGGATACCCAGGGCTTGCAGCAGGTCCTCACATCGGGCGCCGCGCCGATTGAGAAAGTCAGTGCGGCGTACGATCTTGGCCGGGCGGGTCCCGCCGCCGCCGAGGCCCTGCCGCTCCTCAAGGAGGTGGCCGCGCGGCGCGAGGAGGACATCCTCGTGCGCGGCTACGCGGCGTGGGCGGCCGAGGAGATCGCGCCGCGCCCCGCCGATGAGCCGGGCTGCACCTACCACGTCGCCCAGCGCCACAAACATGCAAATGACTTGAATGACGGGAGCGCGGAGCGGCCGTGGATGACCATCCGGCGCGCGGCCGAGGTCCTCCGGCCCGGCGACACGGTCGTCATCTACGGCGGCCTGTACCGCGAGTGCGTGCGCCCGTTCATGGGCGGCACGGGGCCGGAGCGGATGATAACGTACCGCGCGGCCCCCGGCCAGAAGCCCGTCATCACGGCCGCCGAGCCGTGGAAGGTCCAGTGGCGCCCGGAGGGCGGGGACCTCTGGTCGGCCCCGTACGAGCGGCACCCGTGGGACCGGCCGGAACGGTGGCCGAATCCGGCCGCCGGCGCCGTCCGCCGGGCCGAGCAGATCATCGTCGAGCACATGTCATTTACGCATGTCGATACCCGGAAGGAACTCCTCGAAGGTTCGCAGCGGTTCCTGACGGACGATGAGGCCGGGCGGTTGTGGCTGCGCCTGGGCGGCCCGGTCCCGCCCGCCGGCCGCGGCGTCGAGCGCGTGATGCGCCAGCAGGTCTTCGCGCCGGCGGTGCGCGGCCTCGGGCACATAAGCGTCCAGGGCCTGACGATGCAGTTCGGCGCCGCTCCGGAAGTCTCGGGCTCGAACTGGGACGCCATCAGCCACCGCGCGGTGATGAGCGTGCGGTCCGGCCACCACTGGACGATCGAGGATTGCACGATCGAGTGGGGGAACGCCCAGGGCCTCGACATCGGCGCCGAGGGATGGGGCGAGGACATCAAGGGCCAGCCGGTCGTCTGCGACGAACCCGGCGGCCACGTCGTCCGCCGCTGCCGAGTGAACCAGCACGGCCTGGCCGGCATCGTCGGCTGGGGGAAGGGGCAGAAGGGCCTCCTGCTGCAGGACAACGAGACCAACCACAACTGCCGCAAGGGCAACTGGCGCACGTGGGAAGGGGCCGGCCTGAAGATTCACGGTGCGACGGACTGCATCATCCGCCGCCACAGGGCCTGCGACAACCGCGCGTACGGCATCTGGCTGGACCACCGGTGTGAACGGAATCGCATCACGCAATGTATCTGTCTCGATAATGCCATAGAGGGCATTTTCTTTGAAGTGAGCCCCGGTCCCGTCCTGATCGACAACAACGTCGTCATCGACTCGCGCGACGAGCCGGAAGGCGGCGGCCTGTACTCGCACGACGGCAGCAGCGCCGCATACGTCAACAATTACGTGAGCGGCACGAAGTTCGGAGCGCGCCTGAGGAACCTCTTCAGCCGCATCGACGGCGGCAGGCCGACCGCCACGTCCCATAATCGCATCTATAATAACTTTATCATCAATCCGACCGTGGCCGCCGTCAGCCTGAACCCCGAGGTCCCGCGGGCCGAAGACAACCGGAGCGACTCGAACATCTTCTGGAAGCGCGGCCGGCGCGTGACGATGCAACTTGAGAACACCGACGCGGGCGTCCAGTGGGAGAAGACGCCGATCGGCCGGGCGCTCGGCCTCGCGGGCGGCGGCACGGCGGCCGTGCCCCTCGCGCTCTGGCAGGCGGTCCTCGGCGAGGACCGCGGGAGCCTCGTGGTCCCGCCGGCGCTCCTCTTTGACACGCGGCGGCCGGAGCGAATCCGCGAGGCGCTCGTGAAACTCTGGCCTGCCGACGCCCCCGCCCTTGACGGGGGCTGGGCCGAGCTCCGGCCGCGCGCCGCCGCCGACCTCGCGGGCGCGCTTCGGCCGGAACTCGCCGGCGGCCGCTGCGTCCGCACGCTCTGGCTCGCCCCGGATGCCGGGCTCCAGGTCTGGCAGACGCCGCGGGGGCCGCTCGCCGTCCGCTGGCAGGGGGGCGACAAGGCCGAAATCCAGCCGCTGGCGGAGGCCGCGCTCCTGGCGGACCCGGAGCCGTCGTGCGCCGACGTGCCGGTCCTGGCGGTCGGGCACACGCTGCGGCTGCCTGCGGCGGAGGGCGCGCGGGTGGCCGCAAGCGGCCTGGACGCGGGCGCGCGCAGCGGGGAACTCGTCGTCTCGGCGGCGACGGCTGTCGAGCCCGGCGACTACGGCGTCGTCCTGATATGTGGGAACGTATGGCGATATGTTGCCGTTCGGGTCAGCCCCGCCTTCGTCATGGGCGGCATCGGCTTTACGCGAGAGGGGGGCAGCGCGGTCACGGCCGCGCTCTCCAACCACGGCCAGATCGGCGGCGAGGCGGCGGTCCGGCTCCAACTCGGCGGACGCGAGGTCCGGCAGGTTGTCGCCATCCAGCCCGGCAAGACCGTCGAGGCCCGACTGCCGGTCGAGTTCGACGGCGCCGGCGAGGCGGTGGTCACCGCCGAGGTCGGCGGGGCGACGCTCGCGGGGAAATCCCTCGTCAGTTTCGCCCGCGCCGCGCGGTCCGCCTCGTGGGCCGATGCGCCGCGGTACCCGATCGAGACCTTCCCCGGCGGCGCGTTCCCCGAGGGGATCGAGGCGTTCGCCCTCTACAAGGGCGGCCTTGCGGCACGGTGGGCCGCGCGGCACGACGAGGCCGGGCTGCACCTCCTGGTGGAAGTCGAGGACGAGAAGCACGAGCAGACGCAGAGGATCGACAAGTTGCAGGACGAGGATTCGATTCAGGTCCAGGCGAAGGCCGTGCCGGGCCTGAAGCCGCTCGAGATCGTCCTGGCGATGAATTCCGAGACCGGCGAGACGGTCGTCGTCCGCAGGCAGGCGCCTGACGCTGAGAAGTTTTCCGCCGGCCGCGCGGCGGACGTGCCGGCCCGCATCGCGCGCTCCGGCCGGCTGACGACGTACGAGGTCACGCTTCCGTGGCCGATGCTGGGCCTGGCGGCGCCGCCGCGCTTGGGGCAGGGCGTGCGCCTCAGCATCCTCGTCAACAACAACGATGGCCGCGGGCGGCACGGACTCCAGTGGTTCTTCGGCATCCGCGACCACGAAGGAGACGAGCGGATGATGGGGACCGTCTGGCTCGATTAGCGGATGTCACCAGGAGCATCCCGAAAGTGAGGCCGAGTATGCACGCGCTGACATGTCTGGGCCTGATCGCCGCCGTTGCCGCCATCGCCTTCGCCGGCGAAAGTGCCAAGGAGCAGCCGCAAATGGAGTATCCGCAACTTGCGATCCAGAGCGACGCGCTGAGACTCGTCCTTTACCTGCCCGACGCCGAGAAGGGGTTCTACCGCAGCACGCGGTTCGACTGGTCGGGCCTGGTGGCCCGGGCTGAGTTCGGGGGACACACGGTCTTCGGCCCGTTCCGCCCGAAACACAACCCGCTCGGGAACGACAGCGTGGTCGGGCCGGCCGAGGAGTTCGACATGGATGCCCCCCAGGGCTACGTCGAGGCGAAGCCGGGCGAGACGTTCGTCAAGATCGGGGTAGGGCTCCTGAAGAAGGGCGCTGAACCGCAGTACCGTTTCTCGGGGCGCTACGAGATTGCCCGGCTCGGCGCGTGGAAGGTGGCGAGCGGCCCCGACTGGGTGGAGTTCACCCAGACGCTGGAGGGTGAGCGCGGATGGGGGTACGTCTATACGAAACGCATCGGCATCGGCCCCGACGCGGCCTTCACCATCACGCACACCCTCCGGAACACCGGCTCGAAGGCGATCGACACTACGATGTATTGCCATAACTTTGTGGTGATCGACGGCGACGGCGTCGGCCCGAACTACCGCATCGCGTTCCCGTTCGACCTCGTGCCGAAGGAGGCCAGGGGGAAGGTCGAGTTCAAGGGCAGGGAACTTGTCATCCCCGAGGAACTGAAAGGCGCCGTCTGGGTCGCCTTCCAGGGCGGCACGGGCAAAGCGGAGGACAACCAGGTGACCGTTGAGAACCGGCGGACGGGGGCGGGCCTGAAGATTTCCGGCGACCAGCCGACCGTCGAGTGGCGGTTTTACGCCGAGAAGACGGCCGCATGCCCGGAACCGTTCATCCGCATCCAGGTCGCGCCCGGCGAAGAGAAGAAGTGGCGGACGGCGTACACGTTCTTCTCGGCCGGGAAGTGATCCGCCGCCCGCCAGTCCGTCAGGGCGGTTTAACGTTGCGTGTTCGCGCGGCGGGTCTCCGGACCCGCCGCGCTTTGCCTAACATTGCGTGCCGGCGCGGCGGGTGCGGAGACCCGCCGCGCAAATTTGCGCGCTACTGTCCAACCTTGAAGTGCTCTAGGGCGGGCCGCGGGGGCGCGGCATGTTGCGCCCCTGCGGGTTCAGGTCGGCGAAGAAAGAAGCCCGGGCCTTTCGGACCGGGCTTCCTAAGGGTCGGCCTCCACCTTTGTGCCGTAAGGAGGTTTTGGAATCAACCCGCCTAGTAATTTGGGTCCTGTGGACGGTTTCGGGCTTTCCGCCGAAGCGGACGTGCCTTTGATCGTCCGAGTCGGTACCCTAAGCAGGTTTCATCGGTTGTTCCAAATTTGTCCTAAACACGGTCACGGCAGAGAGCCGAATCCTCTCACTTCATCCTACGCTGGTGTCATCGGCGTGCCAAGAGAAAAACTTTACGCGGAATCGGAATCTCAAGCGTCCGGAATTCCAGGTGTCTTCGGCGCGAAGCGGCCTTGGCAGGGCCGGCCGCGAGGCGCCCGGCGCGGGCGTCCGGGGCGGGTTTCCTCGATGCCGCCGCGCGTCCTTAAGTATCTTGATTGACCGATGCGTGGCCGCCGCATAGCATTGTGTGACGGCCCACCGGACTCTGGAAGGGGGCGGCGGATGATCGCGGAAGCGGCGGCGCCACGGCAACCTTCGCTACGGTCCCGCATCTGCGGGGCGTACTCGGCAGTGCTGGGCGGGGCGCTGTGGATTATGTATGGCACACTTCTCCTGGCGTTCGTCACCGAGGAGGGGAACGTCTTCATGAAGTTCGACATCCGCGGCGGCTTGCCGGTGCCGACTCGGATGGTCCTGGACGCCGGCCAGTTCATCGCCACTCACCGGGCTTGCTGTATTGTCCTGTTGGTGGCATTCTGCATGTGGCTGGCGCATGCCTCCGCCGTTGGGCGATCGCCACGGACGGTCTTCCTGGCGGGTCTGTTTGCCCCGTTGTCGCTTCTGGCTTTCGTATTGCTCATGGCCGTATGCGCGGTGTCTCTGCTGCTACCACTTGTCCATTGCAGCTTCTGACAAGTTTCCCAGGTGCCGCGCTACTGGCCCTGGAAGCCTGGGCTGCCACCCGTGTGATTCGTTTGACACCCGCCGCGCGCGGCGTAAAATGGGCCTCACGCGATGGGGCGGGCGGCGCGCGGGGCGCGGTTTGCGGGGATGAGCCATGACTGAGTTCGGCGAGCAGGCGTTGCGGCGGACCGTGGCGTCGCGGGTCCTGGCGGCATCATTGGTGGTCCTGGGCGGGCTGGCGTGGCTGGTCATCCTGATGGTGGTCCTCTTCATGGTTCCGAAGTTCGTGGCGATCTTCGCGGACTTCGATGTCAAGTTGCCGCAGGGCACCATGGTCATTCTGTGCGTGTCGCGGGCGGTCGGGCAGTATTCCATCGTCTTCGGGGCACTGTGGCTGATCGTGGTGCCGGGCCTGGCGGTGCTCCTTGCGGCGACCGCGCGGCGATGGGCGGTGGGGCTTGCGGCGGCATTCGCCGGGGTGTCGCTGGTCGGCACAGTGATGGCTTTGGTGCTGACGGTGTTGGGGCTTTTCCTGCCTCTGGTATCACTCCTGGAATCGATGAAGGGCGCCAAGTGAAACGGGGCGTTCGATGAGGCAGTTGATCCGAGCACGTGGCGGTCCTGCGGCGGTGATGTTGGCCCTGGCGCTCCTGGGCGGCTGCATGTGGTCGGCCGCGCCGGAGGTGCTGCCACCAGACGGGCCGAAGGCGGGAAGGCCGGACCGGCTCGCTCCGATAGTGCGCGGCACGGATGACCTCGGCAACATGCTGCCCGCCAGTCCGTTAGGGCGGGCCGCTGTGCCTGCGAAGGCGCCGCCGGCCGTTCGGATCGACGAGAAGGCCCGGACGGTCCGCATCCCCGCGCGGCTGACGCACGTCAAGGGCGTGGTGGAGTGGCTGCTCTCGTGCGGGGAGAGGCACCGGGCCATGTCGGTCCTCGTGACCGACTGCACGGTCCGCGACGTGATGACGGCCTTGGCGAAGGCGGGCCTTCGGGCGGGCGAGCGGCCACAGGCCGTCGGCGAGGACCGTGCCCGGCCGCCCAAGGGCGCGCCCGTCGTGGTCGAGGTCGCATTCAAGGACGGCAAGGGGAAAGAGACCCGCGTTCCTGCGGCCAAGTTCCTGTCGGGCCGGTCCGACGGAGAGCCGCTCGGCGAGGGGGGGTGGGTTTACGTCGGGCCGCTCGTGATCCGCGAGGCCGATTCCGAGATTCTCGTCACGGACTTTTCGGGGAGCCTGGTCTCGACGAACCTGCGCGATTCCAGCGCGATGATCTACTGGGTCTCGAAGGCGGTATCGGACGAGCCTGCGACGTTCACCGCGGCGTACTACACTTCATCTCTGGCATCGCCCGGCGAGGGCGGCCCGTGCGAGTTGGTTATTCGCCCGGCGAAGTAAACCACGAGCCGCGACCGTGAGGTCGCGGATATGCCCCCTACCGGAGTACCCGCGACCCTTCGACAGGCTCAGGGCAGGCTCTTACGGTCGCGGCTCGATCTGGTCGTGTGCCTGCGTGAAAAATCGCGGCAGCGACCGAGGGGTAGGAAGCCGCTGCCGCTTAGGAAAGGCGGCGCAACGCCGCCCTTCTTTCCCTGGATTGAGTCTATAGTCTCAGAGTCCCCCACTTCTTACTGACCGTTCAGACGTGGAAGCCACTTCTTTTTCTCTGTGACTGCATTTATCGGTGCATCGGCAGTGATTGTCAAGCATAAATTTCGGGCTCATTTTGACTTGGTGAGGTTCCAGGGCTCATCCGGGGCCTGGCTGCCCGCGCGTGCGGCCACGATCCGCTGTCGGAGGGCCTGGGCGGGGGCGTCGTCGGGCCGGGCCGCCAGGACGTCCTTCAGGGCCGATTCGGCGGCGGCAAGGTCGCGTGCGGCCAGGGCATCGACCGCGCGGCCGAATGCCTCGGCGGCGGCCTTCAGGTCCGCCGGGGCCGGTTCCATCGCCAGCGGCTCATAGACGACCACGGGCTGGGCCTTGCCGCGGATGCGGGCCGGGCCGAACCTTCTGAAGAGGACCTTGTCTCCGCAGGCCGCCGCGGTGACCTCGGGGACGAGTATGCGGCTGCCGAGCCAGCGGTTGGCCTCTTCCAGTCGGCTGGCGAGGTTCATGGTGTCGCCCATTGCGGTGTAGTTGAAGCGTTGCTCTGAGCCGAAGTTGCCGACGATGGCGGGCCCGGTCGCCAGGCCGACCCGCATGGCCAGTCGCGACCCGCCGGGCAGAAGATTCATCTTGATGAGTTCATCATTGATTCGCGGCAGGGTCTCGTGCATGGCGAGGGCGGCGCGGACGGCCCGCAGCGGGTGGTCGGGCATCCGGACGAGGGCCCCGAAGAGCGCGATGACGGCGTCGCCCTCGTACTTGTCGAGGGCGGCCCGCTCGGCCAGGATGACGTCGGTCATGACCGAGAGGTACCGCTTGAGCATGGCGACGAGTTGCTCGGGCTCCAGTTTCTCAGAGAGCGGCGTGAAGCCGGCGATGTCGCTGAAGAGGGCGGTGATTTCGAGCCGCTCGCCGCCAAGGCGCAACTTGTCGGGGTCAGCCTTGAGTTCCTCCAGGAGTTCCGGCGAGCCGTACTGCTCGAAGACGCGTGTGATCCAGCGGCTGCCGGCGGCTTCGGTAAGTTGCCTGTAGCCCGCGACGCCCGCGAATGCGACGACGACCGCTAGGACGGGTCCTGCCACCGGGAGGAGCATTGCGGCCGTAGCGGATGTGATTGCCGCGGCGGCAACCGCCAGGGCCGACAGGAGCACCGCCGCCGCCACGCCGCGCCCCGTCGTCATGTGGACCGTCAGCGCCACGAGGGCCGCCGTCAGAAGGGTTATCAGCCACTCGGCGCCGGAGGGGAGATGCCGGAACGCCAAGCCCGAAAGGATCGTCCTGATGCCGGCCGGATATACGGTCACTCCGGGCTGGTTGCTGCCGATGGGCGTGGCGTGGAAGTCGGAGACGCCGGTCGCGTAACGTCCGATGATGCAGAGGCGATCTCTGAAGAGGTGTCCGAGGCGCTCGCGCATGGGCTTCTCGGCCTGCGCCTCCTCGAAGTAGCGTGTGATGAAGTCGATGTTCCTCGCCCCAATGGCGCAGGCGTGCTGCGCCTTCTCATCGCCGGGCGGCCTGTCGCGGATGTCGGCCGCCGCGCCCAGGAGGTTCATCGTCAGGCGCTCCTCGGCGCCGGCGACCCGCCGCCTGAGGTCGCCGGCCTCCCTGGCCGCCGCTTCGTCCTGCGGCGAGGCGGCCGCCCGGGCCGCGGCCTGCTCCAGAAGAAGGCTCTGGGCGGCCCAGCCTTCATCCGGCCAGATTCCGTCGAGTCTGCGCATGATCGAGCGGTAGCGGCGGCGGCTCTCAGGGCCGCTCAGCAGCAGCGGCACGATGGAGACCTGCTGGAGCGACTCCAGCCGCCTGGGCCACCTCAGTTCCAGTTGGGCACGCTCATCGACGGGGATGCCGATGGCGGCCTTGGAGTCGGCGGATATGATGCCGAGCCGGTTGTCCCGCAGTTCCACGCGGTAGCCGCGGCCGAACTGCCACAGCGCTGCCGCCTCGAGTATCATGTGCGGGAAGACCTGCTCCTCCGGGAATACCTTGCCGCTGCCCCGCACCAGCAGCGGCACGCGGCGGACAATGCTGTCTTCGGGGTCGTGCCGGAACGTGGTGTATCCTGAGCCCGCGCAGGCGCCCGCCAGGGGAGGAATCATGGGCAGGAAACTCTCGGCCGTCCAGAGCCGGGCCTGTGAATCGGCCGAGACCTTCACGGCGTGGGGGAGGAGCACGTCGCGCACCGCGACGCAGGACTCCGGGGCGACGGACTGGACATTCTCCTCGGAGGGCGGGGCCGCGCCCGTCTCGCGGGTTGCCGCGGCGGCCGGCGCCTCGCCGGTCGGGTCCCTGACGTACAGGCTGAAGGGGACGACGACGTTGCCTGCCTTGCGGACGCTCTCGACGAAACGCGGGACCGTGTGGACGACCTGCTCGGCGGCCTTGCCGTCAGGCCCGGTGTCATCGACGACTCGCGGCGTGTCTTCCTCCGGGAACTCGATATCGAGGACCACCAGGCGCGCGCCCATTTCGTTCAGGAGGTCGATAACGTCGGCCAGGCTGGTCCACGGCCAGGGCCAGTGTCCGAACGTCTGGATGGCCTGATCGTCGATGGCGATGACCGTCACGAAACCGCCTTCGTCGGGGAGGGCGGCCAGCGGGCGGAACGAGTCGGAGACCTTCAGTTCGAGCGCCCTGCCCTGGGTTGTCAGGTTGGTGAAGGCCGCGGCGGCAGCGCCGCAGCCTGCGGCAATCAGGAGGGCCACCCACAAGCGGGCTCGGCGGAACGTCGGCTTGGCGCCGGCGGGTGCGGGCAACGGATGACCTCTCGGCCGGACTGCAATCATCCAGGCGCCGGCCTATTTTCCTCGGCCGTGTTTGCCGGTGTGTGTCGGGGCCGCCGCGGGAGAGCCGCCGGTCCTGGCGGGCGCACCGTAGCCTCCCTCGCCGGGGTCATATATGGGGAACGGCTCGCCGCCCGGAGATCCGCCGCCGTTGTTTCCGGAACCGTTATCGCCGTTGCCTGGGCCGCCGCCGAGCGCCCCGTTTAGCGGTCCGCCGCCGGAGCCGTCAAGACCGACCGGGATCGTCGTGCCGGTGTGCCAGCGGAGGTTGGCCCACTGTTCGAGGGCCTCGAATGCCTTCTGGTCGATCGCCTTGGACTCGAACTGCTGGCGGATCCACGTGAAGAACGGTTTAGCGGAGTCGTCGGTCACTTCGCCCGGATAGACGAGCGTCTGGTATCCGAGCGCCCCCAAGAGTGCAATGAGGCCCGACTTCGTGAGCGAATACTCGCCGCCGAACGCCGGGAAGTAGGAGACTTCAATTCCCGTCGTGCCGCGGACCGACAGCGTGGCGGCGGGCGTCACGATGGCGAAATCGTTCTTCTGGCCGGTCTTGCTCACGTCCGACTCCAGATTCCCCTGCTTCAGGTACAGCCGCGTGCGGACCGTGCTGCCGTCGCTCCGAAGTTCGCCGATCCGGACAACCGTCAGCGGGTCAACCTTGACGGCGCTCTGCGTCATCTCCAGCAGGCAGTGGGCCCGGAACCCGGTCCTCAGGTCCGCCCCCTCCGAGAGTCGGTCGCCGACCTTGACGGGAACCCACGGCTGGCCTGCGGCCGGACGGGTCTCGACCGTGCCATCGACACTCTTGACGGTGGCGGCGGCCTTGCCGGCTGCGGCGGGTGCGGCTGCGGGTGCGGGGGGCGCCGTGGCAGCGGCAGCGGCTTCCCCGGCGAAGGCCGAAGATGCGAGCATCGCCGCCAGCGCTGTGCATCCGATGATCAGTGTAATCCGGTTCATTTTTTCACTTCCGCCTTGGCGGGTTTCGCTTCGTGTGCCGTGGGCCGGGCCTGCTGTTTGGCCCGCCACCGGTCGCAGCGGTCTATGACGCCGACGAGTTCGCCGCCGCTCACGTGGCCGTACTCGGCCCCGCGGACCATGAGTTCAAGATAAACGCACTCGCTAAGTGCCAGTCTCGGCATGGGGCCGAACAGGTGCATCCAGAGGCCGCCCTTGATGCCGAGGGTGCGGCAGATGAGGACCGCAAGGTGCGATCTGCCGAGCGGCGCGGTTGCCGCAGCCGAGTCGAGCCAGCCGTCGGGCAGGATGCCGCGGCCGCGCAGGTACGCGCGGCAGGCATCGAAATCTGCGCCGGTCTCCTTGCCTTCGCTGGCGAGGATCACCAGGGCCCGGGCCGAATCGCCCGCCGTGGCGACGTCCTTATAGGCGAGTTCGCCGAAGAACTGGGCATCGGTAGTCGGCGTCGCCGGGGCCGCAGAAGCCGGGGCAGGGGCCCCGGCAGGCGCTTTCGTAGCCGCAGGGGCTGCCGCAGGGGTCGCCGGGGCCGCCGCGGGGGCTGCGGCCGAGGCCCAGGCGGCCGCCAGAAGTGCGGCGGCACAGGCTGTCAAGAGCAGGCGGCTATGCATCAGTCCCTCCTTTGCCGCTTACATTCCCTGCACGGGCGACAAAAAGCATGGGTATTCTAACTCATAAACCGGCTGTATGCAAATAGAACGCACCGCGATTCAATTGCGGATTTCGGATTGAACGGCCCGGGCGCCGCGATACAATCGTAACCCGCCTGAACTTGGCGGGTTATATTACGTGATGCGCTAGGCTGTTACCGTGGTCAGCCGCCCATCTTGATGGGCGCGTTCTTATGGAGGATTAAATCGCATGAAACGCATTTCTCGCAGGCAGTTTATGGCCGGTTCCATTGCCGCAGGGGCAGGGGTGCTCCTGGCGCCGTATTCCCGCGTCCTGGGGGCGAATGAGGCCATCCGTGTGGCCATCGTCGGCATCGGAGGGCAGGGCGGCAGCCACCTGGGCACCTACATCGGTAAAGAGTTCCAGGCCATGAACGTCCGCCTTGTGGCTGTGTGCGATGCCGACAAGGCCCAAATGGATAAGGCCGTCGCCTCGGCCGACAAGGCCGGGCTCAAGGTCATCGGCGTCCAGGATGCCCGCAAGGTCCTCGAGATGAAGGACGTCGATGCCATCGTGACGGCCACGCCGAACCACTGGCACTCGCTCCTCTCCATCTGGGCCGTCCAGAACGGCAAGGACATCTACGTCGAGAAACCGATGTCTCACGACATCTTTGAGGGCCGCAAGGTCGTCGAGGCCGCCGCCAAGTACAACAAGATCGTCTATGTCGGGACGCAGAACCGGTCCGACGAAACCCGCCGCGCCGCCTACGAGTGGATCTGGGCCGGCAACATCGGCAAGGTCGTCCGCGGGCGGGCCTTCTGCTACAAGCCGCGCGCGTCCATCGGCAAGACCGAGGGTGAGCAGCCCCTGCCTGCCGGCATCGACTACGATCTCTGGTGCGGCCCGGCCAAAAAACTGCCGATCTACCGCGACAAGCTGCAATATGATTGCAGCTTCGACTGGAACACCGGCGACGGCGAGTCGTGCAACCAGGGCGTCCATGAGATCGACGTGGCCCGCTGGTGTCTCGGCGAGGAGGGACTGCCACGCCGTGTCATCAGTCTCGGCGGCCGATTCGTTTTCAATGACGCCTGCGACGTGCCGAACGCGCAGATTATCTATTACGATTTCCCAACGGCGCCGGTGCTCTACGAAGTC
>CAYGWP010000010.1:0-6199 GCA_964353455.1 uncultured Anaerolineales bacterium
GCGAGCGCGGCCGCGAGGTCATGAAGGCCGTGGCGGCAGAGTACCCCGACATCACGATCCTATCTTTCTTCCTCAACAGCGTTTGCGACCGGGCCGCCGGCCGGGCCGACCCGCGGCCGATCCTTGCGGCGGAGGGGTACGGCCTGCTGCCGGCGTTCCTCGACGGGTGGCTGGATGCAGCGCCGCCGACGGTCACGCTCGTGGATGGGCACGAGGGATCATATCTTTATAACAGTGACATCGCGTTCCTGGAGGCGGCCAACCTCATCCGCGGCGAGTGCCAGGGCCTCGTCTCCCCCGAGAACCGCGCCAAGTACCGCGCCCAGGTCCAGACCGGCTTCGGCATCTACCTGGACGCCTACGCAAACCCGCCCGGTTCCCGGTGGCGCATCAGGGGCCTCGACGGAGACGCCGCCGAGCGCCTGCGGGCGAACACGAGCGCCGCCATCCGGGCGGCCGATCAGTACGTCTGGATCTACGGCGAGAAGTGCCGCTGGTGGCCCACGCCCAATAAGAGCGTCGCCGAGAAGACGTGGCCCGAAGCGCTGCCGGGCGCCGAGGGGGCGCTCCGGTTCGCCCGCGACCCGTCGGACTGGGCGCGGTGGAGGATGGCCGAACTTGCGAAGGCCGGCCCGCTTGAGAACCTTCTCAAGAACGGCGACTTCGGTGCCGCGCCGGCAAAGAAGGGCGGCACGCCAGCCGACTGGGGCACGTGGCAGGACGAGAAGTCCAAAGGCACGTTTGCTTGGGACGGCGAAGCCGGCGCTGCGGCCAAGGGTTCCGGTCGCATGGCCGGCGTGTCCGACGGCTGCTTTATCCAGTCGGTCAAGGCCGCGCCCGGCCGCAGGTACGTTGTGGAGGCCGCGCGGCGGATCCAGGGCAGGGGCGACGCTATCGTCCTTATCCGCTGGCAGACGGCCGATGAGAAGTGGACCGCCGAGGAGAAGGACGTGCCGCTTGTTGCGGCCGGCCCGCGCGGCGAGTGGGCGAAAATCTTCGGCGTCGTCGAGGTTCCCGAAGGCGCGGGACGTCTGCTTGTCCTTCTGCTTGCGCGCGGCCAGTCATCCGCGGAGGATGTGGCGTGGTTCGACGACGTGCGGCTGTACGCGCTTGACCCGGAAAAGTGACCGACAGGGAACGCGACATGGGGCGACCCGCATCAGCAGGCATCCTTCTTGGCATCGTTGCGGCGGCGGCAGCGGCGTTTCCGACGTTCGCTCAACTCCGGATTCCCCCTCGGCCAAGCGCCGCAGCCGCCGCGCGGCAGGGGGCCGAGGCCGATGAGAACATCGTCTTTCCGCCCGACGCCGGCATCATCAACGTGCGCGACTACGGGGCCAAGGGCGACGGCGCGACCGACGACACCGCCGCCATCCAGCGGGCGCTGGCCGAGCATCCCAACCAGGGCGCGATCATCTATCTTCCGAACGGCACGTATCTAATCTCCGACACATTGATATGGCCACATGGCGACCGCGGCGGGTGGGAGGAGAAAAACACCATCCTTCAGGGCCAGAGCCGCCGCGGCACGGTCATCCGTCTGCGCGACAACTGCCCGAACTTCGCCGACCCCGCCAAGCCGAAGGCCCTCGTCTGGACCGGACGGAAGCCCGCCCAGCGATTCCGAAACGCGCTGCGGAACCTCACGTTCGACACGGGACGCGGCAACCCGGGGGCAATCGGCGTCCAGTTCATGGCCAACAACCAGGGGTGCGTGCGGCACGTCACGATCCGTTCGGGCGACGGGGCCGGGCCGATCGGCCTCGACCTCGGCTACACCGACGAGCAGGGGCCGTGCCTCATCCAGGACGTGCTGGTCGTCGGGTTCGACGTGGGCGTGAGCGCCAAGCACGCCGTTGACGGGTTCGTCATGGAGCACGTCACGCTCCAGGACCAGCGCCAGTGCGCCCTTGTGAACGACGGCCAATGCCTGGCGGTGCGCGGCCTGACGGTGCGTGGGGCGGTGCAGGCGGTCCGCTCGAAAGGGCTCCTGGTTCTTCTTGACGCCGACCTGGCGGGGTCGGGCGCGGCGGCGGTCCAGTACTCCGGCGGCCTTTTCGCCAGAAACATTAAGACGTCGGGATATCAAAAGGCGATTGACGGTGCGAAAGCCTCGGCTGACGGGCCGCAGGTCGCGGAGTTCGTCTCGCACCCGCCGATCAGCCTCTTCCCGTCGCCGCAGCGGTCCCTCGGCCTGCCCGTTCGGGAGACGCCCGCCGTGCCGTGGGACGACATGAAGAACTGGGCCAACGGCGCGGCCGGCGCCGAGGGGAAGGATATCACGAAGAGCCTCCAGGCGGCCATCGACTCGGGGAAGACGACCGTGTATATCCCGCGCGGGTCCTTCAGGGTCAGCGACACCGTGACGATCCGCGGCGCGGTGCGGCGGCTGATCGGCTGCGAGGCGAACATCGAGGTCGGCCCGCCGGTGACGGACGGCGCGCGGCCGGTCTTCCGCTTCGCCGACGGCGCCGCGCCGGCAGTGGTCGTCGAGCGGATGAGCACGAACTTCGCACGCGGGCCGTTCTTCTTCATGGAGCACGCCTCCTCGCGCGCGCTCGTCATGGCCAGCATATCCGTCAACTTCCAGCAGACCGGCGCCTATCGGAACACCGGATCAGGGCCGCTCTTCATCGACGACGTCGTGGGCGCCGACTGGCGCTTCAAGAACCAGGCGGTCTGGGCGCGGCAGTTCAACGTCGAAAATAAGGGGACGCACATCACCAACGACGGCGGCACGCTCTGGATCCTCAACCTGAAGACCGAGCAGGGCGGGACGCTCATCGAGACGACCGGCGGCGGCCGGACCGAACTCCTCGGCGGACTATGTTACTCGTGCTCGCCGGCCGGGCCGGACCCGATGTTCGTCATCAATGACTCGTCGGCTTCGCTCGCCATCGCCGAGGTCTGCTTCAGCGGGAAGCCGTACGAGACGGTCGTCCGCGAGACGCGCTCCGGCCAGTCAAGGACGCTCGCGCGGTCGCAGGCCCCCGGCCACATCGGCGGATGCCTGCTGCCGCTCTTTGCCGGCTACAGCGATTCCGCGAAGCGACCGGATTGACATCCGCCGCGCGCCACGTCACACTGGAGTCAGGTAGGGGGCCATTGTCTCCATGGGAGGACGGGCCATGAAACTGAAGGTCTCTCGGGTGGACGTGTGGGCGTCGAGCATCGAGGACCGGCCGGGCGGCCTGGCCGGGAAACTTTCGGCCCTGGCCGGGGCGGGGGCGAACCTGGAGTTCGTCGTCTCGCGCCGCGTGCCCGATAAGCCGGGCACGGGCGTCGTGTTCGTCTCCCCGGTGAAGGGCGCGCGGCAGATACGTGCGGCCGTGGCGGCGGGGTTCACGAAGGCCGCAGGGATGCACTCGGTCCGCGCGGAAGGGCCCGACAAGCCCGGCCTGGGGGCGAAGATGACGCAGGCCGTCGCCGCGGCGGGCATCAACCTGCGCGGGCTCTCGGCCGCAGCCCTCGGCAAGAAGTGCGTCGTGTACCTTGCGCTCGACAGCGCGGCCGATGCGGCGAAGGCGATCAATGCCCTCAAGCGGCTGGCGTGACTACCACTACAGCGCCACTTGGCCTTTGCGCGGTGGGTCTCCGTACCCACCGCGCGACGAAGCCGCGTTGGCGCGGTCGAAACACAGTCTGCGCGGCGGGCGCGGAGACCCGCCGCGCCAAGTGGCGCTGTAGTACTACTTGCCCCAGCCGCCGTAGCCGGTGCGGATGGCCTCGCGGTACCAGTCGAGGGTCAGGCGGAGGCCGTCGGCGAACCTGACGGCCGGCTCGTAGCCGAGGAGGTTGCGGGCGGCGGTGACGTCGGCCAGCGAGTGTTGCACATCCCCCGCGCGGGGCGGGGCATAGACGGGCCGAAGGTCCGTCCCGAGGAGCCGGTTGAATGCGGCGGCGATCTGGTTCAGGTCCACGGCCTCTCCGCAGCCGATGTTGACGACCTCTCCATGTGTTTCGGGTGCGTCGGCCGCGAGGAGGTTGGCCCGGACGACGTTTTCGACGAACGTGAAATCGCGGGACTGTTTGCCGTCGCCGAAGATGGTGGGCCTGCGGCCGCGGATCATCGCCGATGCGAACGCCGCGATCACCCCGGCGTACTGGTTCGCCGGGTCCTGCCGCGGTCCGAACACATTAAAATATCTAAGACAGACGGTCTGAAGTCCGAACGCGCGGTGGAACATGGCGGCATGCAGTTCCGAGCACGCCTTGTCTGCGGCGTACGGGCTGATCGGGGCGGGCAGCATCGTCTCGCGCTTCGGCAGTTCCTGGCCTGCGCCGTACGCCGAGGAACTTGCCGCCTGGACGAATCGCCGGACCCCCGCCTCGCGGGCCGCCATCAGCATGTTGAACGTGCCGAGGGAGTTATTCTCGAAACTTGCGCGCGGGTCGGCCATGCTGCGCGGCACGCTCGGAAGGGCCGCCTGGTGGAAGACGACTTCGGCGCCGCGGCAGGCGCGGAGGCACGCGTCCGGGTGGCGGATGTCGCCCTCCACGAGTTCGATCTCCGCGGCCACCTCGGCGATGTTCTCGCGGAAACCCGTCAGAAAGTTGTCGAGGATGCGGACGGGCCGGCCACGCGCGAGGATCGCCCGCACCAGGTTCGACCCGATGAATCCCGCGCCGCCGGTCACCAGCCAGACTTGAGCCATGTGATCCTCCTTCGGAAGTTTGAGCCGGCGCAAGTTTACCGGCAGGGGCGGTCGCCGTCAAAGCGCAGAATCGCGCCGCCGGCTACGGCTCGGCCTCCAGGCGCACCTCGTGGATGGCGGCAAGGCCGAGGGCCTTATCGCCCACCAGGGTCAGCACCCATTCCGCCTTCGCCAGCGGCGCGATGGGCCACTGCTCGACGTTGGCCGACCCCGGTGGGGCCTTGCCGAGCACGGGATCGCCCACGGGGTTGCCTGCGGCGTCGAAGGCCTGGAGTCCGGCGACGATTCCGCCCCGAAGCGGGTCCGGGGCCTTCAGTTCAATCACCAGGCGGGCCCTGAGTTCCGCGCGCCGCTGCGGTTCGCCTGCGGGCACCGTGAGGGCCGTCGCCGGGATGAGCGCAAGGAACAGGTCCCGGCCGTTACGGATGTACGATGCGAGCGAGATGGCGCCTTCACGCGCCAGAGGCGTGCCGGCTGTGATCGTAAGGCGATAGACGAAGAGGCCGGGGTTGTGGCCCTGGGCGGTGAGGGCGGTGGCGAGTTTGACTTCCTTGTAGCGGTCATCGGCCTTCGAGAGCGGGCCGCCGTCTTTCGGGAGTCCGGTGACGGCGATCTTCGTGCCGCCGGTTGTCTGCCACGGGGCGCGGAGCCGGCGTGCGGCCTCGTCTGAGAGCGCGACGTCCGGCGGGGCGGATGCGAGGGCCTTGAGTTCCGCGCCCTTTGGCGCGGCCTTCTCGGGGTATCGGCCGTCCTTGCGGTTGGCGGCGAACTGCTCGGCCTGCCACGCCAGATGGGCCTCGGCGCGCGTATTCCAATATGTCCAACTGTGCGCGCCCTGGCCGACGAACCAGCGGCACTTGGCGCCGCTGGAGTCGAGGACCTTGCGGAGGGCCTCCATCTGCGGCAGGGCGCCGTCCTGGCTGCCCGCGTCGAGGAACAGGGCGAAGGGCAGGGGCCCCGCGAGTTTCCCGGCCAGGACGACGCTCGACCGCTCGGCGTAGAGCGTCGCGGTCTCCGGCGACCGCGGGCCGATCCAGTAATCGAGGCCGAACCCGCCGGCGTATCCTCGAAACTCCATCGCCCCCGACAGGACGCTGACCGCCCCGTACAGGTCGGGCCGCTTCACGGCGTGGTAGAACGCGGCGTTTCCGCCGGCCGAGATGCCCACGATGCCTCGCTGCCCCTTTTCGCGCGACGCCGGGTAGTGAGACTCGACGAACGAGCGCAGGTCGTCGGTCAGGAAGTCGCCCCACCGCATCCACGGCTGTGCGGTGGAGTTGATGAACCATGTGCCGCCGCCGACCGACGTGCACACGGCGATAACCTCGAACTTCGCCAGGTGCGGCTCGAGCGCGGCCTTCCAGTTCCACTCCGCGTCAAGCAAGCCGGGAAGGAAATATATAACTGGATATTGCCCGTCTGCCTTGAGGCCCGCCGGGTGTCCGACCCAGAACCGCTCGATCTTGCCGGTTGCGGGCGACTCAACGATGTACTTCTTCCAGAGGGTCGGCGCCGGCGCGGCCGCCGCCTGCCCCGCCGCCAAC
>CAYGWP010000011.1:0-14192 GCA_964353455.1 uncultured Anaerolineales bacterium
TTCCTGAAAGCGCGCGGCACCGGCGATCTTGGCCAGTTCAGCCCGCGCAGAAAGAAAACCCGTAAGTCCTTTACTTGCGGGCTCTTATGCTGGTGCGCCACCAAGGACTCGAACCTTGGACCCGCTGATTAAGAGGCCACCGCCGTCCAAGGACAAAGGCAGCAAAGACAACGACTTAGAGCACGACCCCGCCGAGCGCGCAGCGCCAGGCGCAGCGCGCGTTGCAGACCCATCTACGTTGCCAGATAATGGCATGTGTTGTCATTCCCCTGAAGCGCAAATCCCGCCTGAGTTGAGCCACGTCGTCAGCCGGTGGAAGAATCTGCCCGAGCATATCCGCGCTGCCATCCTCGCTCTGGTCCAGACGACCCCCGCCCCGGCCGAAGGGGAGGCGAACGCATGACCTCCACCGCAACCACTCGGCTTCATCAACGGGGTGATTCTAACACAGAACACTGCTTTCCGAAAAGGGGCGGAACATACCGTCCATACCGTCCACACCGTCCGGCACCACATAACCACAAGAGTTTCCGAGCGGACGGTAGGCCAGCCGCCTGCGTCCAGACCGCCCAGACAACAGACCTTATTCCCCGAAAGGTGCTCGCATGAACACCACCGAAATGGTTACTCCGTCCTCGGCAGCAACACGCCCTGCAAATGGCCGGCCGACAATCGGCGTCGTCGGGTGTGGCTTCGTCGGCCAGGCGCTTCTACGGCTGTTCGGCGAGTGTCCGGTGTACGACCCTGCGAAGGGGCAGACGGACAGAGAGGCGATCAACCGATGCCGGTTCGCGTTCGTGTGCGTGCCGACGCCGACTGGACCTCGCGGTGAGTGTGACGTGTCGCTCGTCGAGGAAACCGTCCAGTGGGTCGAGTCGGAGTTTATCGTCATCCGCTCGACCGTGGCACCGGGAACGACCGACAGACTACGCCACGAAACCGGGAAACGCATCATCTTTCAGCCTGAGTACATCGGCGAGACCGTGGCCCATCCCCTGCTGGATCACCAGGCACAGGGGTTCTCTGTCCTGGGTGGGCCTATCGAAGACACGTCCATCGTCGCCGACCTGTACAAGCGCCATTTCCACGCCGCCCACCGTTTTTACTTCACCACTGCCCTCACGGCAGAACTGGCCAAGTACATGGAGAACGCCTTCTACGCGACCAAAGTGACCTTCTGCAACGAGTTCTTCGACATCGCCCGCAGGTTCGGCGTGGACTACAACGAACTCAGGGAAGTCTGGCTGGCGGACCCACGCATCAGCCGCGACCACACCTTCGTGTACCCCGATGACCGTGGCTTTGGCGGCAAGTGCCTGCCCAAGGACACGGCGGCGATCATCGCGGCGAGCGAGCAAAAGGGATTCACCCCGACCCTCTTGAAGGCGGTCATGGCAGTCAACGCCAAGTACCGACGTGAGGACGTGGCGTACCCCCTGTCCCTGTCGTCAAAAGGTACTCCCCGGTCGGACCCCGTTTCGGAGGGACCGGGGAACAGACCTGGGGGTTGCTAATCTTTCTTTCCGCGCACGCACGGGCCGCATGTCGCGGCCTGTCAAGGAGTGACAATGTATGGCAAGACGCAAAGACAACCCGACAGACGCCTCTGACCCCCCCGAAAAAGCACCGGGTGCGGCCCCGCCAATGGCCCCTGCCGCCCCTGCGAAGCCGCCGCTTCGTCTGGAGTGGATCGAGGCCGGGAGTCTCACAGAGAACCCCGGCAACTGGCGGCGCCATAGCCAGGAGCAGTTGCAGTCGCTCAGGGAACTCCTGGATGACCCGCAGGTCGGCTGGGCCGGGGCGTGTCTCTACAACGAGCGGACGTGCCGGCTGATCGACGGCCATGCCCGCCGTGAGGTTGTTGACCCTAAGACGCCCGTGCCGGTGCTGGTCGGCAACTGGACCCCGGAAGCCGAGGCGAAGATTCTGGCCACGCTCGATCCGGTTGGCGCGATGGCGACGGGTGACGTTGCCGCGTATGAGGCCCTGATCGCCCAGGTCCAGGCCGACGGCCTGTGGGTGCGGGACCTTCTGCACAACACGGCCGCAGGGTTGGAGGCTGCCGAGCAGCAGGCCGACGAAGACGCCGCCGAAAGCGACGATGCCCACCCCGGTCTGCCTGCAATGGAGTGCCAGCCGTTCGAGCACTACGACTACCTGATGCTCATGTTCCGCCACGAGCAGGATTTTCAGCGGGCGTGTGAAGTGCTCGGCATCAAGAAGGTCGAGGTCGCGTATCCCGGCGGCCTCAAGAAGATCGGTTTGGGCCGCGTGGTTGACGGCGCGAAGGCCATCGACCGGCTGACGGCCGCTGACAAGTCCGGGGGTGCGGCATGAGAATCATCATCCCCACCAAGGGCCGGGCCGACGTGTTGCGCGAGAAGGCCCTGCGTCTCTTTCCTGACGCGACGCTCTGTGTCGGCGCCGATGAAGTCGAGCCGTACAGCCGTCTCTCTGACAACCTGCTTGTGCATCCGCCCGAAGTCGTCGGCATCGGGCCGCTGCGCCAGTGGGTCCTAGACCACGTGGACGATCCGTGCGTCGTCATGGTCGATGACGACGTGACGCACGTGTACAGCCAGGTTGGTTTCCACAAGGAGCGGATTGAGGACGCCGACACCGCCCGCGCGATCGTCGAGCGGATGGCGATCCTCGCCCAGGACGCCGGGGTGCGGGTGTTCGGCTTCAACCAAGCCGCCCGGCCGCTCACCTATGCCAACTTCCGGCCGTTCTCGTTAGACACCTGGGTCGGCGGTCTCGTGGGAATCATCGGCCGCGAGTTGCGATACGACCAGCGGCTGCTGCTTCGGGCCGACATCGACTTCTGCCTCCAGTCCTTGCTGCATGACCGGATTGTGCTCGTGGATGGCCGGTTCTCATTCATCCACACCCGGTTTGCCGGCGCCGGCGGCAACGCGCGGCAGCGGTCGAGCGAGCGGCACGGGCAGGAGATGGCGTACCTGAAGCGCAAGTGGGGGCCGTATCTGGACATCGTGCAGGCGAAAGGCACAACGCGACTGGTTGTCCGTGTGAATCGGTAGGTCTGGAAGGCCGTCACAGGCACTTTCGTGGCGGGGGCTGACCAGAGAATCGAGGGGTGACGACTTGGCTTCCAGGGCCTGTTATCGAAGTTACAGGCAGAACTGGCCGGGGGCGGCGGGACTCCGAGAGGCCGAAGAAGGCCACCACGGGGCTGGCGCCATCCTAACCCCCGTCAGGGCAAAGAGAATTCCGCAGAAGAATCTGAAAATGCCGTCAAACGCTTCAACCACAAAGTCTTATGTCCATGCCTATTTGGCAACCTCGCCTTCCCGTAAGGCAATATATGGGCTAGGCTTAATGCGAACTCGGCGAACCGGATACAGGATTCGGGGCGGCCGAGGAAAAAAGGAAGGCCGACGCGGTGATGCGATCACCCGCCGGCCAGGACACGGGAAAGTGAGGTTGCCCATGTCGAGAGCCGACTGTAGCACGGAGGATCGGACGGATCAAGTGCCCGCCGACCATCCGCCGGGCGAGTACGAGGAGTTGTTCGTCAAACTTGCCGGGGCGATTCAGGAGCACCTTGATATTCAGGGTGCTGTGGACGAGCCGGCCGTCCGGCGGATCGTGGACGAAAAGATCGCCGAGGCCCGGCTACCCCGGCCGATTGAGGTCCACCTGGACGATGGCCGCGTGGTGAAGTTGGAAGGCCGCGTGCATTTCCAATTCACCGCCCTCATGGAGTTGGTCCAGGAAGGCCACCGGAACATCCTGATGGTCGGCCCGGCGGGGTCGGGCAAGACCACGTTGGCCAAGAGCATGGCCGATGCCCTCCAGTTGCCCTTCGGCTTCATCAGCCTCTCGGCTGGTGTGACGGAAACTCACCTTCTCGGCCGGGTGCTTCCGAAGGCCGACGGGTCCTGGGGCCACGTGCCCACGCGGTTCATCGAGGTGTACGAGGGCGGCGGGGTGTTCCTTCTGGACGAGGTGGACGGTGCGGATGCCAACGTCATGGTGGCGATCAACGCCGCGCTGGCGAACGGCCTCCTCTGCAACCCCGTCACGGGCCAGGTTCACGTGCGGCACAAGGACTGTTACATCCTGGCCGCAGGGAACACGTGGGGCCGGGGCGGGGATACGCAGTACGTCGGACGTAACCAGTTGGATGCCGCCACGCTCGACCGATTCGTCCTTTCAACCATCCGCGTCACCTACGACCGCGACTTGGAGCGGGACCTGGCGAGGGGCGCCCTGTCGGAAGCGCAGGCCGACGAACTGCTCGCCTGGGTGGACACGCTTCGGACACGGATCGCGGAGCATCGCCTCCGCCGGATCGCTTCAACGCGGCTGGTTGTGAACGGCGTGGCCGCGATGCGTCAGGGCCGGACCCTCAGCGACGTGAAGACGCGGTACTTTCAGGACTGGTCGGCCGACGAGTTGGCCAAGGCGGAGGGCCGATAATGCGACCCTACCTTAGACCAGCCCCTCACAGTGGGCGATGCAAGAAGTGTGGACACCGGCTCGGCAAGGGCGAGCACATCTACTACGCCAAGCATTGGGGCATGGCGTGCGAGTCCTGCGGCGGCTCGGACACGGCTGCGCCGACGCCGCGTAAGACGAAACGCGGTGAGACCCCCACGCCCACCGGCACGGCGATGACGGGCGAGAAGCCCGCCCGGCGGTGTGCCGACGGCGTATGGCGGTACGAGTTCGGCTCGGTCAGCGAGGCCGTGCGTGATGCCCTCGATGACTTCGCCCAGAACGACACCAGCCGCGAGTGGCTGCGGAACCGGATGAAGCGGGCGCTCAGCGGGCGGGACGATTGGTCGAACTACTTCACGCAAGACCGATTCCTGCGGGAACTGTCGAAGCCATCGAAGCACCTTCTGGAGGCGGTGGACCGGATGCGTGAGCAGTTGATCGGGGCTGTGGCTGCCCCGACCGCGCCCCGTCGGAAGGTCCGGCGGGGTCAGGAATGGGGCGAGGAACTCGATGTGGACCGATACCTCGCCCGCGACCCGTCGCCCTGGGACCGCAACGTCCGAGAGAAGCAGCCACGCCGCACGGTGGTGATCGGCTGCAACCTCACAGTCAATGCGAGCGTCAAGCCCGAGGAGTTGCTTTACCGGGGCGCCGCTGCCTTGGCGCTGGCCGACGTGCTGACCAGCCGGGGCGTCAACGTCGGGATCGTCGCCTTCGATAGTGTCCTCTCTCCGACCGACCTCGTGCGGAACGGTGTCATCCGGTACACCCTGAAAGACCCGCTCATGCCCCTGGACCTGGGGGCGATCACCTTCGCCCTGTGCGAGATCGCGTTCTTCCGGGTGGTCGGGGCGGTGGGCGGCTCGCGGCACTGGCCGGGCAGGCTGTGCGAGAGCCTCGGCTCGGCGGTGAACCTGCCGGCGGCTGACCGTGCCGGCATCGACTACCTGGTCGATGCGGACGTGCTCGGCGAGGAGCAGGCAACGGAGTGGCTCAAGGGATGCCTTGCGAACCAAGAGACGGAGGTATGCCATGTCTAAGGCAAACGATAACGCGAAGGGCGCAGGGAAGTATCTGGATATCGAAACATGGGAAGCGATGAAGGCCGCCGGGTTCTCGGAGGCGGAGTTACAGGCAGATCATCCGTTCGGTCCCATCATCTTCTCTTACACCCGGAAGCAGGCGATTGAAGACGGCGTGCTTGTGGACGTGACCGAGTTGGCCCGCCTGGAGGGCTTCCGGCTGCTCACCGCGATGACGGCAACACTGTACGGAGAGGCCGTCCGACTGCCGGCCGGCACGAAGCCGCCCGAAGGGGTCGAGGTCAATCCCGAAACGGCGATCAGGTGGCTGCTCAAGCGGCTGCACCTGGCCATCAAGACGCTCGCGCCGAACGAAGATCGGGTCCACGTCAAGATGGGCGGCATCGAGTTCTGGGCGCTGTGCGGCCCTGGCGACGAAGGCGAGCCCGTTCTGACCGTGATGCTCGCTGGGGAGGATTGACCATGCGAGTCACCATCCGAGTAATGGAGGCGTACCTGCGCGAGAGCGGCACGCCGTATGTGGCCGTCGATGAGGCGAAGAAGGCCCTGTTCGCAGGCGTGCAACTCAGGTCCTTCGACTTCGTGGCCTACAGCGAGAGCGGGCCGAACTGGCTCATCACCTGCAAACCGTTCTCGCACCGCGACATGCGGGAGGTCATGCGGAAGTGGGAAGACATTTTCGGGAAGGGGTTTGCCGCCGCCGAGGCGCGCCTCCGCAAAGGCCGCTTCGTCCTTGTGACGCTGGACGGCAAAGCCACCGAACTCCCGTCGGTCCAAACCCCACCGCCAGCCCCCTGTGAGGAAACGGTTGCGGCGCCCACGGAAGCGGCGCCGCCCCAAACCACTGAACCTGTCCGCCCTGAGCGGACCTTGTTTGAACTGGAGTCCTGACCATGAAAAAGGAACTGACCCAGGAAGAAGTTGAGCGTTACGTGCGGACGGCCGGGCATTGCCCGTTCTGCCAGTCCGAGCACATCCAGGCCGGGGCCGCCGAGCGCGAGGATTCCTGCACCGAAATCACGCAGGACGTTGAGTGCCTCGATTGCGGCCGCGAGTGGCGCGAGGTGTACCGCGTGGTGGACCTGGAGTGGGCAGGCGACGCGGAGTGGGAGCAGTATCCGCCGGCGGACGATGACCGGCCGGATGCTGGGAACCTCTTGGCCGCTGCACCGGACCTTCTCCAGGCCGCCCGGTGCGCTCTGGCGGACCTTGAAGGCTGGACCTTCGGAACAGACGCCGACCTTGAAGGCGACGAGCCGGTGGCGCTCACGATGAAGGAACTTCGGGCCGCTATCGCAAAGGCGGAAGGGCGAACCCTCAGTGAAGCGGAAGGGAGCGTGGACCATGACGCAGAATGAACCCAATAACGCCACGCGGGCGCGCGACGCCGAAGTCGCGCTGACGGCGCATGTGCACACGCAGTACAGGAAGGGTTTCGAGCCGGACTTGGAGAACGGCGACACCGAGGACCGGCGCGATGCACTTGTTGACCTGCTGGCCAATCTGAGGCACTGGGCGCGCAAGACGGGCGTGGACTACGCCGACGCCGACCGGATCGCCGATGGCCACTTCGAGGCCGAGGTCAGCGAGGAAGCGGATGCGGATGAGCCGCCGGCCGGCCGCGCCGTCGAAGGTGAACTGGCCGAGATCGCGGCGCAGGTGCCGCCCGAGGAGTGGGAGAAGGTCGGGACGTTTGCTACCGAACTCCGTGAGGAAGGACGCCTAGCCACTGCGGCGCCGGAACTTCTGGAAGCCTGCAAGGCGGCGCTCCTGTTGGCTGGCGACGGCGACCTCGCGGACAACGGCGAGTACAGCGGCGCCGCGATCACCGACCAGATTCGGGCGGCCGTCCGCAAGGTCGAAGGGGGTGGCCAGTGAGAACGTCACCGATTGTCCTCAACCCGGCGCTCCTGGACGTGGCCCGGCGGCGCCGCTCGGCCGGGGAGAGCCTGCGCGCCTTGGCGGGCGAATTCGGCATCACTTGGCAGAAACTCGACAAGGCCATCCGAAATGGCCTTCGGAAGACGGCCGATTCTACACCCGAAACCGGAATCCGAGTGGCCCAGGAAGGCACGGAGGCGGTTTCCACGGCGACCTTGGAAGCGACACCCGACGCCCGACCCCTTCCCCTGGCGGAGAAGTACCGACCCCGGACGCTGGCCGGGCTGTGGGGCCAGCCGCGAGTTGTGGCCGCGCTGCGGCGGTTCGCCAAGGCGCCCTGCTCGACGGCCTTCCTCTTTGAGGGCGAGACCGGGACCGGCAAGACCAGCGCCGCCCTGGCCCTGGCGCGCGAGTTGGGGTGCGACGTGGACGCCGAGGAGTTTGGCGGCGTGTGGGAGATCGCCTCGGGTGAACAGAACGCCGAGTCGGTGCGCGAGACGGGCCGGCGGATGTGGCTCAGGCCGATGCAGGGGTCCGGGTGGAAGGTCGTCATCGTGAACGAGTGCGACCGGATGTGCCGCCCGGCGGAAGTGATCTGGCTGGACCTCCTGGAGCACCTGCCCCAGCAGAGCGTCGTGGTCTTCACCACGAACGATCCGGCGCTCCTGTCGGCCCGGTTCCGAGACCGCTGCACACGCCTGGAGTTCAGGTCGAACGCCGCGTACCTGGCGGCACCGGCGCGAGACTTCCTTCTTGAAATCTGGCGGGCCGAGACGGGCCAGGAACCGGACCTCTTGAAGGTCGAGCGGATGGTGTTGGACAGCGTTCAGGGCGGGAAGGTCAGTCTGCGGCGGGCGGTCCAGATGCTCGGCGCGGCCCTGTTGGAGCAATGCGAAGGGGCCAAACCATGAAAGACCTTTTCGGACAGGACGTGACCCCCGCAACGCGGCAAGGCGACTTGCTTGCCGGTCGCGCGGGCCTGGGCGTCGAGGCCGTGTGGCGCGTGGTCAATGGAATCGAGTACGTGCGGACCGCAAGCGGGTACTACGTCCGGGCCGATGGCGCCGGGCCGCTTCTTGTGGAACCGCCAGCCGAAGGGAGTCCGCAATGAGGAAGGAACTCAAAACGATCCGGGGCTATGCGTTCGGTGAGGTCGCGTCGGCGCTCCAGAAGGCGATCAGGCGGGCCGATGCGCGGCTGGCCGGATACTGGACCATCGAGTTGTTCGAGTCGGGCTACCGGGAATACCTCTGGCGGCGGCTCTTGACCATCAGCGCCGAGGATTGCTGGGGCGTCATCACGCACGAGATCGAGGCCCTGTACCGTTCTTGGCAGAGCATCGACCGCCAGAAGAAGGGCGGCGGCCGGGTATTCGCCGCCAAGGCGGCGATTCTCCTGTCTCAGGCGCAGAAGTGCCGCGACGCAGACCACCTTACAAACCTCATTTACGACCCCGCCAGAATCGACCCGAAGCAGTTGGAAACCGACCTGGAAGAAGTTAGGAGGCTCAAGGAGGCGGTCCCGGACTACGCCCTGGACTGCCACACCTTTGAGGGGAAACGTGCCGGTAAAACGAAGAAGGACTTCTTCCGCGACGAGTACGGGGCGCTAAAGCCCCGACAGCCGGGCCTGTTTGACACGGACATTGAGGACCTCAAGTAAGGAGAGCCGTCATGCACTGGGTCATCACCGCAGACATCGAGAATCCAAAGGGTTCGGCCGAGGGTACGGGCGTTCTGCCGCAACTTCCGAGACAGGTCGTTCACTACAGCGCGGCGGTCCAACTGACCGCAGAGCGACTCAAGTCCTTGCACCTTCGGTTCCGCCTTCTCGACGACGACGGCATCCCGTACTACTTGGGCGTCGCCGACGAAGAGGGATTCGCGCCGCTCGACTGGGCGCGGGGCTACTCCGGTTGCACGGAGATCCAGTTCGCCCAAGGAGACCGCTGGGAGGCGCTGTAACCGCACGCGAGGCGGGCTGGTTGCCCGCCTCCCTTTATGGCGTTATTCATGGAGGGTCGTCTATGAATGAATCATTGCGTGATCGCGTGGTACTGCTCCTCACGAACGGCATGACCGTCGAGGCCGCTGAGGGGTACTGCGTCAAGCAAGGCAGCCTGGACGCGGAGGCCGCCCGGCGCCTCGTGGCCGAGGCCCGCCAGCGGATCACTGTCGCCGCCGATTACGCGCGGGACGAACAGTTGGGCAAGGCGGTGATGCGTCTCGATGACCTCTACGCCAAGAGCATCGCCGCCCATGACACGCGGACCGCGCTCCAGGCCCAGCGGGAACTCAATCGTCTCCTGGGCCTCTATGCGGCAGCCGATGCGGCCGGGGCCGTGGCCGAGGGCGACGATGATGCCGACCGGCGGCTTGAACTCGTCGCCAGTTACCTGTTGCCGTTGAACCTGACCGATGAACATTACCCGGTGGAAGAACATGCCCGGATCGCAGCCGAAATCATCCGCACACAGGGCCACGCGCGCAGCGTATGACCGGCAGCGGGCGAGGTCGAAGGCCCGTAGTGCCTTCATCACGCTCGCCGGCCAGGACATCGCCCCGCTCTCTCCCTGCGCCCATCCGGTCGAGCGACGCCGGGCCGACGGCGACTTCCGTTACTTCTGCGAGCGGTACTTCCCCCGCATCTTCAACCTGCCGTGGTCGCCGGACCACCTGCGTGTGATCGCCAAGATAGAGCGTGTTGTGCGTGAGCGCGAGACCCTGGCCGTCGCCATGCCGCGCGGCAGCGGCAAGACGAGCCTTTGCCTTGCGGCCGTCGAGTGGGCCATCCTCGCCGGCCATCACCCGTTCGTGTACCTGATTGCGGCGACCAATGAGGCCGCCGTGGCGCTCCTGGAGAACATCAAGAGCCACTTCACCGGCAACGCCCTGCTCAAAGCCGATTACCCCGAAGCCCTGGAACCGATCTGGAAACTGGACGGCGAATCCCGGCGTTGCACCGGCCAGCGGTACTACGGCGTGCCCACGCGAATCGAGTGGGGCGTCGAAGAAATCATCATGCCGACGATGCCCAGCAGCCCATCCAGCGGGGCCATCATCCGCGTGTCGGGACTGACGGGCCACATTCGCGGCGCGCTTTGCGCGCGACCTGACGGCACGAGCGTGCGGCCGACCATCGTGATCTGCGACGACCCGCAGACCGACCAGTCGGCCCGAAGCCCCCTCCAGACCGCCGAGCGGTTGGCGATCATCAACGGCGCGGTCGCGGGCCTCGCGGGGCCGGGCCAACGGACGGCGATCATCGTGCCGTGCACCGTGATCCGCGCGGGCGACATGGCCGACCAGTTGCTCGACCGCCAGAAGCACCCCGATTGGCACGGCGAACGGACCAAGATGGTGTACGCCTTTCCCACCGCCGACCGCCTGTGGTCCGAGTATGCCCGCATCCGGGCCGAGGGCCTGCGGGCCGGCGGCGACGGCCACGAGGCCACGGAGTTCTATCGCGCCAACCGCGAGGCGATGGACGCCGGCGCCCAGGTGTCCTGGCCGGAGCGGTTCAACCGCCACGAACTCTCGGCCATCCAGCACGCGATGAACCTGCGGCAGGACAACGCCGCCGCGTTCGCCAGTGAGTACCAGAACGAGCCGATCCAGGACCAGTTGGCCGAGAGCATCCTTACCCCCGACGATGTGGCCGCACGCTTCAGCGGCCGTCGGCGCGGAGAAGTACCCCTGGCGTGCTCCACAGTCACCATGTTCATCGACGTGCACGACAAGGCCCTGTTCTACTGTGTCTGTGCGTGGCAGGAAGACTTCACCGGCTTCATCCTGGACTATGGCACATTCCCCGACCAGCGGCGGCCGTGGTTCACGCTCGAAGCCGCGCCGCACACGCTGGCCCGCGCGTACTCCGGCGCCGGCATCGACGGGGCGATCCATGCGGGGCTTGAGGCCCTCGTCGGCCAGTACCTTTCGCGCGAATGGCCGCGGGCCGGCAAAGGCGGCGTGCTTCGCGTCGAAAAGTGTCTCGTCGATATGGGCTACAAGCCCGGCATCGTTGCGGCCGTGAAGCACAAGGCGGGCGGCGCCACGATGGTTCTGGCGAAGGGTGTTGGCATCCGGGCCGGCTCGCGGCCGATGTCGATGTACAAGCGCCACCCCGGCGAGGTCCACGGCCACAACTGGTACTTCCCGAACGTGAAGGGCACGCAGGAATTCCCGCACGTGGCGGCGGATGTGAACTGGTGGAAGACGTTCGTCCACGCGCGGCTGTCGGTCGTGCCCGGCGATCCTGGGGCGCTCACGCTATTCGGCAAGTCCGCCAGCGACCACGCCCTCTTGGCCGAGCACATCGCCGGTTCTGAAACCTGGACCCTCACCCACGGTCACGGCCGCGACGTGCAGGAATGGAAGTTGAAGCCCTCTCGCCCCGACAACCACTGGCTGGATTGCCTGGTCGGCTGTTCCGTCGCCGCCTCGATCTGCGGCGTAAAGTTGCCCGGCCAAGAGGCCCGTCCGGGCCGTCAACGTAAACGGTACACACAGGATGATTTTAGGAGGTGAACCCGTTGCCGACCCTTACAAAAGACCCGGTGCCGCAGATCACCCCGCCCGCTGACCAGCGCGGCCTCGTCTGCCGCCAGTGTGGTTGCAGACACTTCTGTGTCATTTACACCCGCGCGGTGTGGGGCGGCCGCATCCAGCGCCGCCGCGAGTGCCGGAACTGCGGGAAACGAGTGACGACCTGGGAGAAAACCTCGGGCTGAACGGCCAGAGGATCAGTGGCCCGATGGTCGCAGAGTCTGCCGTTCCATCTCGCCATCACAATCTTCGGGCCTTCCACACGAGGGCGAGAATCCCTCGAAGTACGTTGGGCAATGCCACTGTAAGTGTCCTTGCGGGCCGCAGGCCATCTCCTTCAGCAGGCTGTTAAACGGGCGTAGGTCCACCCACCTTATCTGCGGAAGGAGGGGATTTCCCGCGCTGGATTCAGTGTTTAGGATCTGTGGCGAGCCGGTTGCTTTGTGGTGACAGCCGGTTCTCTCTTGTCGGACTTCTTGTCCTCATCGCCGGGCTTGGTCAGGGACAACGGCTGTTACAGCGGTCCCTTTGCCGAGTTCGCTCTCCAGCGAGACACTGCCGCCCAGGCGTTCGCAGGCATGCTTGACGATGGCAAGGCCGAGGCCGGTGCCGCGCGATGCGTCGGCGCGCTGGCGGGAGGCGTCGGCCTGGAAGAACCGCTCGAAGACACGCGTCTTGTCCTCCCGGCGGATGCCGGGGCCGGTATCGCTGACGGTGATCTCGATGGCCTGGCCCTGTCGCCGGATGGCACATGCGACCCGCCCGCCGGCGGGAGTGAACTTGATGGCGTTGTCCATGAGATTCTGGAGGACGAGTTCAACCAGAAGACGGTCGGAGGTGAACGTGTCTTCTGCGGCCGTCAGTTCCAGCGTCAATCCCTTCTTGCTCGCCCGCCCGGCGAATTCCGTGCGGAGCCATTCCGCCAGCGACGCCGCGGTGACGGTCTCTGACATGACGGCCCGCTTGGCGTTCTCCACGCTGTGCAGGATCAATAGGTCGTGCGTCAGGTCTTCGAGGCGGCGGATCTGCCGGTCGATCACTCCTGCAACTCCGGCAAGGTCCTCACGGCTGGCGGGGTCAACATCGGTCAGGGTTTCGGCGGCCGCGCGGAGCGAGGCCAGGGGCGTGCGGAGTTCGTGGGATGCGTTGGCCACAAACTCCGCCTTCATTGCGGCAGCCCGCACCAGGTCCGTGATGTCTCGAACGACCACCAGGCGGGCCAACCCCTTCTCGGCCGGGGCCATCGGCGTAACCAACACGTCAAGGTGGCGGGGGAGCCCCTTGAGGTCCGCCTCTATCTGCCTGGCGACCGGCCGACCAGTCTTCACCGATTCGTTGTAAGCGTCAATGATGCCCGCAGAGCGGATGGCGACCTGAAGGTGAAAGCCTTCGACCTCAGCCCCCGGGGGTAGAAGAAGGTCTGCCGCCGCACGGTTGACAAGGGCAACGTTGCCTTCAGCGTCGAGGACAACCACGGCATCCCGCATGCTGGCGAGGACGCCTTCCAGGCTCTCGCGTTGGGCGGTGATCGTGGCGATCTTCTCGGCAATCGTGGTGCGCATTTCGTTCAGGGCGATGGCCAACTGAGAGAGTTCGCCGGACCCGGAGATCGGCACCGCGTGCTCCAGGTCGCCGGACGCAATCTGGTCGGCGGCCAGGGCTATTTGCCTCAGCGGCCTGTACCAGGTCCAGTTCAGGAGCAGCCCAACCAGGGCGAACCCGCCGAAGACCGCCAGGACCGTACCGAGGAGGACGTCTCGGACCACCGCTTCGTTCTGCACGATGGCCACCGCTGGTATCGCGACGCGGACAGCACCCACCGTCTGGCCGTCCTTGCGGATCGGCAGGGCCACGTAGCGGTACTCTACGCGCAGGGTTTCGCTCTGGCGCGAGTGGCGCCCGGGCTTGCCTGCGAGCGCCGCCAAGACTTCGGGCCGGTCTTCGGTCTTGTGATTCACCATGCGAGCGGGATCGCTGTGGCTGTCGCCGAGTACGCGGCCGTCGGCGGCGATCACCGTCACGCGGATCGGGAGGCTGTGCTCAGGGGCCGGGCGGTCGCCGGTCTTGACTTGCGAGGCCAGTTCCTCGGGAAACCGCTTGCAGAGCCGGTCCACTTCCTGGTCGGGCAGGGGCCACAGGCGCTCGATGCACTCGCGGGCCATGACGACCATGTGGTCCTGATACAACTCCGTTTCATGGAGGAACGTCGCCACGAGCGACCGGTAGGAGACGTAGCCGGCGCCGGCCACGATGACGCCGA
>CAYGWP010000012.1:0-10528 GCA_964353455.1 uncultured Anaerolineales bacterium
TGGCGCCCGTGACGGCCGCGAACTGCTCTTGCGTGACCTCGCATGCACCCATGTAGAATGGTTTGGAGATGGCCACCTGTTGCTGCGGGCGTTGGCGGCTGCCGGGGTCGCCCATCAGGAACTTGCCTGCCGGGATGAGGACGAGGGCGATTTTCACATTGCCGCCGAGGTCGAGGTTCTCCTGGGCGGATGCGGTGGGGGCCGGCGGCTTGTCTTCGCCCGCGGCCTGGCATGCGGCAGCCAGGAGCATCGCCGCCGCGACCGCGCGCGGAATCGGGCTTCTCATCGGCGCACCCCTTCCCAATGAGTGCCAAATATACCGGAAGAGTTTGGATAAGGAAAGCCCGCGGGAAAGGCGCAATAGCGCGTGTGGCGGCGGCAGGGGGCAATGCCCTGCAATATCGGGCCGTGTCGCACGTTTAAACATTGGCGCGGGGGCAGCGGGCGCGAGGTTGGCGCCGAAGCCTCCGCATGTCGGTTGAAGGCGTGGCGCGGGAATCGGCGTCGGCCCACGCAGGGTCCGACGGTCGCGATGGCCTTGGCGCCGGGACATTCAGTCGAAAGGAGACGAGAGCATGTCAGGGAGACAATGGTTCGTGGCAGGTCTTGCGGTGCTGATCGGCGTGGCGATTATCGCCATGCCGGCGGATGCGGCCGGAAGGAAGGCCAAGGAGCCGAAGGCCACAACGCCTGCGGCGCCGCTGATTACGCTGCCCGAGGCGGCCGCAAAGGCCGTCAAGGATGCGTTTCCATCGGCCACCACCGGCCTCGTCAAGATGGTGAACGAGGGCGGCATGACGCTGTACTCCGTCGGCCTGTGGGAAGTGATGAGCGAGAAGACGGCGGTGGTTTCGGCCGACGGTGCGATTGCCGCCGTCAAGACGCCCACCGCCATCGGCGACATTCCGGAGGCCGCAGCCAAGGCCATCCGCAACGCCGATGAAGGCGCAATCGTCAGCAGGATCGAGAAGGTCGAGGTGCGGGCCGAGGTCAAGGACGATGCCGGCACGCCGAAACTCGTCAGGTGCGCGACGCCGGGAACCGCCTACGAAGGCACGCTGGCCAAGGGATACCAGATGGGCCGGATCAAGGTGGCAGAGGACGGCAAGGTCCTCTCGCCCCTCTCCTGGGAAAGCAAGCCCCCGGAGCCGACGGTCAAGGCCAGGGGCGGCAAGGGCGGCGGCGGCAAGAAGAAAAACAAGTAACGTGCCGCAAGGGGCTGCGTCGCCGGTTCCGGCGGCGGCAGCCCGTGCATGTCGCGGGCGGGGTGTGGCTGCGCGGAGGGTGTGCCGTGAAACTTCGAGGGGTGTGACAGGAAAGGAGTGACACTATGCGCAAGGTGATTTTCGGGCTGTTGGTCCTGTGTCCGCTCTGGGCCGCGGCGGCGATGGGTGCCGAGGCCGCGCCGGCGGACCAGCCGCAGAACGTCATCCTGATGGGCTGGGACGGGCCCCATCGCGACCAGGTCAAGGCTCTCTTGAAGGAGGAGAAACTGCCGAACTTAAAGGCGCTCATCGCCGAGGGCGCGCTCGTTGACGTCGATGTGACCTCCGGCGCCACCGACACGAAGGCCGGCTGGACGCAGATCCTCACCGGCTACCGGCCCGAGGTGAGCGGTGTGTACAGCAACGGGCGTTATCGTGACGTTCCGGCGGGGCTGAGCGTTTTCGAGCGGCTGAAGGCCCACTTCGGGGCCGAGAAGTTTGCCGCGCTGGCCGTCATCGGCAAGAAGGGCCACTGCGGCGAGATCAACGCGCCCTTTAAGCGCCCCTACGACGCCGCCACCGACGAGGCCAAGGCGGGCGCCCCAAAGGCGGAGGGCGCGAAGGCGGGCAAAGCGGGAAAGGGCGGGGCGAAGCAGCCCGGCTTCGCGGAGAAGGGGCTGGGGCAGGTGGTGGAGGAGGGCGGCCAGAAGTTCCTCGTGTTCGAGGGGTCGCCCTACTACACGATGCACAAGGCCTGCGACGAGTGGCAGTTTGGCCTGATGGAGGATGGGAAGGTGGGCGATGCGGCACTAAGTGCCTTGGATAAGTATAAGGATAGGCGGTTCTTCATGTTTGTCCACCTGGCCGAGGTGGACCACAGCGGCCACAAGCACGGCGAGGCCTCGAAGGAATACAATGATGCGATCATCTCGGGCGACACGCAACTTGGGCGGCTGGTCGAGAAACTCAAGGCCCTGGGCCTGTACGCGAAGACGCGGATCTACGTGACGGCCGATCACGGCTTCGACGTGGGCGGTTCCGGCCACGGCTACGCCCCGTTCGTGTTCCTGGCGACGAACGACAAGGCCGTCTGCCGCGCGGGCACGCGGGCCGACATCACGCCGACGATCCTCGACCGCTTCGGGCTGGACCTGGCGAAGTTCGAGCCGAAACTGGACGGGGAATCGCTCGCAAGACCAGCCACGCGGCCGGTCGAGAAGGCGCCCGCGGCAAAGAAGGAGGTCGGCGCCAAGGCCGGCGGCAAGGCCGGCGGCAAACGCGCCGGCAAGGCGGGCGCAGGCGGCGAGGCCGTCGTGCCTCAGCCTGCCGCAGCCCGGCCCTGAAGCGCGGCAGGACAGCCGGCGACGAGGCTATCCGCGCGGCTGCCTTCGGCGACGGTCGCAGTCTGCCGCAAGGCCAGGCTCCGGAAAGAAAAGAAGCGCCCATGAACCGGCGAGACTTCCTGGCGAGCGTGGCGGTCGGCGGGGCGGCGCTGACGCTGCCGAGGCGGCTCCTGGGGTCCGAGGACGGCCGCGCGGCCCGGAAGCCGAACATCGTCTATGTCTTCGCCGACCAGCACCGCAACTGTTCCTGGCCGGGCGGCGGAGACCCCCAGGTCAAGACCCCCAACCTCAACGTCATGGCCCGGCAGGGCGCGGTCTTCACCCGCTGCATCAGCAACCATCCGCTCTGTTCGCCGTACAGGGCCAGCCTCCTGACGGGCCGATACCAGCAGGCGCACACGGTCAGCGGGAACGTCGGCGGCAGAGGCGGGCTGCCCGCCACGGAAACCACCATCGCCGACCTGCTCAAGAAGGCCGGTTACGCCACAGGCTACGTCGGCAAGTGGCACTTGTATCCGGGGGCGCTCGAAGGGGCGCCCGTGCCGCCGGGCCCGCACCGCCACGGGTTCGACTGGTGGCGGGTCTGCTACAACTATCGCAAGCGCTATGACACGCGCTATCACGACGACGCGGGCAACGAGGTCGCCCTTGCGGAGTACGCCCCCAAGTGGCAGATGGACCTGGTGCTCGAGTTCATCGAGAGGAATGCGGCGGGGCCGTTCTGCATCTACCTTTCGTGGCATCCGCCGCATCCGCCCTACAGCGAGGCCCCGCCGCAGTTCGCGGAATTGTATGACCCCGAGCGGATCCGCCTGAGGCCGAACGTTTCGGAGGGGGCGGACCTGGCGAAATTGCGCCAGGAGCACGTCCAGTACTTCGGTCACGTCTCGGCGATGGACCGCCAGGTGGGGCGGCTGATGGAAAAACTCACGCAACTCGGCATCGCCGACAACACCATCGTCTGCTACTCGAGCGACCACGGCGACATGCTCGGCTCTTTCGGCAAGTGGGGCAAGAACGTCCCCTGGGACGAATCCATCAACGTGCCGTTCATCATCCGGTGGCCGGGCGGAATTCCGGCCGGCCGGCGCCTGGACACCCTCTTCTCGACCGTTGACATCACGCCCACGCTGCTCGGCCTCGCGGGCGAGCCCGTTCTGCCCAGGATGCAGGGCGCGGACCTCTCGGCCATCCTGAAGGGCAAGGATGCCCCTGGCCCCGAATCGGCGTTCATCATGTCCGGCGGCCAGGTCGATGAACCCGAAGAGGGCAAACCGGAAGGAACCGCCCTCAAGAAAACACAAGGCAAACGCGCGGCAGGCAAGGAAGGCGCGGGCCGCGGCAACTGGCGCGGCGTAAGAACCGCCCGCTACACCTACGTCAAGTCCGGCGGCGCGGGAGGCCTCGTCCCCTGGCTCCTCTACGACAACCAGAAGGATGCATGCCAGTTGCACAATCTTCTTGACGACCCCGCCGCCGCCGACGCCCGCAAGGAACTCGACGCCATGCTGGGCGCCTGCCTGAAGCGCGTCGGCGAAGCGTGATGCCCGCGCAGGCCCCGAACTGATGGGGCGCGACCGTTCTATTACGGCAGGCGGTTCCGCTGCCGCCGCCCTGGGCGACGCGAAGGGCCAGCCCTGAGCACAGCCGAAGGGGTATCGCCGCGTTCCGCAATTGGACAATCAGCGCAACGTGTAGCCTCCCAAGCATTTAGAGCATTTTAACTTTGCGTGTTCGCGCGGCCCGCCCGACGGACTGGCGGGCCGCGCCCAGCGCGTACGGAGGCAAAGCGCGGCGGTTCGGGAGAACCGCCGCGCAAATTTGCGCGCTACTGTCCAACCTTAAAGTGCTCCAGGCCCTATCTTCATGCCATTCGAGAAGGTCGGCATAGGTCAGTTGAAGAATGCTTGACACAACGAGCATGGTCGCCATAATCGCAATGTGAAGCATCCGATCTAATCAAGGGACCGTCTGGGAGGGGGGCGCCTTATGGGTGGAGCGTGTGGCCTGATGGTGTGCAGGCGTATTCCGGGCGTGTGTGTGCTGCTCGGCGTCGCCTTAGCGGCCGCGCCCGCACGCGCTGGGGGGATTAAGGACGCGGATCTCTCGCTGCGCCTTCCCGCCGCCTTGACCCGCTTTGCGCCTTACGCGGACGTGGCCGCCGTCGGTGGCGCTTCAGCGGCGAGCAAATGGTCGTCGTCGGTCAACCCAGCATCGGTGGCCTGGCAGCCCATTCCGGGGACACTCCATCTTTCGTTCAGCCCCCAGTATGCGGACATCTTATTCCGCGAGGGCACAGAGTTGCACATCGCCAGCGAGGCCGTTACCCTGGACACAGGCTGTGCAGGAACATTGCAGCCGGCGCTGGCGCAGGTGTGGAGCAACAGGGCGACTACCCGCCAGGGACTCGATTTCGGCATCGACATGGATTTCGCCCAAGTGCAATGGGCAACCCGCATCTCCAATGACTGGGCCGTAGGCGCCAACTTCAATTATGCCAAGTCGCACACGCAATTCGACCTGCTTGATATGCCGGTCAGCGACAGCCACAGCGATGCCTATGGCTGGCGGTTCGGAGTCTTGCGGCGGCTGACCGACAGGCTCCTGGCCGGCATTGTGGGCGATTATGCCTTCTCGCGCGACCGTACGGTCGTGCACGATTTTCTGGGCTTGGGCGTCGGCGACATTGGCATCAGTGACACGACTCACCAGTTCGCCGTGCGGCCGGGGGTCTCATACGAATATGGCAAGGACTCGGCCGTATATGCGGACTACCAGTTCGCGGCCTTCCGGAACGACACGGGCCGGCTGCACGTGAACCGGTTCTTCATGGGCGTGGACCATGCGATTACCAAGGGGCTTTTCGTGCGGGGCGGGGCGGCCCTGGACACCTGCGGCAACGCCTCCTGGACAACGGGCATAGGCATTTATCCTTCGGACCGGATCTCGATTGACATTGCATACCAGCACAACATGTTTCCGGAACTGGAGCGGGAATTCGGCCGGTCTCAGACCCTGACTGTGTCTCTGGGCTTCTCCTTCTAACATGTTACCCTTTAACGCATACACGCTTCACGAACTTCTCGGCCTGGTGGTGATGGCCCCGCTTTCGGTGATGTTCTATGTGGGGTACTTTGCCCTCGGCCGCAGGAGGATTGACCTCCTCTTCGCCAACTGGTTGGGTTTTCTCGCTGCATTCTGTTTCTCGCTGTTCATGCAGGACAACATCATCCGCCAAGGGGAAGACCCAACCGCCTTCCCCGGAGCCGCAATCCTGACCTTACACTGGTTTCGCGTCAACTTTGCCGTCGGAGTGGCCTCCTCGGTCACGCAGATTCACTTCGTTTTGTGCTACCGGGGATTGCGGTGCGCCCAGTCCTGGGGGTGTCTCTTGCTGTATGTGCTGGGTGCCCTTGTCATCCCGTTTCTTTGGACTGATTGGGTCTTTGCGGCGCGGACGGTTTCTGCGCCGGGACCGGCGGGGTGGCTTAATGCCCTCCCATGGATGCCGGTAGTTTCGCCCCTGACCTGCGTCTACCCCGCCATAATCGCCGGCTGCACGATCGCATCGCTGATTATTGTGTTCCGGAAGCACCCGAACATAGCACAGGGTTCTGCATCTGGATCTCTGCGCCAGATCGGCCTGGTCCGGGCGGCTCTTGTCGTCGTGGCGGTCGGCGCATTTCTCGATGTGATTCTGGGCATCTTGGACTGGACCGGGTGCGCCATGGCCCCCTTCGCATTCATGGTCATGGCGGTCCTTGTGTCTTGGTCGCTTGTGCACGAGCGATTGGAGGCCGAACGCAATCAGCAGCGCATGGAGGAGGAACTGCGCATTGCGGGCGAGATCCAGCGAGGGCTCTTACCCACAGTGTCCCCCGATGTCAGCGGATTCAGCCTGGCCGGGTGGAGCCGTGCGGCCGAAAGTGCCGGCGGTGACACTTACGATTTCCTGCAATTGCCCGGCGGGCAGTGGATGGTGTCATTGGCCGATGCATCAGGTCACGGGATGGGCCCGGCCTTGCTTGCCGACGAGACCCGCGCCATGCTTCGCGCCTTGTCGGTGCGCTCGCGGGATGCCGCCGACATCCTTCGGGAACTTCGCACCCTGTTAGCCCTGGACCTGCCGAAGGGCCATTTCGTCACGTGCTTCCTGGGTCTGTTGGACCCCGCCAGTGCCACGCTCTCCTACGCCTCGGCCGGACAGGGGCCCATCCTGTTCTACGACACGGCCTCTGATCGGCTTCAGCAGGAGGCGGCCACAGATATGCCGCTGATGCCGCTGGGGATTGTCAGGCTGATGGATGTCGGGCAGACCCTGCGGCAACACAAGTTCGAGACGGGAACATTCCTGGCGGTCGTAAGCGACGGCCTCTATGAGGCCGCCGACGCCTCCGGGCAGCAGTTCGGCATCCCGCGCCTGGCCCAGGCGCTGTACCGCCACCGCCATCTGCCGCCGGGCGAGATGATCACCAATGTATGGCACGAGGTCGATCTGTTCCGCGCTGGCGCCGACCAGCGCGACGACATGACCATGGTTGTCCTGAAGAAGGACTAGTTCCCTGGGGCCTCTGCCGTGCTTATTCCATCGACCAGAGGATGAGCGAATCCTGGTCCCGGACGTAGATGCGTTTGCCGGCGATGACGGGGTGCGCGTAGGTGGCCGTCTCGGCGACCTTGTAATGGGCCGCTTCCTCAAACTGCTTGGCGGAGGGCTTATAGACCACCAGTTCGCCCGTGGCTGGCAGGGCGAAGAGAACGGAACCCGCATCGACGACCGACCCGAAACTCTTGCCGCGCGGCGTGGTGTCGGTCCAGGCGGTCTTGCCGGTCTTGGCATCGATACAGAAGAGGATGCCTTTCTCGGAGAGGCCGAAGAGGAAGCCGTCCTTGAGGACGGGCGTGTTGTAGCCGGTGCCGGTCTCCTCGTTGGCCCAGAGGTCCTTTGCGGCGAAGGCATCGCCCTGTTTTTCGATCTTGACGGCCCGCGTGCCCTTGCCCTGGCCGGTGAATATTACGATATTTCCATCAAGGATCGGGCTGGCGGAGTTGAACAGCATCCTGCCGGTGACGGCGGGCGCCTGCCAGAGGAGTTTGCCGTCGGCCGCCGAAACGCCCACCACGCTCTTCTCGGTCACCGTAACGATCTGCTTTGTGCCGTCTGCGGTCAGGAGGACGGGGGAATCGTACGCCGGGCCGTCGCCGGCCCATTTCCACTTGATGCTGCCGGACGCCAGGTCGAAGGCGACAAGGGCCCCCTCGCCCTTGCCTCCCAGGTGCAGGACGGCCGTGCCATCGACGATAATCGGCGACATGCCCGTGAAGAACATCGGCAGGGCCTTCGTGAACTCTGTGTTGCGCCAGAGGACCTTGCCTGTGGCGGCATCCAGGCACGAGACCACGCCGGTCGCGCCGAGCGCGACGACCTTGCCGTCGGTCACCGCGGGCGAACTGCGAGGACCCGGATGCCTTGCGGCGGCCCCGGTCACGGGCTGGGCGGCGTACTTGTCGCGCCAGACTTCCTTGCCTGTGGCGGCATCCAGGCAGAGGATTGTCTCGTCGTCGCCCTGGCGGGCCGAGACGTAGAGCCTGTCGCCGACGAGGGCGGGGGTTGAGTCGCCCGGACCGACGGAGACCTTCCACTTCTGCGAGAGTTCCTTGGGCCATGCCTGGGGGGCGGTGAAACCGGCCGCCTTTCCATCGCGATTCGCGCCCCGCCACTGCGGCCAATCCTGCGCAAACGCGCACGTTGCGCCGACGAGAACCAATGTTGCCACGATTGCGGCGGTCCAGCGATTTGCGTTCTTCATGATGGCGCCTCCCGTTCGATTCCCCTTGAGATGCCCGCACCGGGCCTTCCCGGTTTCCGAAGATAATAGGATACCAGATGGGGTGGGCTATTGCACGTCAATCCCGCGCTGCTGCGTATGGCGTCACTTACGGGTGGCACGGCCACGCTTTGCCTCTGCGTGGCCGTGGTTGTGCCCCGCCGATGGCCACGGCCACGCAACAGCGTGGCCGTGCCACCCCCCGAAAGTGACGCCGTATGACAACCCTGTGATTCTTGTTGATGTTCTTTGCGCCGGGAAGTAGCCTGCCCTGCGGCAGGGCGGAGGATGGAAGCGATGCCGGAGGGTCTTGCGGAACCTGGGTCGGCGACTGGCGGCGACGGACATGGAGGGCCGGCGGCCGCCCAGCCTGCCGCGCCGGTCACAGCGCCGGCCGGGGCGCCGCTCGCGATGGGCTTTCGGCAGGATGGCCGGTACGGCGTGTGTGCATCGAGAACGGGTCTCGGCGTCAGGTTCGGCGAAGAGACTTTCGGGATTCCATGGGACGCCGTAGCGCGGCTGGATTTCGAGGAGGCGCCTCACGGCGAGATCACGGCCGGCATCGCGCGGCTGACCACACGAGACGGGAAGCGCCTGGCGTGGACCGACCCGCCGCTCTTTGCCTTCAGCCCAGAGGCGGCGAAGGAGCACGGCCGCGCCTCCCGGGCCGGAGGCGCGCAGGGCCTGCTGCGCCCCGCGGGGACGGCCGGCAGCGACGTCCTTTTTCTGCCGAACGGGCTGCTGCTGGCGGCGATTGTCATCGGTAAGGCGGGCCTGGCGGAGCAGGCCGACGGCTCTTTCGCGCGGCCGTCCGAGCCGGGCTTCGTTCCTCCGGCGTCGCCGCCTGCGCATTCGCCGCCCGAGGAGCACGTGCCGCCGGCGGACCCATCCGCCAGGAAGCGGAAACAGGCGGTGCTCCTGGTAATCGGGATAATTGCGTTTTCGTACATGTATTCGCCGGTGCTGGCGGTCGCCCTGGTGGTCTTCCTCCTCGTGCACGAGTACGGGCACGTGCTGGCGATGAAATGGAGCGGCGTCCGGACAGGGGGCATCTTCGTTGTGCCGTTCATGGGCGCGGTGGCGGTGGCGCTGGAAGAGGCCCCGACGCGCTGGAATGAGTTCGTCATCGCCGTCATGGGTCCGGCGTTCGGCGGCGTCATGGCCCTCGGTGCATGCATCGTGACCGTGGCGACGTTGGGTTCGGTTCCGCTGGCGGTTCAGGTCACCGATTGGTGGTCGTTCATAAGTCTCTTTAACCTGCTGCCGCTGGGCATGCTTGACGGCGGCCGCATCGTGACGAGCATCGCGTTTTCCACGCATCGCGTGGTCGGCATAATTGCATCGGTCTTGGCGGCGGGGCTGTGCGTTGCGGCGGCCGTGTGGCTGGGGTCGTGGCTGCTCGGGCTCGTGGCGGTGTTCACGGTGCTCCAGATGCGGGGCGCCGCGCGGGTCCAGAAAGCGAACCTGGCGCTGCTTGGGATCGGAATCGCCCCCGACGCGCTGCGTGGCTGGGTGGCGGCGGCGTGGCAGAGGATCGGCCGCATCTGTCCCGCCGGAGACCCCGCGCGGGGCGAGAAGGCCCGGCGCGCGGTCCGCAGTCTCGACGCCTTCCGCCGCTTCTTCAGCGGCCGCCTGGAGACCGTCGGTATGCGGGGCTGGCAGATCGCCGCCGCCATCGGCGTCTATGTGGGCCTGGTCGTGTTCTTCCTTGTGCTGCTGTTGGCGGCAAGCGTGGTGCAGTATTTCGCGGCGCAGTCCGGCAGGGCCTGAATCGTGGACCCGCCGCAACTTTCTCCGCGGTCCTCGCGGTGACGCCCTTACGACAGGTTCATCGAGAGCAGGAACTCGGCGTTGGTGTGGGTCTTTTCGAGGCGGCCGCGCAGAAGTTGAATGGCCTCGACGGGGTTCATTTCCGTAAGGACCCGCCTGAGGGCCCAGATGTACTTGAGTTCCTGCGGGTCGAGGAGCAACTCTTCCTTCCGCGTGCCGCTGCCCGAGACGTCGATGGCCGGGAAGACTCGCTTATCCATCAGGCGGCGGTCGAGGTGGAGTTCCATGTTGCCTGTGCCCTTGAACTCCTCGAAGATGACCTCGTCCATGCGGCTGCCGGTATCGACGAGTGCTGTGGCGAGGATGGTGAGGCTGCCGCCTT
>CAYGWP010000013.1:0-1595 GCA_964353455.1 uncultured Anaerolineales bacterium
TCGGGCGTGCAAAATGACCGCAATCAAGCACAGCCGAGGGCGGCTGTGCTACAGGAACCGGGTTTTGAAACAGTTTCTAAGCCGCTGCTGCGGCCGCACTCGACCATCTGCGCGGCGGGTCGGGAGACCCGCCGCGCGAAACGCGCTAATGGCCGCGCGGGTCCGGAGGACCCACCCTACGCAACTACTTCGCGCCCGCGGCGCCTGGGTGATACAGTTCCACGCGCTCGAGTTCCGCCGGGCCGGTCCAGAGAATCTTGAGGTGCGTCGTTCCGGCGGGCGCGGCGCCCCGGTACTCAACAAGCGCGCGGGCCTTGACCTTCGAGCCGCTGGCGGCCCTGGAGTTCGGCTTGAAGGTGCTTTCCTTCCGCTCGGCCTTCAGCGCAGAGTACGTCTTTCCATCGGCCGAGGTCTCCAGGCCCACGTCGCCGCCCTTCTCTTCGATCCACGCAAACACCCTGACGGACAACATGGGCGCCGGCGCCTGGTAAACGATCCACTGCCCCTGGTCGGCCTTGGCGCGGTACAGGTACTCCGCGTAGTGGCCGTCGTGGTCGTTGACGATGGTGATGCCGTCGGACTTGTCGGCCGCGAGCGAAAGGTCCTTCATCTCATCCACCAGGCATACGCCCTTGACCTTGACCGGCCCGACGGCGTTTGACGGCGGCGACTCGCCGCTCGGGTTCCGCGCGATCACGCGATACCAGACCGTGTCCCCCGCCTTGACAGTTGTGTCGCTCCAGAGCGGCCGATAGGCCACATCGCCGTCGGCAACGTTCTTTGCCACGGTGGTCCAGGGCCCGTCGGCCTTCTCGGCCCGCTGGACATCGTAGCCGGCGGCCCCAGTCGATCCGCGCCATGAAATCATCGGCACGTCGCCCACGGGGAGCATGACCGGCGGATCGGGCGCGGGGACCGGCGGCACGGGGAGGCCGCGAATCTTGAACGCCGCCTCGCGCAGAACAGTGAGCATCTCGCGTTCCTTGTGCGCATCGCCGGGGGCGAAGCCCGGCCAGTGATACGACGCCAGGCTGGGGTGCGTGAATATCTGGTGCCACCAGAATCCGCCGGTCTCCTTGTGAAAGTACATGCTCCAGATAAGCGCGCCGGCCGAGCCGCTCGCAACCACCTCGTCCAGGAACTTTCGGACCGCGGGCGGGTCGGACGAGAGGCCGAACTCGCCCACCATGAACGGCCGCTTGCCGCGGGCCTTCGCCATGTCGCCCGCCAGGTTCTTCAGCCAGTCGCCGCCGTAGTAGTGGCGGTTGAGGATGTCCAGATTCGGGTCCGGCTCGGCGGGCACACGGGTGTCGTTACAGTCCATGATGAGGTGATTGGCATCGATGCTTTTTAGATATGCCGCCATCTCCGACTGCCAGGCGTCGGGCACGCTGCGGACCTCGTTCCCGAACTCCCAGCACAGGACGGCCTTCTCATCGCGGTACGGCCTGCCGGTGACCGTGTTGCGGCGGTTGATGACGTACCGGAGGGTGGCCTTGAAGTCGTCCTTGCACTGCGGGTCGGTCCAGAACTCTTTGAGTGACTTTCCGCGCCATGCGGCATAGGTGGAGACGCCGCCGAGGTAACTGCCCGCC
>CAYGWP010000014.1:0-2590 GCA_964353455.1 uncultured Anaerolineales bacterium
ATGAGCGATCTTCTGGAAACGGAGCACGGTCGGGCCAGTGAGGCACCGCCAACCGAAAGGGGCGGCCAACAGATATGCCCGACCTACCCCACCGCGCCAGACCTCGACTCTACCAAAGGCTCAAGATAACTTAGGCGGCCATCCCATGGGTCTTCCAGGGGGAATGGGCCCCCAGGAGGCCGAGATCATGGATGCCGACACGGTTTTGAGGATCAAGCCTGCTTTGACCGAGTACCTGCACGAGTTTGACGGTTGCTTCGGCCGCGTGAGCCGGCGCTCAAGAGCAGGCGCGCCTCAAGGGATTCAAACTTCGGTCCGCGCTCCGGAAAGGCTGCGTGATGGCGCACGGTCTCCTCATTCCACGGCGGGAGGTTCCCCACCCCGCAACATACCATTTTTTCGGCCTTGCCGGCCGGCAAGAACAAGGAAAAGTTCAGTCGAACCACTCGTCGGAGGGGTCGAACGCCGGGATGACGGTGTTGAGGATCCGCATCCGCCCGATGGCGCGGTGGCGGCAGCCGGGGCGGATCATGATGGCCGTCATCGGCCGCACGGCCACGCGGCGGCCGTCGAGTTCCACGTGCCCCTCGCCCTCAAGGACCACGTAGATCTCGGTGAGGCGCTTGTGGTAGTGTGCCCTGGCATCGGCCGAGATATCGACGATGTGGACGGTCGCGGGTGCGCCCTGGACCTCGGCGAACGCCCGCCGCGCCTGGCCGCAGGGGCACTTCACCGGCGAGATATCAGTTAGTTGGGCCACGAAGTAGTTCGGCATGACGAACCCCTTAAGCCCTCCTGATTCCGGGCACGAGAAGCCGCGCGATGGCCCGGTGCTCGGCGAAGTCGCAGACGATCATGTCGGCCCCAGCCTCCAGGAGCCGCGCGCGTTTGGCGGCGACCGTGCGGCCGCCCCAGGCGGACTCGTCGCTGGCGACGCCGACGGCGTAGCCTCCCGCGGCCTTGACGGCCTCGATCTCGACGAAATCATCGCCGAAGACGAGCAGCCGGTCGCCGGCCGCGCCGCGCGCCGCCAGCAGCCGCGCGACGACGCGGTCCTTCCCGGACGCCTCGTAGTCATCAAGTGCGCCATATATATGCTGGGCGAAATATCGGTCGATGCCCAGGAGGTGCGCCTCCTCGCGGACGTACGGCTCGTCGGTGCCTGAGAAGAGGGCGAGCGCGACGCCGGCCGCGGCGAGCGCCGCGAGCATCCCCCGCGACCCCGCGAGGAGCATCTCGTCCGGCGCGGCCGCGCCCGAGGCGAGGGCCTCCCGCCTCGCGCCGATGTGCCGCAGCAGACGCCGGCCGTACTCGGCCTTGTACTGGCGCGGGTCGAGCGGCGCGCCCCCGAACTCGGCCACCCGCCGCGCCAGCCCCATCATCTGCTGAATCGTGAGGCGCCCCGACGACCGCGCCACGTCGGCCGCCGCCAGCGCAAGAAGGTCCTCTCGCGATCGGCCCGTCCCGAGGGCCTCCAGGCACTCCACCATCATCGGGACCATCACGTTCTGCCAGCCGGCGCGGATCAGCGACAGCGTGCCGTCGAAGTCGAAGACCGCGAGTTCCGGCCGCATGGCGCGCGGCTGACGGACGATCTCGATGGCCGTCGGCGGTTCGGTCACGGTCCCATCCGCTCCGCCAGCAGTGCGTGCAGGGCCGGCATCGTCGCGCGGTGGTCGCCGCGCACGTAGTGACTCGTGCCGCCGTCGCGCACGGTCCGCACGAGGACGGTTTTGTAGGGCCGGTAGTAGTACTCGGGCGCCTCCTTCGGGGCTTCGGCCGAGAGATCGCCGCCCAGGTCCAGGAGGTCAAAAACCGCCGCGGTGAATCGACGGATGCGCCGCCCCTGCTGGTGCGCCACGTTGCGGGCCATCGCCAGGGCCTTCAGGTACACCTCCGGCCCCGTGACGGCCGTGCCGCAGCAGAGCACGACGCCGCCCTCGAGGTTCTCAATCTCTCTGGCCAGGATGAGGAAGTCGCGGTAACTGGCCGCGCCGGCGGCGGCCGCGTCGAAATTCGGATGCTCGTGGACGATATCGTGCCCGATGCCGATGTGGACGGTGGCCGGCGCGCCGCACTCGTACGCGGCGGCAAAAATCGAAACATCTTTATGCGGGTATTTTCCGGCCGCGATCTCCTTGCCGAGCGCCTCGCCGAAGCCGCGGCCCTCCGCGGCCCCAGCGGTGACGATGTCGTTGAGGCCCCCCGTCTCGGTCCAGAGGCCGAACTGGCCCTCCGAGATGTATCGGGCCACCGACTCGGTGGTCGCGCCGATGCGGGCCAGTTCGTAGTCGTGGATGGCGCAGGCCCCGTTCATTGCCACGGCCGAGAGCCAGCCGCGCCGAACCATGTCGATGACGTAGCGGCTGAGGCCCTGCTTGATGACGTGGGCGCCCATCATGAGGATGACGGCGGCGCCGCGACGGCGGGCCTCGGCCATCGCGTCGGCTATCGCGGGCAGGGCGGGGTGCTCGAACGGAACCGGCCGCTCGCCGACCGCCAGGACCTTCGCCAAGTCCATGTCGTGCCTGCGCTCGGCCAGCGGCCGCAGGCGGAGCCGGCTTCGGTCGAACTCCTCATACTTGCTTGG
>CAYGWP010000015.1:0-8253 GCA_964353455.1 uncultured Anaerolineales bacterium
TGGAAGTTTTCGCCCCGCGTCACGCGCAGGTGGCCATCGTCGTTGTCGAGGCCCAGGCCGAGGAGCAGGGCCTTCTTCTTGTCGTCCGCCGGCTTCATGGCACATTACTTGTAGCAGACGCAGGCGTGATCGTCAAGAGAGGCCGGACAAAAGCCTTGTGTGCCGCCCCGCCGACTTCTAAAATGGCTGCATGGCTTACGAACTATTCATCCAGGCCGAGTTCAGCGCCGCCCATAACCTGCGCGAGTATGAGGGCAAGTGCGAGCGCCTGCACGGCCACAACTGGCGGGTGGACCTGAGGCTGGCCGGGTCGCGGCTGAACCGCGAAGGGATGCTCATCGACTTCGTCGAGGCGAAGCGTATCCTCGCCGAGGCCCTGGAGCAGTTCGACCATCGGTACCTGAACGAGGTTCCGCCGTTCGACAAGTTGAACCCGTCGAGCGAGAACCTCGCCCGCGTCATCGCCGAGTCACTGGCCGCGCGCCTGCCCGCCGGCGTCCGCGTCGCATCCGTCACGGCCTGGGAATCGGAGCGGTGTTCGGCAACGTATCGACCGAAACGATTGCCTGGTTAGCCGCCGCGCTTGCGCGGCGCGTTTTTCGGAGCCACAAGCGTGCCCGTAACCCTACAACTCGCCCTCGACCTCGTGGACCTCGACCGCGCCCTCCGCATCGCCGACCTGGCCGTGCCGCAGGGCGTCGATTGGGTCGAGGCGGGGACGCCGCTGATTAAGAGCGAAGGCCTCGCGGCGGTGCGCCGGCTTCGCGAGCGGTTCCCGACGAAGAAGATCGTGGCGGACCTGAAGACGGCCGATGCCGGCCGCATCGAGATGGAGGCCGCAGCCAAGGCCGGGGCCGATTACGCCATCGTCCTTGCCGCCGCGAGCGAATCGACGATACGCGAGTCGGTCGAGGTCGGCCGCAACTACGGCCTCGGCATAGGCGTTGACCTCCTGGGCGTCGAGCATCCGGAACCGCTCGTCGAGAAACTGGCCGAGTGGGGCGTCGCGTTTCTTTCGGTCCACTGCCCGATCGACGTCCAGATGCGCGGCGGGAATCCGTTCGCGCTCCTTGCGCGCCTGGCCAAGATCACGCCGGTTCCGCTGGCGGCCGCGGGGGGGCTGAACTCCGAGACCGCCCCGCAGGCGGCGGCCGCAGGGGCGCAGATCGTCGTCGTCGGCGGGGCGATCACCAAGGCCCACGACCCCGGCCGCGCGGCGGCCGACATCCGCAAGGCCATCGACACCGGCACGGGCGTGAAGACGGAACTCTTCCGCCGCACCGGCCTGGAGGGCGTCCGCGAGGTCCTCGCCCGGGTCTCCACCGCGAACCTGAGCGATGCCCTGCACCATCGCCCGGCTATCATGGACCTCAAGCAGATCACGCCCGGAGTGAAACTGGTCGGCCCCGTTCTCACGGTCCGCACCGCGCCGGGGGATTTCGCCAAGAGCGTCGAGGCAATCGACCACGCGGAGCCCGGCCAGGTCATCGCGATTGACGCCGGCGGCGCGCCCCCGGCCGTGTGGGGCGAACTTGCGGCCGAGAGCGCGATCCAGCGGAAACTCGCCGGCGTGGCGATTGACGGCGCCATCCGCGACACCGATGAAATCAGACGACTCGCCTTCCCGGCCCACGCACGCATCGTATGCAGTCATGCAGGTTATCCGAAAGGTTTCGGCGAGATCGGCGCCCCGATCCGCCTGTGCGGCGCGGAGGTGTTCCCGGGCGACTGGCTGGTCGGCGATGCCGACGGACTTATGGTCATCGCCAAAGACAACGTCGTGGAGGCCGCCAACCGGGCCCAGGACGTGCTGGAGAGCGAGAACCGGATGCGCGCCGAGATCCGCGAAGGCCGCACGCTGTCAGAGGTCGCCTACCTGCAAAAGTGGGAGAAGCATCGGGGGTAGGGCAAGTATCGAAGAACGAAACTCGAATGTCGAATGAATGACGAAACGGCAATGATGAAACGAAATGACCAATGCCACGAAGGTTTAGCCGCGACTCGAAGAGGAGCGCGTGTTCGGACGGTCGTGTGCGCTCATCAGGGCACCGTTTCGTCATTCGAGTTTGCCGTTTCACTCGTCATTCGGATTTCGTCATTCGTCATTTAATGTTAAAGCCATGCTGATCATCGCCGAACGAATCAACGCAACCCGCAAACGCATCGCAGCCGCGTTTGCTGCGCGCGATGCGGCCCTGATTCAGGAAGAGGCCCGCCGCCAGGCCGCCGCAGGCGCCGATTATATCGATGTCAACGCCGCCCTCTCGCCGGAGGCCGAGAAGGGCCTCATGGCCTGGGCCGTCGAGACGGTCCGCGCTGCGACCGACAAGCCGCTCTCCATCGATTCGGCCGGCCCGGCCGTGGCGCGAGCGGGCCTGGAGCGGCTGCCCAAGGGGTCGGCGTTCCTGAACTCCATCAGCGGCGAGACCGCGCGGCTGGAGGCGATGCTGCCCCTGGCCGCGGAGTTCGAGACTCGCGTTGTGGCCCTCGCGATGGACGATGCCGGAATGCCCGCCTCGGCGGCCGACCGCTGGCGGGCGATCGAAAGGGTCTTCGCCGCCGCCGACTCGGCCGGCATCCCGCGAGACCGCATCTACGTTGACCCGCTCGTGCGCCCCGTTTCGACGAACCCCGAGCACGCCGCCCAGGTGCTGGAAATGATCCGCGACATTGCTGCGCGCGGCGGCGGGGCGAAGACCGTCATCGGCCTCTCGAACATCTCGTACGGCCTGCCCCAAAGGCGGCATCTGAACCGGACGTTCCTGGCGATGGCGGCCGCAGCCGGCCTCTCCGCCGCAATCATCGACCCGCTGGAGCCCGACATGACCAGCACCGTCCTCGCCGCCGCCTGCCTCACCGGCCAGGATGCCTTCTGCATGAGCTACATCACGGCACAAAGAGAAGGAAGGCTGTGAGAAGAAGCTGGCCTCATCTCCCGGACCTCATCTCGCGATGGCCTTGACATATTGCGCGGGATTTGCCATTATGCTAAAGGGTGGGGGGAGCCGATACCATAACATGTAACAGGGCCCGCACGATGGGGCTCTATCGGGGCAAGCCAATGGCCGTTAATCTTCCACAACTCGATAGGACGATGTGCAGGTCCCTAACCGTATGCGGGCGAGTACGACGAGGCGCAAAAGCCTGTCTTGCACAAATTAACAAGACACGATTGATGGTGACGAAGTACCAAAGCGGGGCCAAGATTGCTTACGTGCGTGTGTTGACCATCGAAGCGGGGAGGCACTTGCACGTAGATTGCGCGCTAGAGGAGTTCTTTGGCAAAAAGAAAACTCCCAAGACGAACTGCACCAAAGGTCGCGTGTTGGCACTGCTGGAGACTTGTGCTGGTTCTACGATTGATGGAACGGTGATTGCCACTTTCGTAGCAGGCATGTCCAAACTTCCGGATCAAGGCCTCATACGCTCCCTCTCGGCCGAGACCGGCAGTGCCAACTTGCGGGTCAGGCTGACCGGGGGCACGCTTTCGGTTGCCGGCGCAGCCATAAGGAGGATCACGTGGTCTCTCCGCAAAGAGGGAAGTTCGGTGTGGATTCAGATCGAAGGCGATAGAGTAATCACAGTGGGGGAGAATTATCTAGAAGAGTCATTAGCGTGGGCAGGGCGAATGTTTGGTTCCTTCGTCTTGCAGGGAACGGACGATGTCCACAAATAGGATATCCAGTCTGTATGCAGAGGAATCTCACCCTTTGCATGAACAGCAGCGGTGGGATCAAGCAGATGTTCTATGCCACCATGTGACGATTCTGCGCGGAGACAAGGCGAGAGACTGGGAGGCTGAGGTAACGACGCCGGATGCGATTTCGGAGGCCATGAACCAGTTGCTGGCCAAGTGGCGCGCAGTGGTGAAACTGGAGACGCTGCAAGAAGAGATCATCATGCTCAAGGAGAGAGTGACCTCCTTGGAGCAACAGGGGCCGCTTCTTGTGTGGATTGAAACCCTGGCACCTGAGCCGTATCTCTTGCTGCATCCCATACTAGCAGTTGTACGCGTCGAGCAAGATGAGTATGTTGCAACCTGGTACGACGCGGGCCTGGCGGCATCGGGGGCCAACCCCGAAGAGGCCGTTGCCAACCTAAAGGACATCATTGTCGCAGTACACGAATCGCTTCAACCCCTCCCCGAAGAAAAGATGGGACCGGTGCCTCTAAGGCAATACCGGCTTCTAGCCAGGTATATAGCCAAGAGCAGATGACATGGCAGTAATAACGAAGCAGCTTGCTCAAGCCATTGCCAAGAAACTCGGCGCCGTGATCAAAGAGCGTCCAGGGAAGGCTCACGATCTCGCAGAAGTTTATCATGAAGGGAGGCTGGTGGCCCACTTCGGATTGCGCAGGGGCTCCAACAAGGAATTGGGCCACGACCACGTGCCTGGGCAAATCTTTGTGGGGCCTCGACATGCCCGTCTTCTTGGTCAATGCCCGCTATCGCGTGATGAGTGGATCACCATCCTTGCGGAAAAGGGGAAGGTCTGAGTCTGTGGTATCATCGCACGTAAGACGCACGACGCGGGTCTTCGACTGACCCGTTGCAGAACGCCGTCTGACCTCGCGGAGTCCGCAATTGGCATGCCGGTTGGTTGACTTGCCCCTTTCAATGAAGTATTATGTCTCTGAACCGACTTGGGACCGAAGGGGAACCGCGTGCTCTGCCAGCGCTGCAAGAAACAGCCGGCCACCATCCACCTGACCGAGATACTCCAGAACGAGAAGCGCGAGCGGCATCTTTGCGAGGATTGCGCCAGGGAGGAAGGCGTGGCCGTCAAGTCGCAGGTCAACCTCCAGGACATCCTCTCCGGGATGCTCGAGGCACACCAGTCCGCCGGCAAGGAGGCGAACCTCACGTGCCCGGACTGCGGCATAACGTACGCCGAGTTCCGCAGCCAGGGACGACTGGGTTGCCCGCACGATTACGAGGTCTTCGCCGAGCCCCTGAAAGAGGTCCTTGAGAAGGTCCACGGCTCGGCCGAGCACGTCGGCAAGTTGCCGCACCGCGCCGGGGCCGACATGTCCGGCCAGCGGCAGGTGCTGCAACTCAGGCGCCAACTCCAGCAGGCCGTCGAAAGCGAACAGTACGAAGAGGCGGCACGCCTCAGAGACCTCATCAAGCGGAAGGAAGCCTCGGGTGAAACTGCGTGACCTCGTGCTGTCGCCTGCGCCGTGGCTCCAGCCGGGCGGGCCTCAAAGCGACATCGTCTTATCGACACGCGTGCGCCTGGCCCGCAACGTGGCCGGGCGGCCGTTCTGCTCGCGCCTCAGGCCCGACGAGCGGCAGGACCTGGAGGCGCACCTCAAGGCCGCCATCCTCAAGGCCCTCGACGCACGCGGCGCCACCTGGTTCGAACTGGCCGACATGCCGGAGATCGACCGGCGCTGCCTCGTCGAGAGGCACCTGATAAGCCGCGAACTTGCCGCAGGCGACGGCCAGCGCGGCGTGGCCATCGACGCCGCGCAGCAAGTGGCCGTCATGGCAAACGAGGAAGACCACATCCGCCTACAGGTCATCTTCTGCGGCCTCCAACTCCAGGAGGCCTGGCAGGAGGCCGACTCCATCGACAATCGCCTGGAAGAGCACCTCACGTACGCATACTCGCCCACGCTCGGATACCTGACGGCCTGCCCCACAAACGTCGGCACAGGAATGCGGGCGTCCGTCATGCTTCACCTGCCCAGCCTGGTCCTGACGAAGCAGATCGAGAAGGTCTTCCGGGCCGTCGCGCGGATGCGCCTGGTTGTCCGCGGCCTGTACGGCGAGGGCACGCAGGCCACCGGCGACATCTACCAGATATCGAACCAGGCATCCCTCGGGCGAAGCGAGGCCGAGATCCTGAAGACCCTCGGGGCCGTCATTACGCAGATCATCGCCTACGAGCAGCAGGCGCGCGACGTCCTGGCCGGCGAGAGCCCTGCGGCCCTCGACGACCGCGTCTTCCGCGCCTGGGGCCTCCTCACCCACGCACGCATCATCTCGAGCGAGGAGACCCTGACGCTCCTTTCGGCCGTACGCCTCGGCGTCCACATGGGACGCCTCAAAGGCATCGACATAGGTACAGTCAACGACCTCTTTCTCCTGACTCGGCCCGGGCACATCCAGAAAATCCGCGGCGCCGCCCTCTCGGAATCGGAGCGCGACGCCGCACGCGCCGACTACATCCGCAGCCGGCTCGGTGCCACCTGAACATGCCCACGCTCCCACTCGGCTCCATCATCGCCTTCGACTTCAAGTCCTGGGACATCCGGGAAGAGATCGCCCTGCTCCACGAAGTCGGCATCGGCCGCGTCCAGATTTACCGCAACTACGTCGAGGCCCACGATCCCCACGAGATCCGCGAGACGCTCGATGCCGAGGGGTTCGCCATCGACAGCCTGCACGGGTACTTCTGGCACGAGGACTTCCAGGGCCCCCCCTGCGACCTCTCGGCGGCCGATGCCGACCTCCGCGGCAAGTCGCTTAAGATCATGCGCGGCGAGGCACGCTTCGCCCGCGCACTCGCGTGCCGAGACATCATCGTCCATCCCGCCGGGCCGGGCAAGACAGAGGAAGACCCCTGGCGGAGCGCTGCCCTCCAGGAGAGCGCCGCCGCCCTGGCCTCGATCGCCGCCGAGTTCGACGTCAGGTTCCTCATCGAGAACATGCCCAATACGATGTTCGGCCGCGATGCCGCCGGACTCCGACGCATCGTCGATGCCGTCGCATCCCCCGGCATCGGCCTCGCCTACGATTCCGGTCACGCCATGCTCGCCAACGACCCCGTCGGCACCATCCACGCGATGGGGCCGCGACTCTGGGGCGTCCACATAAATGACAACCGCGGCACGGTGGACGACCACTTCATCCCCGGAATGGGCGTGATTCCGTTCGAGGATGTGGCCCGCGCCCTTGCCGCCGTCAAGTTCGCCGGCACGTTTCTGATCGAGGTCTATCGCAGCACCGCCGAAGTCCGCCGCGACCTCACGCCCGAGCGCTTCGCCCACATCCTCCGCCTGAGGCGCATCGCGTCGGGACTGGCGGCCGGCTAGCCGCCGCGGCGGCCCGACCGGAACTCAGCCATCGTAAAGATGCGCGTCAAAAAATGCTCGCACAGAGAAGGGTTTTGCAGCCTGCTCTCATCCTCGACGGCCGCATCGGGGAACCGCTCAAGCACCGCGGCGGCGAAGAAGCCGATGCCGAGGCCCTGCGGCTCATCGGCGTCGGGCGCGGCGAACACCTTCACGTCCCTGATCCCGCACGACGGCGACCGGCTCTTGAGGAGGAACCCCTCGACCGGTCCCAGGCCGCCGAGGAACGCCGCGGCGAAGGTGCGCATCTCGCCGGTCACGTCGCGCCCGGTCGTCGGCTGCATGAGCCGCAACTCGCCCCCGGCCGACACCACTCGGATCGGCTCTCGCGGGCACCCCAGGCCGATCTCCATCTCCGGGCACACCGGGCGGAACTCCACGTGCCCCTTCATCCGCCGAACGAACTCGTCGGAGACCATCGCGCCGTCGTAGCGACACGGGGCGTACTCCAGGCATTTTGATACGACCACCCGCGGTTTGCCGAGGGAAGGCGATTCGGCTATCGGCGGCAGTTGGCTCATCGCGGCTTCCCCACGCAGGCGGCGTAGATCACCGATTCATCATCGCCATCGACGCCCACGAGCGCGTTCATCTCGTCGTCGAGGAACGCGCCGATCATGCACGCCCCCAGGCCCAGCGCCGTCGCCGCCAGGTGCAGGTTCTCCGCCAGGTGCCCGGCATCGAGATATGCGTATCTCAGCGCCCGGTCTCCGTACTTCTCAGCAGCGCGGCCCCAGACGGCCGACCAGACGAACGCCACCGGCGCATCGGCCACCATCTCCTGGTCGAGGCACGCGGCGGCAGCGGCCTTCGCGGCGTCGGCCCGCGCCGCCACCACCGCCAGCCGCTCCTCCGGCAACTCCCAATGATAGACGCCCGGCGCCAGGCCCGACACACGCGATGCGGCCACGTACGTCTCGACCGGATAAAGCGCCCCCGCCGACGGCGCGGTCCGAAGCGGGAATGCGCCCTTCCGCGAAATCCCCTGGGCCGACCAGAGCAACAGGAAGAGCGTCTCCTGCCCAATCGAATCGGCCGCAAAGTCGCGCACGCTCCGCCGCGCCCGAAGCGCCGCCCACAGGTCCGCCGCAGGCAGCCGTTCCGGCCGCGCGAGCGACGCCGTCCCGGCCCCGGCCGCCGCATACGACTTACACGGCCCGACCGGCCTGCGCC
>CAYGWP010000016.1:0-8434 GCA_964353455.1 uncultured Anaerolineales bacterium
CAACCCCAAGGTCGCCGAGCGCGTGAAGGCCCTGAAAGCCGACCTCGGTTCTTTCGTGCTCCGCCTCGTCTATAGCGGCGAGCAGGGCAAACCGTTCTACGCGCTTGTGCTCCACGTGGGGCCGGTGGAAGAGAAGTCGCAGCCGTTCTTCCAGGTGGTGACGATTACCGAGGCGCAGGCGTCTCGGATCATAGACCACCTTGCCGCCGACGGGTTCCTCTCGCGGGCCGGGCCGCCCGCGCGCGGGGCGGGCGACTCGTGCTACATCCTGACCGCCCAGTCGAAGTCCACGGGGGCGATGGGCGAGAACCTGGGCTGGGACGCCCGAATGCTCGCCCGCCTTGATGGCCTGCGCTCAGTCATGGATGGCGATGCCGCCACGGCGATGGACTTCCTCCTCGGGCGCCTGAGCGGCCTGCGCCAGATGTGGACGAAGGCCGCGCCCAGCGCCCCCAAGCAGTGACCGCCGCGTTTAATGCGGCCGCCGTTGACCCTGCCGCCCGGATGATGTATTGTAGTGGTAGGTCTGCGTCCCATTCATGAGGAGGAACTTTCGATGAAGGATACCGTGAAGAAAGCCCGCGAGGCCCTCGGGAGCGTTCTGAAGGAGTTCGAGCCGACGAAGGGCCATTTCGTGGCCGGGACGAAGGAGTTCCTCCTGGCGATGCGGAGCGTCATCGACGCCGAGATTTCGCTCCTGGACCGCGCCACGAAGAAGAAATCCGCCAAGTAGGGCGACTGATGCGAGGCGCACAGGTGGCACGTGAAGGCGTTATCCGCCAGTCCTCTACCGCCCGCGCTTCGGCAGCGCCGCAAGGATCCGCCGGGCAAGTTCCTGCTTCGTGACGCCGGTTAGCCGCTCGGCCCGGCCGCGCGCGGGTATGAGGAGCGCGTCCTGGCGGTCGGCGTCGATGGCCTCCACGCCGTTCGCAACCACGAGGTCCAGGCGCTTGACCTGCAACTTGTCGCGTGCCCGGCGTTCAAGGTCCTCGGTCTCGAGGCAGAAGCCGACGAGGAAGTGGCGGCGGCGGCGCTTGCCCATGTGGGCGAGGATGTCGGCCGTCCGCTCGAACTCGACCGCGATCCTTCCCCCGGTCTTCTTTATCTTCTGCTCCTCGCGGAAGACGGGCCGGTAGTCGCACACGGCCGCCGCCGCGATGAACACGTCGCAGCCGTCGAACCGCGCGAGGACTGCCTCGAACATGTCGGCCGCGCTCGTCACGCGCACCAGTTCGTCCACCTCGGGCGGCCGGGCGGAGCACGGGCCAATGACGAGCAGGACCTCGTGCCCCTCGGCCTTGGCCGCCGCCGCCAGCGCGCAGCCCATCCGTCCGCTCGAAGCGTTGGAGAGGAACCGCACCGGGTCGAGGTACTCGCGTGTAGGGCCGGCCGTGATCAGGATGCGCATGTCAGCCTCCGGGGTCAGGAACCGTCCGGGTTGCCTTGGACTGCCGCCGGTACCCCAGGCCTAGGCCTGCGCGCGGCTGCCTAGAATTTTGCGAATCTCCTCGAAGATTGCATCGGGCTCTGCCATGCGGCCCTTGCCCGTCGTGCCGCAGGCGAGATGCCCTTCATCGGGTCCGATCATGCGGACGCCGCGCGACCGCAGCAACTCAACGTTTGCGCGGACGGCGGGGTGGTCCCACATCCGCTCGTTCATGGCGGGGGCAAGGAGCACCGGCACTTCGACCGCCAGGAGCGCGGTTGAGAGGAGGTCGTCGGCGATGCCGTGGGCGAGTTTCGCCAGGCAGTTGGCCGTCGCGGGGGCCACGACCACCAGGTCCGCCCGGTCGGCCAGCGAAACATGGTCCGCCCGGTACACATCGGGCGACGGGAACATGACGGTATAGACCGGCCGCCCGGTCAGGGTCTGGAACGTGAGCGGCCCGACGAATCGCGCGGCATGCTCGGTCATGATGACGCTGGTGCCGGCGCCGGCCTGCACCAGGCGCGAGACGAGCGCTGCGGTCTTGTAGGCCGCGATGCCGCCGGTCACGCCGACGAGGATTTCGCGGCCCTTGAGGGTCTGCGGGTTGGGCTTGGCCTTCGCCACGACGACACTCCAGCGACGTTCATCTTCGAGGGTGGCATGGTCACGCGCTGTTGCGTGACCATGCTTGTGTCCGGAAACCTCGTTCTCGTAAGCATGGTCACCCAACGGCGGGCGACCATGCCACCCGCCACGACGGCACTCCGCTACTTCTCGTCGTCCTCTTCGTCTTCGGCCGGGGCGGCCTTCGCGGCGGCCTTGGCCCTGCGATCCGGCAGTTCCAGGGTGATCTTGCCTTCAAGGACCTCCTGGATGACCGACTCCACGAGGGTCTTCTCGCCGCGGTCCACAAGCAGGGGCGCACCGAACGTCACGTCCACCAGCCGTTTCTGGACGAGGACGGCGAGTTTAAAGCGCCCGCCGACCTTGTTGACCACATCGTCGCTCTTCAGGGCTTCAATCACGCTTACTTCCTCCTCGACTGGATAATGGAAACGATCTCCTCGACGGCGCGGGCCAGATCATCGTTCGTGACCTCGGCGTCATAGCATCCGGACTGCCGCGCCACGTCAATTTCTTTGCACGCCAGGGCCAGCCGCCGCCGGACCTCAGCGGCGGCATCCGTAGCGCGGCCGGCCAGGCGACTGCACAGCGTCTCGCCGTCGGGCGCCAACAGAAGGATGGCCAGGGCCTCCGGGTACTTCTTCTTTATCTGGATGCCCCCCTGGACGTCGATCTCCAGCAGGAGCATTCTACCATGTTTCCGGGCCCGCTCCAACTCCTCTACGGGCGTGCCGTAGCAGTTGCCGAACACCTCGGCCCACTCGGTGAAGCGGCCGGCGGCAACCCGTTTCTTGAATTCCGCCAGCGTGATGAAGTGGTAGTCCGCGCCGTCGGTTTCGCCGGGCCGCGGCCGCCGCGTGGTGGCGCTCGTGGAGAGCAACAGGTCCAGGCGCTTCACGAGCGCCCGCGCGACGGTGGTCTTGCCGGACCCGCGCGCGCCGCTGATGACGACCAGGTTGCGGCCGGTGAGCCAGTCGTGGGTTTCACTATCTCCGGTCATGCGACTTTCCGCAAGCCCCCGCGTACTAAATGACGAATTATGAAATTCGAACCTCGAGATTCAGACTTTATCATTCGACGTTTTGGGATTGTTCCCTGAGGCGGTCCACCCCCACCTTGATATCGACGACCTGGCGCGAGATCTCGGAATCGGCCGACTTCGAGCCGATGGTGTTGACCTCGCGGTACATCTCCTGTGTGAGGAACTCCAGTTTCCTTCCGGCGGGGCCGGAGTCGCCGAGGAGTTCGCGGTACTGGCTGATGTGGCTGGCCAGGCGCGAGAGTTCCTCGTTGATGTCGCTCCGTTCGGCCGCGAAGGCGACCTCGCGGGCCAGCGTCTGGTCGTCCAAGGCGATCTCGACGCCCTCAAGGAGCGCCTTGACGCGTTCCATAAGGCGTTGCTGATACTCGACGATGACGGCGGGCACCCGGGCCTGGATGGCCGCAATCCGCCGCTCCATGTCGTCCATGGCCGCCCGCATGTCGGCGGCGGTGGCCTGGCCCTCGATGTCGCGCATCGCGTTCAGGCGCCCGATGGCCTCCTTGACGACGGCCTCGATCCGGGCCGGCAGGCTATCGACGCCCGTCAGGAGCACCTCCTCGCCGCCGACGACCCCAGGCAGCGTCAGCACGAACCCAAGCAGGGCATCGTAGTAGTTGTCGTGGCTCTTCGTCCACCCGCCCCGGAAACCCTCCAGGTCCTTCAGATACGCCTCGAGCAGGGCCTTGTTGATCGGCACCCGCGCGGCGGCGGCACGCGGCTCGACGACAAGGTTCACCGTCACCGTGCCGCGCGTTATCGTCCCGCGCAGAAGTTTCTCGATCGCCGCCTCCACCGCCCCGAGGCCCTCAGGCAGGTGCTGCGCAACCTTCAGGAACCGGTTGTTGACGGTCCGAATCTCCACGGCGATCCGGACCTGTTCGTCCGACCGCTCGGCCGCCCCGTAGCCCGTCATGCTGCGGATCATTCTTTGCCCCCACCAAGCGCCGCGCAAGCGCGGCGGCTAACAGTTCACTTCTTGCCCGTGCGGCCGGGCGAGACCAGCGGCACACGCGACCTGCACAGCGGACAGGCCTCGGGCGGATATGCCGGCACGTCAACCTTAAGCAGCGCCGTCAGCGGCACCCCGAGACTCGGGTCGCGGCCGCTCGTGCGGTCCACGAGGGCCGCAACCGCCACGACCTGCGCCCCTGCGGCCGCAACGAGGTCCATCACTTCGCGGAGGCTGCCGCCGGTCGTCACGACGTCTTCAACCAGGAGCACGCGCTCGCCGTGCTCGACGGCAAAGCCGCGCCTGAAGGTCATCTTGCCGTCCTGGCGCTCGGCGTAGATGGCGCGGACGCCCAGCGCGCGGGCCAGTTCATACGCCACCACGATGCCGCCTATCGCCGGCCCGATGACGCACTGGATATTGTCGCCGGCGAACGCCTTGGCCAACTGGCGGCACAGGCGTTCGGCCAGCGCCGGATGCTGAAGCACCTGGGCGCACTGGAGATACTTGGGACTGTGGAGGCCGCTCGTCAGGAGGAAATGCCCCTCCAGGAGCGCGCCGGAGTCGCGGAAGGCGTCAAGGACGGGCTTCTCTCGTTCGGGCACTACTTGGTCTCCGATTTTGCGGGCGGCGTGGCGGCGGGCTTCGCGTCGGTTGCCGGGGCGGACTTCTCCGCTGCGCCGGCCGGAGCGGCGCCTGCCGCTGGGGCCTTCGGCGAGATGTCCACGCCGCTTGCCGTGATCACGTAGTTGCCGGCGAAGATCTCGCTGGGCTTGCGGGTCCAGACGAACGCGCGGGCCCTCAGCGCCGTCGTCTCGGTCAGCGCGAGTTCGCCGCTATAGGTCGGCGAGTCGCTGGTTGGCTCGCTGCCGTCGGTTGTGTAGTGGATCCGGCTAAAGAGGCCCGCGCTGGCGATGGTGACCTTCACCGTGCCGGTGTACTGTCCGGGTTTGGGCGTGAACTTCGGGGTCACGGGGGGACTGATGAACCAGAGGGCCAGGATCGACAGGAGGAACAGGACGCCGCCGAGGACGGCGGTGGCCTTGATGAAGACGTCGGCGGTCTTTGTGCCGAAGGCGCTGGAGCCGCCGGCGCGGCCGAACGCGCCGGCCAGGCCGCCGCCGCGGCCGCGCTGGATCAGCACCAGCAGCGTCAGCACCACCCCGCACAGCATGAACAGGATGACGAAGAAGGTTTCCACAGGCGTTACCTTTCGTTATGACGCGCGACCCTTCGGGTCGCGGCTAAAAGTGAAATCTCAGGCGTTGCCTTTCATTGTGGCGCGCGACCCTTCGGGTCGCGGCTAAAAGTGAAATCTCAGGCGTTGCCTTTCATTGTGACGCGCGACCCTGGGGGTCGCGGTCAGGAGTCAGACCTTTTTTGCCCGCGCGCCTTCGGTGATGATCGTGGTAAACGCGTCGGCCTTGAGGCTGGCGCCGCCGACCAATGCGCCGTCGATGTCGGGCCGGCTCATCAGGTCGAAGTTGTTGTCGGGCTTGACGCTCCCGCCGTACTGGATCCGCACCTCTTCGGCCAGGACTGCGTCGTAGAGGCCAGCCAGCAACCGGCGGATGAAGGCGTGCACCTCCTGCGCCTGCTCGGGCGTGGCCGTCAGGCCCGTGCCGATGGCCCAGACCGGCTCGTACGCGATGACGACCTGCCGCGTCTGGTCCTTCGAGAGACCCGCCAGGCCGCTGGTCACGTGGCGGCGGACGACCGTTTCGGTCTGGTTGGCCTTGCGTTCTTCGATATTCTCTCCGACGCAGAGGATCGGCTTCAGGCCGAACTTGAAGGCCGCGTGCACCTTCTTCGAGATGAACTCATCGGTCTCGCCGAAGATGTGCCGCCGCTCGCTGTGGCCCAGGATGACGTACGTGCATCCGAGGTCCGTGAGCATCGGGCCGGCGATCTCGCCGGTCAGCGCGCCGCTCGCGTCGGTGTGCATGTTCTGGCCCGCGAGCACCAGTGGCGTGCCCTTGGCGGCGGCCGCGGCCGCCTCGATGTAGCAGGCGGGGGGGGCGACGCCGACCTCGACGCCCTTCGCGCCGACGGCCGCCGTCGCGGTGGCCGCAGCCAGGGCGCGGGCGCCGGCCCGGTCGAGGTTCATTTTCCAGTTTGCGCATATAAACGGTTTTCGCATTGGCGTTTTCGCCTTTTCGGGCCGCGGTGTAATCACCAGGGGCTGATTGTGAACTACGTTGGTTTTTGGAGTTCGCGGCCGACGGCCTGGGCGATCGGCGCAAGTTCCCTCATCATGACCGCGAAGGCATCGGGCGTCAGTTGCTGCGGCCCGTCGCTCATCGCTTTCTCGGGGTCGGGATGGACCTCGACCATGATGCCCTGCGCCCCGGCCGCAACGGCCGCCAGGGCCATCGGCGCCACGAGTTCCCTGCGGCCGGTCGCGTGACTCGGGTCAACGAAGACCGGCAGGTGCGACACGCCCTGGATGTTCGGCACGGCCGACAGGTCCAGCGTGTACCGGGTGGACTTCTCGAAGCCCCGCACGCCGCGCTCGCACAGGATGACCTGGCGGTTGCCTTCCGAGAGGATGTACTCGGCCGACATGAGGAACTCTTCGATGGTTGCGGCAGGGTTGCGCTTGAGGAAGACGGGCTTCTGGAGCCGGCCGATCTCGGCCAGCAGGCGGAAGTTCTGCATGTTCCGTGCGCCCACCTGGAGTACGTCGGCGTAGCGTGCCACAAGGTCCAGGTCCCGCACATCGACGACCTCGGTGACGGTGGGCAGTCCGACCTCCGCGCCGACGGCCTGGAGGATCTTCAGGCCTTCCTCACCCATGCCCTGGAAGGCATAGGGGCTGGTGCGCGGCTTGAAAGCGCCGCCGCGGAGCATGGCTGCGCCGGCCTTGCGGACGGCAAGTGCGGTCTCGCGGAACTGGCCGGCGCTCTCTATGCCGCAAGGCCCCGCGATTACCGCCAGGGCGGTTCCGCCGACCCTGACCGGGCCGATCTTGATGATGGTGTCCTCGGCGTGGAAGTCGCGGCTGGCGAGTTTGTAGGGTTTCATGATGGGCATGACGGACTCGACGCCCGTCATGCCGGCGAAGAACTCGGGCCGCAGGAGCGTCTCGTCGCCGATTGCCCCGATGATCGTGCGGAACTCGCCCTTCGAGACGTGCGCCTTCAGGCCCACGTCCTCGATGCGGTGCACGACCGCACCCACCTGGTCGCCGGTCGCCTTGCTCTGCATTACGATGATCATCTGGCTTCTCGCCTTATGAGGCGCTCACGGCCGCCGGAAACGAGCCGAGGACCTCGAGCATCCGCGCATGAGAGCGGGCTTCGCCGAGGGCCTTCGCCACGCCCTCGTCCTTGGCGTGGCCCTCGATGTCAACGAAGAAGTAGTACTCCCATGACTTGGTGGGCGACGGATGCGATTCGATCTTCGTCATGTTGATGTCATGGTGCCGGAATACGTCGAGAATCTCGACGAGCGCCCCGGCGCGGTCGGGCACGCTGAAGAGGAGGCACGTCTTGTCGCGCCCGGTCGGCTCGGCGCTCTCGCGCCCCAGGACCAGGAACCGCGTCTGGTTCTGCGGGTTGTCCTCGATGGCCGGGTTCAGGACGTTCAGTCCGTACAGTTCTGCCGCCATGCTTGAGGCGATCGCAGCCGTGCCGTCCACGCGCGATGCCAGAAGCGCCGCCTCGGCCGTCGATCCGACGGCCACGAGGTCGGCCTGCGCCAGGTTGCGCGCGAGCCACCCGCGGCACTGGTCGAAGACCTGCGGCTTCGAGTACACCTTCTTCACCTTCTCGATGACGCTGCGGGACAGGAGATTCTGGTGGACCGGCAACGCCATCTCGGCGCACACCTTCACCGGACCGGGAACGTCCAGGAAGCATTCCATCGTGTCGCGGATGGCGCCCCCGGTGGTGTTCTCGACCGGGACGATGCCGTAGTCGGCCGTCGCGCGGGCCACCTGGTCGAAGACAGCGGCAATGTCGCGGACGGCCACCAGTTGCACGCTGCGCCCGAACTTCTCGAGGGCCGCAAGGTGGCTGAAACTCCCCTCCGGCCCGAGGTACGCCACCTTCAGCGCCTTCTCCAGGGCCAGACTCGCGCTCATCAGTTCCTTCCAGACGGCGACGAGCGCGGCCTCCGGCAGGGGCCCCTTGTTGGCTGCCACGACACGCTCCATGACCTCCCGCTCGCGCTCCGGGGCATAGACGTCGGTCGTGCCGCTATCGTGCTTGAGCCGCCCGATCTCGACGGCGCAGCGGGCGCGCTCGTTTACCAACTCGACGAGTTGGGCGTCGAGCGCGTCGATCCGCTTTCTCAGGTCTTCGAGGGTCATCTTGAGTCCCGGCGCTTCCGGCGCACACTCTCCCCGTCTCTGAAACGCCACAATCTATCCGCCCGGGCCCGAATCGTC
>CAYGWP010000017.1:0-31852 GCA_964353455.1 uncultured Anaerolineales bacterium
TCTGGGGCGACCGCGTCTTCATCACCACGTGCGAGGAGGAGAAGCAGTCGCGGGAACTTCTCTGCCTCGACGCCGCCACCGGGAAACTGCGGTGGCAGAAAGAGGTCCTTAAGGCCCCGCTCGAAAAAAAGAACGGCCTGAACTCCTACGCATCGGGCACCCCCGCGACCGACGGCAAACGCGTCTGGGTCACGTTCCTTGAGTTCCCGAAGATCCACGTCGTCTGCTACGACGTGGACGGCGCCGAGGTCTGGCGCAAGTCGCCGGGCGAGTTCCGCTCGGTCCACGGCTTCTGTAGTTCGCTCCTATTATATAAAGATATGGTCATCCTCAATGCCGACCAGGACGCCCTGGCCTACATCGTGGCCTTCGACCGGGCCACGGGGGCCGAGCGCTGGCGGATCGACCGGCCGAACCGGACCCGCTCGTACGTCCCGCCCGTGGTCTTCGACGCCGCCGGCCGGAAGCAGATGGTTCTGGCGGGCTCGAAGTGCGTCGCCTCCTACGACCCCGACACCGGCAGGCAGCACTGGATCGTTGACGGCCCGACCGAGCAGATGGTCGCCAGCCTGGTGTACGGAGACGGCATGTTCTTCGTGACGGGCGGATTCCCGTCGCTTCACCTCCTGGGGATCCGGCCTGACGGGACGGGCAACGTCACGAAGACCCACGTCGCCTGGCACGAGAGGAAGTCGCCGGCGTACGTGCCGTCGCCGATCGCGGCCGGCAAGTGCTTCTTCGTGGTGTCGGATGCGGGCACCGCGAGTTGCCTGGAGGCGAAGACCGGAAAGTACCTGTGGTCCCAGCCGCTGGGCCGGCACCATAGCGCCAGCCCCGTCTCGGCGAACGGTCTGCTGTACTTCCCGGACGATGACGGGCAGACGTTCGTCGTCAAGGCGGCGGAGAAATTCGAATTGGCGGGCAAGAACGTCCTCGGCGAAGACTGCCGCGCCTCGCCCGCCATATCGCGCGGCCATATCTTCATACGCGGAGTCCAGAACCTCTATTGCATCGGGCCGTAGGACGCCCCCTGGAAGAAGTCTTCCCATGCGACGGGAAGAGGATTATTCTCGGAAAATGACGGATTGGCAACCTCTGGAAGGAGCGAGTTCATGGCACTGGCAAAGTTCGCCATCGGGGCGATTCTCGTACTGGTGACGGGCGCTGCGGCGCCCGCCAGGACTGAGGGCGGGGCCGCCGAGAAGGCCGGACCTCCGCCCGCCCTTGAACCGGAGCAGGCCGGCCCGGACTACAAGGTCCAGGGCGAGTACCTGGGCGAAGTTGCGGGCGCAGGCGGGGCGAAGGCGAAGTTTGCCGCACAGGTTGTGGCAAAGGGTAACGGCACGTTCCGCGCGGTGCTCCTGGCGGGCGGGCTTCCGGGCGCCGGCTGGGACGGCACGTCCTGGACCGAACTCCAGGGGAGGACCGACGGCGAGAAGACCGTCCTTGCCTCAGCCGACGGCGCGGGCGCAAGTGCGGCCATCACCGGCGAGGTGATGACCGGCAAGACCGCCGCAGGCGAGACGTTCGAACTCAAGAAGGTCGTCCGCGAAAGCCCCACCCTCGGGGCCAAGCCGCCGCCCGGCGCGGTCGTACTCTTCGACGGCACAAACACCGACGCCTGGGACAGCGCCGCCACGGACGACCGCAAACTCCTGGGCGCCCAGACCGGCGCCGGGCCGACCACGAAGCGGCCGGTCCGCGACTTCACGATGCACCTGGAGTTCCGGATTCCGTTCCAGCCGGTCGGCGGGGCACACGGCAACAGCGGCATCTACATCCAGCAGCGGTACGAGATGCAGATCATCGACTCGTTCGGCGAGAAGCCTTACAAGGGCGGCTGCGGCGCCATCTACCAGCAGGTGCCGCCGAAGGTGAACATGACGCTGCCGCCGCTGGCGTGGCAGACGTACGACCTCGACTTCAAGGCCCCCCGGTTTGATGCGAGCGGCAAGAAGACCGCCAACGCCGTCATCACGGTCCGCCTGAACGGCATCGTCGTCCACGAGAACCAGGAGATCGTCGCGAAGACCGGCGCCGGGAAGGCCGAAGGCCCGGACGACAAACCGATCCTGCTCCAGAGCCACGGGAGTCCGGTCTTCTTCCGGAACATCTGGATCGTTGAAAAGAAGTAGCGGCAGCGACGTAAAGGCCTGGCAATACCGTACTTGCGCCTCTTGCGGCAATGCATTGCCGGTTCGTCCGCGCCGGTCTGGCGATTCTGGTTGACAAGCGGCAGGCGAAACGGTACAAGATGCCGCCTCCAAAGAGCAGCACTCTTGCAACACGCAACAGAAAGGGTGAAGTATGAACGTACAGGAAATCGAAGCCAAGGTGTTCGGCACCCCGGTGCCCGAGGTCAAGCGCGTTGCAGTGGCGTACTCGGGCGGCCTGGACTCCAGTCTTTGTATCGAACTATTGCGCCGCGTCTATAAGGTGGCCGACAAGGACATCGTCCCCATCACCATCGACGTGGGCCAGGGCCAGGACGAGGTCGATGTCTCCAGGGCCAAGGCGAAGACGCTCGGCATCAAGATGCACCTTATCGACCTCAAGAAGGAGTTCACCGACGTGTGGCTGACGAAGGCCATCCGGGCGAACTCCGACTACGAGGGGTACCCGGTCTCCACGTCGATGACGCGGCAACTGGTTGCCCGCGCGGTGGCCAAGAAAGGCGTCGAGATGGGCTGCGATGCGCTCATGGAAGGCTCGACCGGCAAGGGCAACGACCAGTACCGCATGCACAACACGTTCAAGATTTTCGCCCCGCGGTGCAAGATCCTCGCGCCGGTCCGCGACTTCGACATGATTCGCGACGAGGAACGCATGCTGTGCGAGGCGTGGGGCGTCCCGGTCGATGAGCAGATCGCCGGCGGCGACGACAAGACCATGTGGTGCCGCTCAATCGCATCGGGCGCGGTGGGCCTCGACCAGGAATTGCCCGAAGACATCTGGATGTGGCTCGTGCCGCCCCAGAAGGCCAGGGACAAGACCGAAGAGGTGACGATCACCTTCGAGGAAGGCATCCCGACGAAACTTAATGGCAAGAAGATGCCGCTCGACAAACTCATCATGGAACTGAACGTCGTCGCCGGCTCTAGCGGCATCGGTTACATCGATATGTTTGAAGACGGCATCATGGACCTCAAGAGCCGCGAGATCTACGAGGCCCCCGCCGCCCACGTAATCCTCAGGCTCCACCACGACCTGGAGCAGTGGTGCCTGACGAAGGACGAACTGGAGTTCAAGGCCATAGTGGACCGCAAGTGGGCGTACCTCGTGTACCACGGCATGTGGTTCCACCCGCTGAAGAAGGAACTGGATGCGTTCATCCTCGAGGCCTCGAAGTTCATGGGCGGTACGTATCGGGTGGGCCTCTACAAGGGCAACATCCAGATACTGAAGCGCGAGAGCGCGGCGGGCCTCTTCTCGCCCGAGATCCGGTCCATCAAGTCGAAGGGCTTTTCGCAGAAGATGGCGAAGGATGCGGCCACGATCCGCGGCCTTCCGTTCGAGATCCTGGCGAAGCGCGGCGGGATAGACGACTAAGGGCCATTCGAGCCCGACGCGGAAGCGTCGGGGCATGTTCCTCGGCCGACGATGGTTGGAACAAACCGTGCGCGGGGTATCGCACCTCGCGCCCGACTGTGTTATCATATCGTCCGGTTTGTGCCGGAGCACGAGACGCTGGCATGACGAATGTGAGCCCGACGAGAATCGTAGGGCGATGGCGCGAGGGGTTCGCGCTGGACTATCATGTCGTCAGCAGCATTTACGTGGGCGACGACGAGTTTGGGCGCCCTCAGTTCTCCACGCAACGGTCGGAACTCGGCGAGTTGCTTTACCGCCTGAAGTATCGTTCCGACGTCTCGGTAGCGGCGCTGCTTGCGCACGCGGCGGCGGAGTTTGTGCAGTCGCGGAGTTGGGGCGTTCAGGTTATCGTGCCTGTCCCGCCGACGAGGGCGGACAGGCCGCACCAGCCAGTGCTGCTTGTGGCCGCTGCCTTGGGCGAGTTGCTGGGGCTGCCCGTCCGCGAGCACGCCGTCATCAAGGCTAAAGATACGCCGCAACTCAAGGACGTCTTCGATTACAATGAGAGGTTGAGCCTGCTGGAAGACGCATTCGAGGTCGATCCCTCGGCGACCCGCGGGCTGAAGGCGCTTCTCTTTGACGACCTGTACCGGTCGGGAGCGACGATGAATGCCGTTGCGTCCGCCCTGTACGATGCGGGCGGCGCATCAGATGTGTTTGCCCTTGCTGCGACCCGAACGCGGAAGAGATGATGCAAACCGTTTTCATCGGCGGATCGAGATACGTGCGAGTCCTGAACGACGACGTTCGGGCGCGGCTGGACCTTTTCATACGGGACCATCTGCCCATTCTGATTGGCGATGCAGACGGCGCCGACAAGGCCGTCCAGGATTATCTGTACGCGCGCGCCTACCCATACGTTGAAGTGTTCTGTGTGAACGGCCGATGCCGTAACAACGTGGGCGGCTGGCCCTCGCGCGCCGTCTCGTCTCCAAGCCGCCGGAAGGACTACCACTACTATGCCGCCAAGGACCGGTTCATGGCGCGCGAGGCCGCACGAGGCCTTATGATCTGGGATGGCCGCAGCGCCGGCACCCTGGCTAATGTGGGTCGCATGGCGCGTCAGGGAAAGCCGGTAACAGTGTACCTTGCTGCGACCGGCCGGTCTGTGCGCCTTGCAAATGCAGAGGAATGGGAGCGGTTCCTGGGCGAGTGCCCGCCAGCCGTCCGGGCGCGCGTGGAAGAGAATCTCAGGGCTGAAGAGAACGAACCCCTGAATCGGCCCGAGCCGACTCTTTTCTGATGCTCCTTGCACGCTAGAGGATCTCCATGGCTAAACTCTGGGACAAGGGTTACTCGATCGACCCCGAAATCGAGCGGTTCACCGTGGGCGAGGATTACCTGCTGGACCGCGACCTCGTGCGGGCCGATTGTCTAGGCTCGGCCGCACACGCCACCATGCTGGCGAAGATCGGCGTCCTATCGGCAAAGGAGCGCGACCGCCTCATCGCCGGACTCCGAAAGATCCTCGCCGAGTTCCAGGCAGGCAAGTTCGCCATCAGCCCCGGCCAGGAGGACGTCCACACCGCCGTCGAGGAACACCTCACCGAGACCCTCGGCGACCTGGGGAAGAAACTCCACACCGGCCGCAGCCGCAACGACCAGGTGTTGCTGGACCTGCGGATCTACGGCAAGGAGAAACTCCACTCGCTGGCCGAGCGGGCGATCATGCTTGTGCGGGCCCTGGGGGCGCTGGCCGTCCAGCACGAGTTCGTGCCGATGCCCGGCCGCACTCACATGCAGATAGCCATGCCCTCCAGCATCGGGCTCTGGGCGGGGGCGTGGGCCGAGGCGATACTGGACGACATGGAACTCCTTAAGGCCGCTCACACACTGTCGGACCAGTCGCCGCTCGGGTCGGGCGCGGCTTATGGCTCGGCCCTGCCGCTGGACCGGGCGATGGTTGCGCGGCTGCTTGGGTTCGCGAAGGTCCAGAACAACGTGCTCTACTGCGCAAACTCGCGCGGGAAGGCGGAACTGGCTACGCTCCAGGCGTGCAGCCAGACAATGGTTGACCTCTCGCGCCTCTCAACGGACCTCATGATCGGCTCGACGCCGGAGTTCGGATACTTCCGCATCCCGAAGGAACTCTGCACCGGCTCAAGCATGATGCCGCAGAAGCGGAACCCGTGCGGGCTGGAACTGGTGCGCGCCAAGGCTGCGGCCGTCATCGGGTGCGAGCAGCAGGTTGCGGGCATCCTGCGGGCGCTGCCCTCGGGCTACAACCGCGACTTCCAGGAGACGAAGGGCCCCTTCATGCGCGGCGTGGAGGCGACCGCCGGCAGCCTCTCGGTGATGCGGCTTTCAATCGAGCGGCTGGAGGTGGTCGAGGAGAACCTCCGGAAGGGGTTCCTGCCGGAGATCTACGCCACCGACCGCGCGCTGGAACTCGTGGCGGAGGGCCGGCCTTTCCGCGATGCCTACCGTTACGTAGGAACGCACCTGGAGGAACTCTCGGCCCGCGACCCGGTGAGGAACCTCAAGTCCAAGAAGTTGCAGGGCGGCCCGGGGAACCTCGGCCTGAAGCAATTGGCGAAGCGCGCCTCCGCCGCCGAGAAGTGGCTGACAGGTGTGCGCGAGCCGTTCCAGAAGGCGCTCGCGGCGCTGATGGGGTGACATCACATCCGAGCCCGCCGCGGCACAACTGCTTGGCTGCGGAGCACCCACCCTACATATTCCGCTCGATGCGGATGGCCCTGCGGCGGCGGGAGGCGACGAGGCCGCCGGGCAGTTGCACGGGCCCGGCGAAGGATTTCGATAAGAGGGCCGAGACCACTTCGCGGGTCCGCTCGGAAGACATGTGCTTGAGGCCCCCGCCGAGGCGTTCGACCGCACGGTGGAGGATCGCCCCCTGCATCCACGGACGCAGCAGCGAGAAATCGTCGGCATCGATGAGTAGAGACCGTGCCCCCTCTTGCTCATTTTGTGCCACGGCCGGCTTGCCCGGCCGTGGGTGTGCCCGCGCCAGTTTCTTCACGGCCGGACAAGCCGGCCGTGGCACACGGGCGCGATCATCGGATGCCGGCATCTCGCGGACGATCTGGCCCCAGACGGCACGGGCGGCATCGTCGAGGATCTCGCCGGCGGCGGCCGCCTGGTCCGCCAGGCGCAGGAGCGCATCATCAACCTTCGGGTTGAATCGCTCACGAAGCAGCGGCAGGAGTTCGTGACGCAGGCGGTTCCGGGTGTAAGTGGCCTCCAGATTCGATTCGTCCTCGCGATACCGCTGGCCGACAGACTCAAGGTACGCGAGGACCTGCGAGCGGGTCGCGCCGATCAGGGGACGGATGATCTCGACGTGCGCGCCCAAGCGCGGCGGGTCGGGAGACCCGCCGCGCAAAGTGGTTGAGAGAGACCCGCCGCGCGACTTCTTCGGCGGTGCTGCGGGATAGACCGTGCGCGGGGCGAGCGGCGACAATCCCTCGATGCCCGTGCCGCGGATGATGCGAAAGAGGACCGTCTCGGCGCGGTCGTCGGCGGTGTGGCCGAGGGCGACCTTCGTTGCGCCGCAGTCGCGGGCCGCTTCGGCGAGGAACCGCCGCCGCGCGAGCCGGCCGGCCTCCTCGACGCCGATGCCGGCGCGCTTCGCCATCTTCGCCACATCCACGCGGGCGGCGATGCAGCGGCAGTGCAACTTCGCCGCCAGGCGTCGGACGAACCGCCGGTCCTCATCGGCCGCCTTTCCGCGCAGGCCGTGATGGAGGTGCGCGACGACGGGCCGGATGGCGTAGTTCTTCTGTGCGAGTGCCACCAGCGCGCGCAGCAGCGCCACGGAATCCGGCCCGCCGCTGACGGCGATGACGACCGGCTCGCGCCGCTGGCGTGCGGCCTTCCGCCGCGGCAGGAGGCCGTGGGCCTCGATCGTCGCGCGGACGGATTCGATGAACGGGTTTTTCGCTTCGCCGGTCACGCGGGGTATTATAATCATTTCACCATTTTGTGATTCCGATTTCCGGGGGAACGCGGGTAAGATGGGCGAAGTCCAAAGGGCGGAAAGGAGCCTGACATGACACAAGCCGCAACGGTTCCGGCGGGGCCTGGCCAGCCCGGGCCGCTGGGCGCCATCGAAGCGATCCGATTGGGATGGCGCCTCATGATGAGCGACTTCTGGCGCCTCTGGCTGGTGGCGTTCGTCCAGATGTTGATCCTGATGGCGGCGAACTCCGTGCTGGGCATCATAGCGGTGGTGGTTGTCCTGCCGCCGCTTGCCGCCGGGATGTTCTACGTGGTTTCGCGTCGCATCGACGGACAGCCCGCGGACCTGTCGGGGCTTTTCAACGGATTCCAGCAGCGGTTCGGGCAGTCGGTCCTGGGATTCCTGCCGGTGGCGGGCGCATCCATAGTACTTGGGGTGATCGTCGGGATCATTGTGGCAGTGGCGTTTCTGGTCCCCGCCGGCCTGGTGGAGACCACAGGGCGCGACGAAGGACCGGGCGTGGGCGTTCTCCTCGTCGTCCTTGGCGCGGCTGCGGCGATCCTGCTCATCGGACTACTGGCGCTCGCTTTCAATATATTTACGCTTTTCTTTACGTTCCTGTTCCCGGCCGTCTGGGACCATCCGGAGTCTGGCTGGGCTGCGGTCCGGGCGTCGATGCGGCTGGTGAGGGGGCATTTCTGGCCGGTTCTGGGACTGGTGCTCATCTTCTGGCTTCTCGCGGGCGTGGCGAACTTCGCGGGCCTCCTGGCCTGCTGCATCGGCATCCTGTTCACGGGGCCCGTCATGGTGGTCTGGGAGACGGCCTCCATCATGTATCTATATCGATCGTGTACGGGCCGGCCGCTGGTGCAGCCGATTGCGGGCGGTCCCGTGCCGCCGGCGCCGGCCGGACCCTCGGCGCTTGTGTAACACGGGTTGTGGGCCATGAGCCAAGTGGAACAAAGCCCCCGGCGTATTCACCGGGGGCTGACTGCGGCGGCGCCGCGCGGGGACAGACTGGGGCATGGCATAGTCGCGGTGCTGCTGGCGGGGGCGTTTGCGGCGAGTCTCCTCGGCATCGACCGATGGCGGACGGACCTCCTGCCGGCCGCGGTCTCCGAGTCCGGCACGATCTGCTTGATGCGGAACCTTACGGGGCTGCCGTGCCCGACCTGCGGCATGACGCGGTCGTTTTGCGCCCTGGGCCGCGGCGAGGTCGGCCGGGCGATCGACCTCCATCCGCTCGGACCGGCGATCTATGCCTTGCTGGCCTTCGTGATGGTCCGCTCGGGCCTCATCGCGGTCTCCGGGCGGATGCGGTGGCCGGCGGCCGCGAGGGTGCTCATCTGGTCGATCCCGGTGCTGGCGGGGGCGGCGGTGGTTGCCTGGGTCGTCAGGCTGGCGATTCTCATCTCAAGCGGCGCGGCCGCCGAGGCGTGGCGCGGATCGGCCCTGGCGAGAATAATATCGCTATGGACATAAGTCCGCACTGAAAATTGATGCACTGGGAGCCTGACCGTGATTTCCACAGTGCGCAGCGTACCGCGGCCCGCCGGCGCGGCGATTGTCGGGCTGCTTCTTGCCTGCGTGCCGGCGGCATCGGCGGCCGCCGCAGGGGCGGAGCCGTGGCCGATGCCCGAATGGTCGAGGGCCGCCCCGGCCGTGCCGCCGGCGCAACCCGCCGCCGGGCGGCGCGCCGTATCCGCCCAGCCCGGTGCTCGCATCGCTCACGTGGGCGCCGAGGGAAACCATCGTTCGCCGGGCGCTCGGCAGCGACAACTGGCCGATGACCTGGGCAGATGACGGCCACCTCTACACCGCCTACGGCGACGGCCACGGCTTCGGCCCGAAGACCGGGCCTAAACTCAGCATGGGTCTGGCCCGCGTCGAAGGCCCGGCCGATGGGTTCACAGGCGTCAACGTCGCCGCCGAGACGCTGGAGCAGCGCGGCGAGGGCGCCAAGGGCAGGAAGGCCGGCGGCATACTCTGCCTGCGCGGCACGCTGTACCTGTGGGCGCGGAACGCCGGTAACTCGCAACTCGCCTGGTCGGCCGACCACGGGCGGACCTGGACGTGGAGCCCGTGGCGGCTGACCGAGAGTTTCGGGTGCCCGACGTTCCTCGCCTTCGGGCGCGATTACGCCGGCGCGCGCGATGACTATGTATATGTTTATTCGTTTGACAGCGCGAGCGCGTACGAACCGGCCGACCGCATGGTGCTGGCCCGCGTGCCGGCGGCCCGGATCACCGAGCAGGCGGCCTACGAGTACTTCGTCCGCCTGGGCGGCGACGGCCGGCCCGAATGGACGGCCGACATCGCCCGCCGCGGGGCCGTCTTCGAGCACAAGGGCCGCTGCTATCGCTCCGGCATCTCCTACAATGCGGCCCTGAAGCGGTACCTGTGGTGGCAGGCGACCTCGGGTCCCGACACGCGCTTCAAGGGCGGCTTCGGCGTTTACGATGCCCCCGAACCGTGGGGGCCGTGGACCACGGTGTACTTCACCGAGCAGTGGGACGTGGGGCCGGGCGAATCGGGCAGTTTCCCGACGAAGTGGATGAGCGCCGACGGCCGGACGGTGCACCTGGTCTTCTCGGGCGACGACACCTTCGCGGTCCGCCGGGCCACGCTGGAACTCAAGGCCCCTGCTGCGCGCGACCCTTCTTAGAAACTGTTTCAAGACTGTGGCACGCCCGCCCTCGGGCGTGCAGAGCAACCGCAACCAAGCACAGCCGAGGGCGGCTGTGCTACAAGAACCGGGTTCTAAAACAGTTTCTTAGCCGGACCCTGGTTCAGCCAGACATCGACGCGGCGGTATTTCTGGAAATCCTTGTGGAGGATGTCGAGGCGGCCGTCGCCGTCGAGGTCCCCGAGGCGCGACTCGTGCGCCCCGATCCCGGTCGAGAGGACCTCGACGCGGAAGCCGCCCTTGCCGTCGCCGAACAGGAGGTACGTCTTGCACGCGTCTCCCGGGCCGGGGGTGTGCATCTCGCCGGCGAGGATGTCGAGGTTCCCGTCGCCGTCGATGTCGCCCACCGCAAGCGTGTGTCCGTGGTCCATGCGCTCGATGAGGGTTCTGGCGACCCATGTAGATCCGTCCCACTGGTAGATTTCAAGCGGTCCGACGCCGTCGCCTGACCCCAGGATAATCTGCGGCCGCGCAGCGCCCTTGATGAAGTTGCCGACCGCGCACCGCGAGAACTGCCGCTTCGGGTTCACGGGGTGGGCCTTGAATGTCGTGCCGCCTGCGTGCTCGAACCACCATCCGCCGCCGATGATGTCGAGTTTGCCGTCGCCCATTAAGTCGGCCTTGGCGAGGCCCTCCGGCGGGCCGCCCGCCAGGGGCACAGAGGCGATCTCGGCGCACGGCCACAGGTCGGCGGGATTCGCTGGAATGCGGGCCAGGTAGAGTTTGCCGCTCTTATTGTCCCAGAAGGCCAACTCCTGCCGGCCGTCGCCGTCGAAGTCGCCGAAGACCTGGTCGTGGTGCTGGCCGCCGACCTGGACCGCCAGGTGCCGCTTCCACGGCGTCTTGGGGTCGAACTTCGGGCACGGATTCTCCCACCACCACACGCCGCCCTGCCCCTTCCAGGCGGCGCCCATTACGATATCGAGATCGCCGTCTCCATCGATGTCGAGGAAGTCTCCGCCTGCTTCGAGCGACCCCGGCGGCATGTTGTCTTCCAGGGCGTAGCGGGTCCACGCGGCGGCGGCCTTGTCGCGGCGATACCAGACCATCTTCTCGTAACTGGCGAGAAGGAAGTCGTTCGTGCCGTCCTTGTCGATATCAAGGATGAGCGATGTCACCTGGTTGCCGATGGCCGGGGCGGGCAGGTCGCCGGTGGTGCTGGAGAGGTGCGACCATGCGATTCCGCCAACCTGTGCGGCCGCCGCGGCAAGCGCGAGGCCGGCAATAGAGATGCATCCGCAGATGGCCACGCATTTCATCGCCAGGCATGCCCCATTCATCTCACACCCTTATCCGTTCCGTCGCCGGCTGTCATGATGCCTCAGTCCGCTAGTTGCGATTCCGAGGCGGTCACCGCGCCGCGCTTTGCGGCAGCGCTCATTCGCGGGTCAGTGTCCATGCGCCCGGCGGTCCCTCGAACCAGGCGGCGCCCTGCTCCTCGGCGACTTCAATGGTCTTCGCCTCGCCTCCGCCCGCGCGCTGCGCCCGCCACCGACCGGCCGCAAGGTCGGCCACGAGGATGCGGTACGTCCCCTTTCCGTCAATCGTGAAGGAGGCCGGCTGCGGCGCGCGGCGACCGTCCTTGCGGAAGAGGACGACCCATCCGCCGGCCGGCCCGTCGATGCGGCAGCCGACGCGGTCGCCGGCGTCAACCCGCGCGACGGGCAGCGCCGCGCCCGAGAGACGGTCGGCCACCTGCATCACGTTCAGGAACAGGTTCTCCTCGGCGGCTTTCTTTGGAGATATTTCGATGCGCCATGCCCCGGTCTCCATCGAGGACTTCTCGCTCTTGCCCGGATCGGGGTCGTTCGGGTGGTTCGTGCCGAAGACCCAGTACTCCTTGCCCGGTCCGCCGACCTTCTCCATGCTGACGTCTCCGGCGGCGGGCAGAAGCGCATTAAGAACCAGCCGGCCGCTCGCCCCGTGCTCCGTCCGGTCCACGACGGCCGCCGCGCCGTCGATGCGCGGCTCTTCCATCGTGTGGAGGAGCCAGAACTTCCGGAATGCCGGGTTGCTCGAAACGACGCGGTCGAAAACCACAAGGGCGGCGGGCGTCTCGGGCCGGCGCAGGTTCAGGAACACGAAGGACCTGAGGACCTGTTTCACCTTGGCGCTGTAGGCGGCGGTGATGTCGCCCTGGAGGAGGGTGTAGTCGGGCGTCCGCGGGTCGGGGCCGAAGCCGTGGGCGAGGACCTCGCCGGTGCGGTATCCGTTTTCGGGCTTAAGGAGCACTTCGAGGTTCCTCGGCTCGCCGCGGCCGTTGGGGAGTCGCTGACCGCCGTCGTTTCCGTAATCGCCCTTCTTGCTGAACGTCTCGGCCGGGTCGTGGACGAGGAGGCTGTTGTGGGCTATGGTCCGCCAGTAGTAGTTGGTGCAGTGAGGGCTGCCGTATTGTCCGCCCAGGCCGGAGTAGAGGCCGGAGTCGATGGCCAGTGCGCCCCTGTAGTAGATCTGGAACGCCCCCGCGTCGAGGTGCTGATGGTTGCAGAAGTTATATGCATTTATTTTCATTTCAGCGATGACGGAGTTTTCGTCCCAGCCGGTGCGTGCCGCCATCCAGCCGAAGGGCGGCTCGAAATAGCGGGATAGCGGCAGGTCCGCGGGCGGTTTCGGCTCCAGCGCCGGGTCGCGCCAGAGGAACTCGAAGATGGCCTCGTTGTCGCCGATGCCGCCCTGCGCGAGGGCGTGGCCCAGCAGGTACGGGTCGCCGTAGTAACTGGCGGTCAGGAGCGCGCCCAGATAGACGCCCCATGGCCTGCCGCGTGCCGCCGAGTGGGCAAACGTGTCACCGGCCCGAAGCCGCTGGCCGTCGGGCCGAGTAAGGTACATATACAGATATGGAACCCACCGCTGCTCGGGGTTGTACACGTTGCCCGCGCCCAGGCGGTCGAAGATGAGGAGCGGATACGTGTCCCACGAATAGCGGTGCGCCCCGTAGGAGTCGCCTTGGTGATACGCGTGGCCGCTATAGAACCAGTTGCGGACCGGCAGGTGCTCGCGGAAGAACCGGCCGGCGGCAAGGTCGTACATCTCGGGCAACTCGTCGTACACGGCGATGCCGGCGGAGAGCATGTCTCGCATGATCATCGCCTCCGACGCGTGGCCCGTGACGGACCCCCCTCGCGCCGGCGGATACCCGCACTCCTGCGTCTTGGCCAGGCGCACCAATTCGCGTATGAACGCCTGCTTCTCGTCGGCCGTCAGCAGCGGGTACAGCCAGTCATAGACGATGGCGCCCGTGACCATCATGCGTCCGGTCACGCGGCAGGCGTCCTGGCGGTCGGGCAGTTCGCATGCCTTCAGGAGCGCCAGCGCCGCGGCCACCGCTGCGCGGCCGAGGTCGCGGTCGCCGGTGACCAGGTAGCGGACGGCGTCCCACTCGACCTTCAACTGGCCGTCCTTCTTCGCTATCGACTCCAGGCGCTGCACGACGGGTCGCAGGGCCGGCGCTTCCAGGCGGGCCTTGAGTTGCGGCACGTGTTCCGGCCGCAGGTAAAGCCGCGGATGGGCGCGCGGCGGCACGGGGACCTTGGCCCCCTCGACCTGTTTCCATTCAATCTGCGGCGGCGAGGGCGGCGCTGCGCCGCAAAGGCCGGCCTGCACAACCGACACCAGAAGCACCGTCAGAACGGTTGTTCTCATACCGACCTCCCGGCTTGCCTGGGCTACGCCGTGGCAAGCCCGGCCGCTACTCGCCGCACGCCTCGATAGCGGCCACCAGGTTCTGGGTGCGGAACAGGTCTCCCCTGAACCGCGTTGCATCAACGTACCGGCGGAACTCCTCACCCTTCTTGCCGAGCACCCACGCCTGCGCCGCAACGTTGCCGCTCTGGTGCCACAGCGGGCAGGTCCGATGCTCGGTGGCCGACTGTTTCGGCGCCTCGCTCAGGTACCAGTACGGCACACCGTGATCGAGGTAGTCCAAATACACGGCGCATTCGGCGCGGGCGTGTGCGGCAAGCATGCGGCCGACCTCCGGCACAAGGTCGATGAAGGGCGGGAACTCCTGGTCCTCCATGGTGATCGTCGTGATCGGCCCCCAGCGAACGATGGTACAGGTCTCGTCAATGTGCGAAACCGCGCGGTAGTCGTCTTCCGCCCTGCCGCGCGCAAGGCCCATCCGGTGCATCTCGGCCACGTATCGCGCCTGGCCGATACGTGCCATGGCGAGTTTGCCCGCGAGGCACCAGCCCAGGCCCTCTTCCTCCCGCCAGCCCTCGCCCCCGCCGAGGCGGGCAAGACCCATCGCCCCCGCCAGCCAACTGTTGTACGCCGCCGAACCCTGGAGCGTCATGAACCGGGTTTCCTGTAGCATCCGCAACTGCCTCAGTCGCACCGGCCCCATGATGGCCCAATCCATGCTTGCGGCCAGGTCCGAGGCCATCCTGGCGGCAGGGCCCCTCAGGGCGGCGATGTCGGGCACGCCGCCAATCGTCCGCTGGCAGACGTCAATGCGGTAGAGGTCCAGGAAGAAGTTCCGCCGCCGGTATGCCTCATCGCGAGTGCGGGCCACGCCGATGCGGATTCTATCCCAAGGGATTTCGTAAGGCTCCCGCGGCGCACCAGCCTGGTAGTAAGAGTTGTCGAGACGTAGAGGCGGATAGTCCTTCCACTCGGCGGCAAGGTAGTTCTTGACTCTGACCTGAAGCGCGGCGGAAAGATACGGATACGCCCGCGCCAGGGCGCAGGCCGTCTCGGGCGTTCCCAGCCAGTACCAGTTGGCGTACCAGTCGGAGCCGAGGCCGCCGTGGACGTAGAACAGCGGCCTGAGGTGCCCGGCCGCCACCATCTCGGCCACGGACCGTTCGAGCCGCTCGGCCAGGGGCCTGGCGGCGGGCGCAACGGCCGCAGCCTTCCGCTCGGCCCGCAGATACCCGCCCAGGCGACCGATCCGATACTCGTACGCATCGGCCCCTTCGACGCCCATGGCCTTGCCGGATGAGTCCATCAGGTGGTAGTCGGCCGGCGCGACCTCCTTCTCGCCCACGTGAAACGTCACCGGCGCCCCCCCGCCCAGGGCAACCGCCAGCATGGGCGGCACGGGTGCGGCCTTGACCGGCGGTGTCTTCCAGTCGTCCTCGAATGATGTCCACTGGAACGCCTGACGGATGGCCAGGACGTCGCGCGCCGCATCGACGGTGAAAGACTCGGTCACCGTCACCGGATAATCGCGGAGCACGCGCGACCAGAGGCGGCACTGTGCGGCCGCTTCTTCGGGGAGGCCCGACTTCCAGGCCTCGGTCTCGGGCGGCAGCCAGACCCGCCGGCCGAAAAGGGGCATGACCGCCACCTTGCCTGCGGCGGCCGGGAATTGGAGGATGATGTCCCGCCCGCGCCGCTTGATGGCCGCGGGCCTGTGCTCCAGGCGCACCAGCACCGGCACGTCCACGCGATCCGCGGCGCCGCTCATGAGGCGTTCCTTGCTGGCACCGGCGACCGAATCCACGTCGTACACGCCGGCATGGCCGCCGATCACGCTGTCGGCGCCGAACCATGCCAGGATCCACGGCTCGTCGAGGCGGGGGCCGATGCCGGATTCGCCCACGTCGGCCGCCGCACGAACTACAACCCTGCCGCTTTCGACCATCGCCAGGTACCGGACGGGCGCGCCCGCCTGCGGCGCCGCAAGGACCAGTTCGCTGCCGGGGTGGTCAACGAGGACGGCAGGCGAAAGACGACTGACGGTCACCGTAGTCTCGCCCGCGGCCGCACGATAGACAAACGTCTGGTGCACCCATGACTTCTTTCCGGGCTCGGGCTTGGCGTCGGCGCCGAAGGATACATCCAGAACCGGATCGGTTGCCCCGGCGTAGATGCCCGGCAGCGTCCGGTCGTGGCCCAGGACGTCCCGCGGCCGGCAGAGTGTTACGCCGTCCGCGCCGGTCTGGACGCGGAACGAGAGGCCGGCGCCGCCGAGCGAATCGCCGCCGGCCGGGGCAGGAACGCCGGGGGTCCGTTCGCGGGCCGGGGCTGCCGGGGGCCGCTCGCGGGCGACGGGGGCGGGCGTCCGCGCGGGGCGGCTCCGCTCGGGCGCGGCCGGCTCGCCGCAAGCCGCGACGGCCGCCAGGGCCGCGAGGGCGGCCGCCGGCACCCACGTCAGGCATCTTGGCATGGACTCTGCTCCTATGTCCCTACGTCGGTCCGACCGACGGCGCCGACGCTCATCGGGGCGCCGGGGCGCCGCCCCGGACTTTGACGAGCACCACCCAGTCTTTCGACGGATCGGCCGGCGGCCGGCCGAGCGAGACCTTCCCGGGCCCCTTGACCGCGGCGACCGAGCCCATCTGGAGCGGCCCGCCCTCGCGCGGGTTGTACCACGCGACGGCAAAGGCGGCGGCGGCCGCGCCGAGGTCGAGGTCCGCCGCCCCGCCGGCGGGCAGATACACGGCATAGACTTCCCCCGGCAGGGCAAAGCAGTAATCGTCGCCGTCGGGGGTCAGTTCATCGGCATGTTTCATCTTCGCAAAGGGCAGGTGCCGGCGGAAGAACTCCAGGGCGTAACGGGTCTGGTCCCACATGCGGTCGCGGCTCCGCCAGTCTTCGCAGTTGAGGTCGTTATTGGGGAACTTGTAGCCGAAGTACCACTCGCAGCCCGCGCCGCCGGCCATCAGATTGCCCCAGAGGTGCTTGTGGCGGACCTCGTCGTGGCCGGGGTCGTCGGCGTCGGGCTTGACGCCCGTGTTGGCCGGGCCGATCTCGTCGAGCGAGACGAACCACTTGCGGCCCGCCGCAGCCGACTGGTCAACCCACTTCACGGTCTGGGCGTGCGTCTGGTTGGTCTGGAGCGACGGCCCGTCGAAATACGCGTACCCCAGCAGGGGCGTGTACACGGCCTCCTGCTTGCCGGGGAAGGTGTGCACGACGACGGGGTGCTTATACGGATCGACGTCCTTAAAGAACTTCGCGAAGGCCTTGCGCTGGTCGTCGGTGTTGGTGTTCTCCTCGCCGAGGTTCCATATGACAGCCAGGTGGTGGCCGAAGCGGGCCACCAGTTCGCGGTAATACAGGGTGCGCTCCGGCCCCAGGTCGCCGCCGTCGAGCAGTTGGTCGTTCTCGGTCTCCTGCGTCAGGACGTGGAGCGCGAGGCCCAGGCGGTCCATGTGCGAGAAGACGATCTCCCACTGGTCCAGTTTGCTACAGTCGAAGCGGAACCGCTCGTTCTCATCCGTCCACGGCCATACGTCTTTGCCGTCGCCGCGGACGTTCATCGTCAGAAAGTACACGCTGTTCATACCCTTGGAGGCGAGGTAATTTAGTGCCCCGATGATGCCGCGGCCCCGGCCGCCGGCCCACGAGGGGTCGCCCTGCTTCCAGTCGCCCGTGTGCGGCGCGTACCGGTGCTTGCCCTTGGGCGTCTGGTCGAAATCGGCGTAGCCGAGGAAGTTTTCGGGGCTGTCGGCGCCGCCCTTGAGGAAGTACTCGCCCGTCTGGGCGAAGCGCAGGTAGTGCTCGCCCACGTACTGGAGCATCCCCTGGCCGCGCAGGTCGCGCCCGGCCTTGTCGGTCGGCCCGACCTTTAGCGTGCCCGTGGCCCCGTCGAACACCGCCGGGTTGCCCGCGGCGCTCTCGCTGCTGAGCGCCACATCCGGCCCGGTGCGGAACGAGGCCGTCCACGTCCACTCGCCTTCCTGGTCGGGCGTGAAGTGGACGCGCCACTTGTTGCCCGCGGCGGCGCCCGTGTTGGCCGCGTTGCCGTCCGCCGCGTAGTAGCCGGGGACGACGTATGTGCGGCCGCCCGAGGAGAACGTCACCGCCAGGCGGAAGTCGCGGAACGGGTTCGGCGCGGCCGCCTCCTCCGTCTCGGGCCCGCTGAACGTGAGCGCGACGGGATGCCACTTGCGAAGTTCGCCCGAGACGGCCGCCGGGCCGCTCGCGCCCGTGGCCGCCGCGCCCGTGGCCGCCGCCGGCGCGGGGCCCGGCAGCAGGCAGAAGGCAACGCACGCCGCCGCGAGGATGGTCCTGAGTTTCACGCTTTCCTCCTTCTGTGCCGCCCCGGCCTACCGCCCCTCGAAAACAAAGATCACCGACCGCGGCGACTTGTGGACCAGTTCCTTCCCGGCGACGGCCACCGGCGAACAGGTGCTGTGGAACCCGCTGCCGAAGATGCCCGCGCCGCCCAGTCTGCGCTGGCCGCTGATGTCGCCGGCAACGTAGCCGCCTTCCATGGTGCGGATGTTGTGCCAGTTGTGGAACGGCGCCTCAAAGGGCCAGGAGGGGTCGCGGACCGGGAAGGCGATCTCGCCGCCGATACTGACGCCCCAAGACTGGTCCATGACGCAGAAGCCGCCGTAGAAGTCGCCCCTGCCATGGGGCCACTCTCCGCTCTTGGGCTTGTGGCCGGGGTAGCCCAGCAGGTTGGCGGGTCCGGCGAAGCGGTCCTTCAGAAGGGGGTCCATCCTGCCGGTCCGAAGGTTGAGCCGCCCGAAGAAGGCGTTGCCGGAGGCCCCGAGTTGGATGTTGCCGTACATGAAGTATGCCCACCCCTCGGGGTCCACGGCCGGCGGGATGCCCGTGCCGCCGCCGCCCTCCACCGGAATTATTGGCGCGATGAACTTCTGCTTGCCCGTGGCCGCATCGAGGACGTAAACCGACTGCTGGTCGGGATTCGCCTCGAAGTACTTCACCAGCATCGGGAAGACGTCGTCCTCCACCAGGATGGTGTCGTTCTTGTGGGCCTCTATGAAGGGTTTCATGACCTCCGCATTGAGTTGCCCGTATGCGGTGCGCGGCGAGCCGACGTGCTGGACAACCGCCACGACGGCGCCGTGTGCGGCCACGAGCCAGTACTCGCGCATGGCGGCGCCGGGAATCTTCGGCGACTTCCAGACCTGCCGCCCGGTCTTGCCGTCAAACGCATATATGTGCATGTCGCCTGCGCCGACGTACAGGAAGCCGTCGGCCCAGGCCGGGGTGCACATGACGAGGCCGGGGACGGGCGACCGCCAGGCCTCGCGGCCGGTGGCGGCGTCGAGTGCGTACACGAAGCCGTCGCGCCCGCCGATGAAGACCTTGCCATCGGCGACCACGGGGGACGCCCATATCGGCTCGCCCGTCTCGAAGGTCCAAACGTTCGCCCCATCGGAAGCCCGGACGGCATGGCAGCGGCGGTCGAGCGAGTTCGCGTACACCACGCCGTCGGCGTAAGCCGCCGAAGAGAAGATCGGGGCCGCGGTCTTGTAGGTCCAGAGCGTCTTGCCGTCGGCCCGGCCGAGGGCCAGCAGGTTGCCGCGCCCGGTGCCGATGAAGACCTTGTCCTCGGCCACAACCGGCTGGGCGGCAGACTGGGTGGGTTCCTCCAGGTCTCGCTTCCACTTCAGACGGTACGGCGGCGACGGCTGCGAGATCGTGTAGCCGGTGTGGGCGGCATTGCCCTGGAGTTGCGGCCAGTCTGCGGTCCTGCTTGCCGGGGCGTCGGCGCGGCAAGCCGGGCCGGCAATGCAGAGGATCACGCCGCAAACCAGGGCCGATACGGCTGTGGCAGGCAATTTCGGGCTCATGTCGGGCTCCCGGCGTTCAGTGCGGCGTCGGCGCCGCATTCGCCCAGCGGACTACCAGCGCCCCGGCAAAGCATGCCACGTACGCCGGCAGCAGGTACTTCATGGGCATGGACCTCTCACCTCCGCGGTGTCCATCACCGGCCCACGTTAAGGACGCAACGGCGGTACGCCGTCAGCGGCGGGTTCCCGCCGTCCGTCACCTCCAGGATGATGTGGATAGTCTTGCCGGCAGCATCGGGCGGAACGGTCACGGAGGTTTCGGCCCGATCCGGCTCGGCGGGCGAAACCGCGCCGACGTACGTTCCCGCTTCCGCATACACCCACCACCGGTATGACAGGGCGCCGCCGCCGATATCCGTGAGGACGAGCAGGCGGGGTCGATCCATCCTGGCTTGCTCCTGGCCGGCGGCGGCCGGTTCGCCCGCGATGGCCGCAGGAGTCCACTGCATGAGGAGCACGCAGGCGCCCAGGATCGCCCCCGCCTTCAAGGCCGCCAGAACCGCCATGGTTGCCCTCTCGCCTTGAGGTTGCGACGACTCTAAGGGTCCTGGACCCTTTTTGCCTTCGGCGCGGCGGGTGCGTCGAGGTCCCCGGCGGCGAACTGGATGGCATCCAGATAGAACCGCAGGATGCTCGGGTTCCAGTAGAGTTCCGTGCGATGGCCGAAGGACGTGTAGAAGATGCGGCCCTTTCCGTACGGCTTCACCCAGGCCAGGGCAAAATCATTGTCCTTGCGGTTGATGAACTTCACTTCCATGTTGGTCTTGGCGGTGTCGATCGAGAGAAGCACGCGCAGGTTCTCGCGCGAGTACGGCACGTTGTACTGGAAGATCTCATCGGCAAGGCGGAAGTCTTTGCCCCCGAACGCCGCCACGAGGGGATGGTCGGGCTCCTCTACCTTGACGCCGATCTCCTCGTTCCACGGGTGGCCCCAGAAGGTGGCGCCGAGCATGTCGGCGAATTCGGGCCACTGCCGGTTCGCGCCGATGGCGAAGTGATAGGCCACGATGCCGCCGCCGTTCTTGACATAGTCGAGCAGGCTCTTGCGCAGCAGTTGCTCAACGGCGGCCTTGTCGCCATGGGTCTTCAACTTCTCCATGGCCTCATCGCTCGGCGTGATCCACGGGCCGGAGGCGTTGTTCAGGACGATGGCGTCGAACGTCTTCAGGCTCTCGGGCAGGAACACCGCAAGGTCGTCGCTGACCGTGGCCTTAAACGCGCCCGTCTTCTCGCCGAGGGTCTTTATCGCGCATGCCCCGTACGGAATGCAGTACCCCTTGTGCGGGTCTTTCTCGTAGAGGTGGGCGGGGGTGCACCAGACGAGGACCGACCGCTGTTTCTTGGGCGCGACGCCGGGCTTCTCGGGCGCGGCCTCCCGGATCTGCTTCTGCCGGTGCGCGGGGATTTCCTCAACCGCCGCCATCAGGCCTGATGTGGCAAGGGCGACCGCTGCGGCCAACACGATGATAGGGACGGACCTGCTTGTCATTGCCAGTCCTCTTAGATTGGGAGCCGTCAAAGCGACCAGCCCTTTCTGTACTCAGGGCGAATCATCGCATCTGCCTCGGCGTTGTTGACGATCTTACAGGCTGCCGGGTCGAACTCCAGTTTCCCCTCCAACTGTGTGGCAACGTTGCCCAGCATGTTAAACTCGGTAAGCGCCCCGGCGTAGTCGAAATTTGCCCAGGCGGGCTTGCCGCCGCGGCAGGCGTTCAGCCAGTCGTTCTCGTGCCCGCGCGACGCATCCACCGTCTGCGGCGCATCCTTCTTCACTTCCTTGAACTTGTCCTCGGGAATCATCGTGAAGGTGGTGTTGTGGGCGGTGGCGCAGATTTTCCCCTTGGTGCCGAGGATGAGGTGTCCGGCCCAGTCGGCCCACTTCTTCTCGCCCTTGTCGCCCCAGTCGAGGCCGCGGCCCAACAGGTCCTCGATCATCTCGCGGGAGCCCGGGCAGTTGCCCGCGTGCCAGGTGAACGTGACCGGCGGCAGGGCCTCGCGGGCGGGCACCTCCCACTTGACGACTTCCCATTTCGGAAACGAGAGCCGGTTGATGCCCGAGGTCTTCGCCTCCACCTTGACGAGCGGGCGGGGTTCCTTGGGCGGGTCGGTCAGCCAGAGCGAATGAACCTTCAGGGCCATGAAGGCGAGATTCTGAATGTGGGATGCCCAGTTGCCCAGGTTGGCCGTGCCGAAATCGCGCCACGAGTGCCACTGCTGGTGCCATGATGGATGGTACGGCCTGTCCGCACACGGTCCGAGCCAGAGGTCCCACTTCAGGTAGTCGGGCGCCGGCGGCGGGCCGCTGGGCGGGTTCTTGGGCGGTTCCTTGAAATCCGCGCCGCCGTTATTGTCCCAGGAGTGGACCTCTTTGACCTCCCCGATTGTGCCGTCGCGGATGAGTTCAAGTGCCCGGCGGAACGCCCCCGACGCCGTGCCCTGGTTGCCCATGGAGGTGGCGACCTTTTGCTTCCTGGCCAGTTCCCGCAGCGCCCGCGACTCGCCGACCAGCCGCGTCAGCGGCTTCTCGCAATAGACGTGCTTGCCGGCCTGCATCGCGGCCGCCGAGGCCGTAGCGTGGCTGTGGTCCGTGATGGCGACGACGGCGGCGTCAATCTCCTTGCCCATCTCGTCGAACATCTTGCGAAAATCGTGATATGTCTTTACCTTATCGGGGGTGAGGGCGGGCGCGTCTTCCTTCCAGCGCGCGAAGGCCTTGTCGATCTTCTGCTGATTGATGTCGCAGGCGGCTACGATGTTGGCCACCTTCGGCATCGTATCGACGAACCACGTGCCGCGCCCGCCTACGCCGATAAGAGCCACGTTCAGTTTCTCGTTGGCCCGGGCGCTCCAGGCCGACGAACTTGCGCCCAGGATAACGATGCCGGCAGCGCTGCCGGCCGCGCCCTTCAGGAACGTGCGTCGGTTCACTCCGCGGGCCATCGGGCAATCGCTCCTTTCAGGTTGCCGCGCGGCTGTGCGCGGGGCGGGCCGTCAAAGCGACCAGCCTTTCCTGTACTCGGCGCGAATCATCGCATCGGCCTCGGCGTTATTGACGATCTTACAGGCCGCCGGGTCGAACTCGAGTTTGCCCTCGAACTGCGTAGCGATGTTGCCGAGCATGAGGAACTCATTCAGGGCATCGGCGTAGTCGAAGTTCGCCCAGGCTGACTTGCCGCCGCGGCAAGCGATGAACCAGTCGTTCTCCTGCCCGCGCGAAGCCTCGACCGTCTTCGGGCCGCTCCGGTCCACGTCCTTAAATTGCTCCTCAGGCAGCAGGCGGAACGTGGCGTTATGTCCCGTCGAGTGGATGCGGCCCTTGGCGCCGACGATATGGGCGCCCGCGAAGTCAGTAGCGGCCTTTATCTTCTCGTCGGCGCCCTCCTGCTTCAGGGCGTCGATGAATTCGCGGGCCCCGGGGGCGGCGCCGTTGTACCATGTGAAGGTGATGGGCGGGAACTCGGCCCGCGCGGGGATCCCCCACTTGATGAGTTCCCACTTGGGGAACGACAGGCGGTTGATGCCCGACGTCTTCGCCTCAATGCGAATGATGGGCCTGGGGGCCTTCTGCGGGTCGGCCAGCCACAGGTCCTGCACCTTCAGGGCCATGAACGCGAGGTTGGCGGTGTGCGAGGCCCAGTTGCCGAGTTGGCAAGTGCCGAATTCCCGCCAGTTGTGGCGCCTCATCCATTCCGGATGGTACGGCCGCATCGCCGCCGGGCCGAGCCAGAGGTCCCAGTCCAGATATTCGGGGACAGGTTGCTCGCCCTGGGGCGGGTCGGTCTTGTTGGCGCCGCCGCCGCTGTTCCAGATGTGCACTTCCTTGATCTCGCCAATGGTGCCGTCGCGGATGAGTTCGAGCGCCCGGCGGAACGGCCCGGCGGCAGTGCCCTGGTTGCCCATCGAGGTGGCGACCTTGTGCTTCCGCGCGAGTTCCCGCAGCGCCCGCGATTCGCCGACCGCGCGGGTCAGCGGCTTCTCGCAGAAGACCGGCTTGCCGGCCTTGATCGCCGCAGCCGACGCCGCAGCATGGCTGTGGTCGGGCGTGGCGACGATTGCCGCGTCGATCTGGCCGTCCATCTCGTCGAACATCTTGCGGAAGTCGGCGTACGTCTTCACTTTCGTTTCGGCCAGGCGCTTGAAGGCCGGGGCGGCATTCCGCTCGTAGTCCTGCTGGGACGCCGCAAAGCGGGTGGCGAGGTCCGCCCACCGCTTGAAGGCATCGTCGATCTTCTGCCGGTTGACGTCGCATACGGCGACGACGTTTTCCATCCGCGGAATGGTATCCACGAACCACGTGCCGCGCCCGCCAACGCCGATAAGTGCGACGTTGAGTTTCGCGGCGGCCGGGGCGCCCCGCGCCGATGCGCTGCTCCGGAGGATCACCAGGCCGCCGGCGGTGCACGCCGTGAAGAGAAGAAACTCGCGACGGTTCATTCCTCTGGCCATGGTCAAATTCCTTTCAACCCGCGCGAGGGCGGTCTTCGCCGCGGCGACCGGCATGACAAGGTGCGAGAGTCATCAAATCCAGGTATGCAGGATACCCGGCGGTCGCCGCGGCGACAAGGCGCTGGGGAGTGGCAAACCGGCTATTGGCGCGGCGGCCGGTTCTCGGTAACATCCGAAGGCGTGAGGGGTCGGCGGCCCATCGGTCACGGAAGAGAGGAAGACCATGCGCAAGGCGATGCTCAAGTGCGGCTTACTGGCGGCGGCAATCGTGGGGACCATCTCGATGTGCGGAGGCCGGGCAATGGCTGAGAATCCGGGCGTCGTCTATGAGGGCAAGGACGGGCCGGGCAAGGGCAAGCACATCGTCTTCGTCACCGGCGATGATGAGTACCGCTCCGAGGAGTTGATGCCGCAACTTGCCAAGATCCTCGCCGTCCATCACGGCCTCAGGTGCACCCTGCTCCTGCCGATCAACAAGGAGACCGGCGAGATCGACCCGACGGCCCAGGGCAACATCCCGGGCCTCGAGGCACTCCAGACCGCCGACCTCATGGTCATCTTCACCCGGTTCCGCGAACTTCCCGATGAGCAGATGAAATATATCGCCGAGTACACGAACTCCGGCAAGCCCATCGTCGGCCTGCGAACCTCCACGCACGCCTTCAACTACACGAAGCGCAAGGACAGCCCATACGCCAAGTACAGTTGCCGCGACAAGACGTGGGAGGGCGGCTTCGGACGACAGGTCCTCGGCGAAACCTGGATCAACCATTACGGGGCGCACCAGAAGGAAAGCACACGCGGCCTGGTCGCGCCGGGGATGGAAGGCTGCCCCATCGTCAAGGGCTGCGACGACGTCTGGGGGCCCTCCGACGTTTACGCCATCACGACCCTCACCGGCGACTCCAAGCCCGTCATCATGGGCCAGGTCCTCACGGGCATGAACCCGAAGGACCCGCCCAATGCCGCCAAGAAACCGGTGCCGGTGGCGTGGATCAAGACCTACACCGGCGACCAGGGCAAAGCCGCGCGGGTCTTCACCACCACGATGGGCCACAACGGCGACTTCCAGAGCGAGGGCTTCCGCCGGCTCATGGTCAACGCCTGCTACTGGGCCCTCGGGATGGAGGCGCAGATCCCGGCGAAGTCCAAGGTTGACCTGGTGGGCGAGTACAACCCCAGCCCGATCGGCATGGGCAAACACAAGAAGGGCATGAAGCCGGCGGACCTGAAGATGTGACAGGCGCGGCGGCATCCGCACTACGGGCGGTCTTCCACAAACTACTGCGGCAAAACTGCCGACCTGCCGCGCACCTCTCCGGGCGCGATTGCGCCCTCGCCCTATTTCGCTTCCTTCTTCGGCTGCACAGGCTCGGTCGGCGGGTCGCCGGGCTTCAGGGGCCGGACCTCGATCTGCTTGATGTATATCTTCATGTCCTTGAACTCGGCCCCGCCATGGACCTGGATTCCGATTTTTCCCTTGGTGCAGGTCTTGTCGCTGATATCGCCGACCTTGCGGCCGTTCAGCCACACGATGAGATGGTCGCCATTGGCGTAAATCTGGCCGGTATTCCAACCCGCTCGGTCCTCGATGCTCTTATCGAGATTCTTCGTAATGAACATCTTGCCGGGGCAGTAGAGCGTGCCGCTGAAGGCCACGGGGTCCTTCCAGTCGAGGATGTCGAACTGGTATTGCGTGCGGAACCAGACGCCGCTGTTGGCAGGCCAGTCGGCCTTGTAGGTGAAGCGGACCTCGAAGTTGTCCCACTCCTTCTCGGTGTAGATGTCGCCGCCCTTGGCGTTGGCGGGCGTGCCGACGATGCAGCCGTTCTCGACCTTGAAAAGGGCCTCTCCCTTCGCCTTCCAGCCCTCGAGGTCCTTGCCGTTGAAGATCGGCGTCCATCCGCCCTCGGCGGCGGCCGGGGCCTTCTCGGCCGCAGGCGCGCAGAAAGCGAGGGCGAGAACAGCGAGCAGGGCAACTCCGGCAGCCATCGGGCTTCGCATCGGGGGCTCCTTGATGAAGGTGTCAGTGCCGCTGCACCTGTGCCTCGGCCTCTGCGGCAGCGCGGCGGACGGCGGCGTCCGTCGCCTCGCGGGCCAGTTTCGAGAGGATCTCCCGCGCCTCGGCCCCACCTATCCTGCCGAGGGCCGTGATGGCGGCCATCCCGGCCTCCGGATCGGTCACGAGCGGGGCCAACTTCTCAACCGCCCGCTGGTCCCCGAGGAGGCCCAGGCCCTCGGCGGCCTTCATCCGAACCGCGGGGTCCTTGTCGGCCAGCACCGAGGCCAGGGCCAGCACGGTCTTCGACCGGCCCATCTCGCCGCGGTTTCCGGAGGCAAGAAGTTCGCACATCGAGACCAGCGCCTGGACCGACGCCTGGCGGATCTTCAGTTGCGGGTCCGACAGCCCTGCGATGAGCGGCTCGATGGCCGCCCGCGATCCGACCCGCCCGAGGGCCTCGGTCGCCGCCACGCGGACCGTGACCGACGGGTCGGTCGCCGCCTTCTCGGCCAGGAACACCCCCGCCTGCATCTGGCCGAGATTGCCCATCGCCCCGATGGCCGCAAGGCGCACGCCCTCATCCCGGTCGGACAGGGCGTCCCTCAAGGCCCCAAGGCACGCCCGGTCGCGGATGGTCCCGAGCGTCCGGACGGCCATCAGGCGGACCTGGGTCGAGGAATCCTTCGTCAGCGCCGCAAGGGCCGGCGCAGACGCCGGACCGATGAGGGCAAGCATCCGACCTGCCGCCGACCGCTGCGCCGGCGGCGTCTCATCGGCCCTCATCATGGCGGCCAACGCCGGAACCGCGCTCTCCCCCAACTCGCCCAGCCGCTTGTCGGCCGTCTCCTTGCGCGACGAATTGTCGCTTGCCGCATCCTCGACGAGTCCCTTGACGGTGGCGGAATCGGCGGGCGCTGCCGGGGCCTTGTGCTTGGCCGCCGCCACCATGGCCGCCAACTCCACGGGGTCGCGGATGAAGATCGCCGGGATCACACCTGACCCGCCCACCGGCGCCATTCCCGGTGTAGCCGCCCCCTTGGGGGTGGTGGTCGCGGTCGATATGGGCCTGCCGCCGCCGCCCGTGGTCGTGGTTCCGAAGCCGCTGTTCAGGAAGCCGCTGCTCGTGAAGCCGCTGCCCATGCCCGATGTGTCGATCTGGGCAAGGCCCTCCGCCGCCCACGCCGCGGCAAGCGCGAGGACCAGTCCGAACACAGTACTGTGTTTGACGCCAGTCATGCAGAGCGCTCCAGAAAGAGATACAGACTCCCAGAGTATTAACACTACCAAACCCCCCGAGGTTCCGCTATCCATTTGTGCCAATGGCATCAGGCGTCCGACGGCATGCTCACGCAAAGACGCAAAGCGGCAGTTTCATCTTGTGTCGGGCCGCGGTTTGCATAATATAGCCTGCCGGATCTTGGATTCGTTTGAGGGAAGCCGCGTGAATCAGCCGGACCTCATTCCTGACGTGCGCATGGTCGCCAACGGCGATGCGCCGCGCGACCATCCAACACTGATACTGCCGAAACTTCTTGATCAGGCTGCGCTGAACTTCAGGCTCCCGCCCGATCGTGAGGCCGAGGCGCACGGTATCGTCCTCAGGTGGGCGCAGATGGAGAACGACGGACGCCTCGACCCGCTCAAGGAAACCCGCCTCCGCCGCGAGTTCCTCACCGACTTCTTCATCCACGTCCTGGGCTACGCCCAGATGTCCGACCGGCTTTCGCACTGGGATTTCGTGGATCCGTTCGGCGTCAACGGCGGCGAGGCTGATGCGGCCATCGGCCGGTTCTGGGACGGCGGACATGACCCGCCCCGCGCCATGATTGAGATGAAAGGGCCTCGCGTCAACCTCGACCGCGACCGCTTCAGCGGCCGCACCCCCGTGCAGCAGTTGTCTGACTACTTGACCGCTGTGCCCGATTGTCCTTGGGGCATTCTCACCAATTACGTCAGTTTCCGATTGTACCACCGGAACAAGACGATGCGGGCCTTTGAACTTTTCAAACTTCAGGACCTGCGCAGTATTGAGGAATTCCGGAAGTTCTACGTGTTGTTCAGTCGAGAGGGCCTTCTGCCCCTCACGCGCAGCCAGAAGCCCCTGCTGGACCGGCTCCTTGAGGAATCCGAGAACCGCCAGCGCGAGGTCGGCGAATCGCTCTACAAATACTATGCCGACCAGCGGCGGCAATTGATCGAGTGCCTCACGCAACCGCCCCACGCCAAGGCCCTGGACGCGGCGATCCGCATCGCCCAGAAACTCATCGACCGCATCGTCTTCATCGCCTTCTGCGAGGACCGCGGACTCCTGCCCGAGAAATGCATCGAGCGGACCTGGGCCTACCTGCCGCTGTTCAAGAAGGCCACGAATCCCCGGTGGCAGAACTTCAAGGACCTCTTCCACGCGATTGACGAGGGGAACCCGGAGCGCGACATCCCGCCGTTCGACGGGGGCCTGTTCGCCCCGGACCCGGAACTGGATGATTTGGCACTGGCCGACGACCGGACCGAGTTCTTTCGCGGCGTAGGCGAGTACGACTTCGGCCAGGAAGTCAACGTGCAGGTGCTCGGCCACCTCTTCGAGCGGTCCATCAACGACCTTGAGCGCATCCGCGCGGGCGGTCTCTTCGGCGAAAAGGCGGCCGCCCCCGGCGAACGCCCCAAGATGGAGAAGTCGGCCGAACGCAAACGCGGCGGCATCTACTACACCCCGCGGGAGTTCACGGACCTCATTGTCAGGCGAACCGTCGGCGAAATCATCCGGTCCCGCATGGACGCTGCGGCCCGCGCCCACAAGGTTGACGCTGAGGCCGCAGAGCGGGCCGACCCGGACCCGAAGTTAGCCCCCTATTGGCGCGATTGCTTCGAGGCCATGCGGACGATCAAGGTCTGCGATCCGGCCTGCGGCAGCGGCGCGTTTCTCTTCCGTGCCTATGAGGAGTTGCTGGACGCGTATGACCACGTGCTGCTAAACTGGTCGTTCCACGACCCCAAGGGGCCGCGCGGCCTTGATGAGCAGGTTCCCGAAATCATCCTTCGCGACAATCTGTACGGCGTGGACCTGTCGCGCGAGGCGGTCGAGATAACGCAACTGGCGCTCTGGATACGCTCCGCCCGCCCCGGCAAGTCGCTGGCGGACCTGTCGCGGAACATCGTCTGCGGCAACAGCCTCGTGACCGACCCGGCGGTCGATGGGCTGGCGCTGGATTGGCGGCAGAGGTTTGCCGACGTGTTCTCGCGCGAGGAAAGCGGATTTGACTGCGTCATCGGCAACCCGCCCTGGGAGCGGATGAAGTTGCAGGAGCGGGAGTTCTTTGACGTAGCGGCCCCCGAGATCGCATCGGCCGTAAGCGCCGCCACGCGCCGCAAACTTATCGGGGAACTCGCCAAGAAGAACCCCGAACTGCACGGCCGCTACATGCAGGCGAAGGAGGCCGCAGAGAAGACCCTTGAACACGTGCGGTCATCCGGCAACTTTCCGCTCACGGCCACGGGCGACATAAACACGTACATGGTCTTCGCGGAACTTGCCCGCCGGATCGTCTCGCCCGCCGGCCGAGTCGGGATACTGGTTCCTTCGGGCATCGCCACCGACCACACAACGAGGCAGTTCTTCGGCCAACTGATGGACGCCGGGTCCTTGTGTGCATTGTATGACTTTGAGAACAAGGCCCCCATCTTCCCCGATGTTCATCGCTCATTCAAGTTCTGCGTGCTTCTGTTCGGTGGGGCGAAAATGAAATCAAGGTGTGCGGAGTTCGTCTTTTTCGCCCACGAGATGAAGGACCTGGACGATAAGGATCGCCAAATCGCCCTGACCGGCGAGGACATGAAACTCCTCAACCCGAACACCCGCACCTGCCCCATCTTCAGGTCTCGCCGGGATGCCGAAATCACCAAGGCCATCTATCGCCGCGTCCCCATCCTGATCGATGAGGGCCGCAAGAAGGGCGGCAACCCGTGGGGCATCCGCTTCCTTACAATGTTCCACCAGACGAACGATGCCGAGTTGTTCCGCACCCCCGACCAGTTGAAGGCCGACGGGCTGAAACGCTCCGGCGCGGTCTGGAAAAAGGGCCGCCAGTCTTCCCTGCCGCTTTACGAGGCCAAGATGGTCCAGGCATACGACGACCGCGCCGCAAGCGTTGTGGTCGATGCCAAGAACTGGATGCGCCAAGGCCAGACCGAATCGACGAGCCTGGTTGAGCATCAGAACCCGGAGTTCCTGGCCGAACCGCGATTCTGGGTTGATGACAAGGCTGTGGAAAGAGTCCTTCAGGAACGAGAAGCAGCGGGCTATCTCTGCTACAAGGATGTGACAAGCCCGACCAACCAGAGAACGATGATCGCGGCCTTCATACCTCGGGTAGCCGTGGTCAACTCGGCGCCGCTTATCTTGACTGGCGAGAAGATTGCGGCAAGGTTGGGTTGCTGCCTATTGGCCAACCTTAACAGTGTTGCGTATGACTTCGTGGCCCGGCAGAAGGTGGGCGGCCTGCACCTGAACTTCTTCATCGTGGAGCAGTTGCCCACGTTTCCGCCGGAGGCGTACGCGGAGCGGTGTCCGTGGAACCGGCGGGAGACGCTGGAAACGTGGATTTCGGAGCGGGTCCTAAAGTTGACGTGCACGGCCGATGACATGCGGCCGCTGGCGAAGGCCGCCGGGTTCGATCCGCCGGTCCATAAGTGGAGAGACGACGAGCGGGCCGACATAATGGCCGAATTGGATGCCGCTTACTTCATCCTTTACCGCATCGAGCGCGAAGACGCCGAGTACATCCTTTCCACCTTCGCCGGGGCCGGCAAATCGCAGGAAGGCCTCTTCGGCGGCCTCACCCCCGCCCAGCGAATCCTACAGTCCTATGATCGCCTGAGAACGCTCGGCGACAAACGCCCTTAGCGCAGCCCGGCGGCGAGGGGGGCGGTGAAGGCGCGAATGCCCCCTCACCCTACCCTCTCCCGCAAGGGGAGAGGGGGAAAACGGCAGGAGATCGGCATGCGGCTGACGGCATGGGTGGCGGCGGTGGCGGCGTGCATCTGGTGCGGCGCGGCGGGCGCGGAGGAAAAGCCGGCCGGGAATGCCCCGCCTGCGGGCCATAGCCCTATGGCGGGCGTAGGCCCGGCGTTCGGGCCGCCCGGCGATCCGGCCGAGTGGGGCCCGCTGGCGGCCTTCACGGATGAGTTCAACTCCCCGGCGCTTGACCTGGCGAAGTGGCATCCGACGAACCCGAAGTGGAAGGGCCGCCAGCCGGGGTACTTCTCGCCGGCGAACGTCGCCATCGCGGACGGCAAACTCAATATCACCATGAAGAAGGAGACGCTGCCCGATGCGCCGAAGGGCTACCACACGTTCACCTGCGGCGCCGTGAAGAGCACGGCCACGGTCCTCTACGGTTTTTTCGAGGTCAAGGCGCGGGCGATGAATTCGCGCGGCTCAAGCGCGTTCTGGTTCTACGATGATGGCCCCGACAGGTGGACCGAGATAGATGTCTTTGAGATCGGCGGCGGGGCGCCCGGCCACGAGCGCAAGGTCCACATGAACGTCCACGTCTTCCGCACGCCGCTGGAGCCGAACCGGCACTGGAGCAAGGGGGGCGATTGGGAGGCCCCGTTCGACCTTGCCGCCGACTTCCACATCTATGCCCTGGAATACGACGAGCGCGCGCTCCGGTGCTACGCGCGAGTTGATGCCGAGCGCCTCGTCGGCGTCTTCG
>CAYGWP010000018.1:0-3209 GCA_964353455.1 uncultured Anaerolineales bacterium
GACATAAGGCGACTTGGGACGACAATTCCTAGAGTTTCCGCGAGTCCTCCGCCGCGGCTACCTAACTCGCCTTCTTGCCATAGGATGACACGGAATGACTTACGGGGGCGTTGGCGCGCTGAAAGGGCGCTGCGCGCCAGAGCCGCCGTGGGGGCGGTTCTTCTCGATCGCGGCTCAGGCCTCGGCGTGGCCAACATGGTCGGCCAGCCTGATGCGTTCCAAGGCTGCGGCGATGAGTGATGTCAGGGTCATCAGCAGCGGCTTCTCGTCTGGCGTGAGCGGACGTTGGTTGAATGGCCGCAGCCCGGCGACCCCAAGGACCTTTCCGGAGACCGGTAGCGGCGCGAACAGCCATGCGCAGGCCGGCAGCGTATCGGTTCCCCGTCCGGCCGCGCGCCTCGGTCCGCACGCGGTACTCGGCCGCGAGGTGCTCCGACAGGAGCCGGTGTTCCTCGGCCTTCGTGCCGAAGAGGCTCAGGCATCCCCGGTCGCCCAGCGCCACCGCAATCCCACGCAAAGATCGGCCCCCTTCCGCAAAAAGACATAGGTGGAAGTGATGCCTTGTTTTCTTGTCGGAAGGGAGTACCTACGTGCCATGCCACACCTTGTCTAAACGCCCCACCTTGGCCCCTGAAGACCGCCGCCGCGAGGTGATCCCGATCCTGGTCCGCCACGGCATCTTCTCTCCTCTCTGAACCATGACCGCGTCTTGCCATCGGGCCTACCGACTGATAAGATCGGCGCCGACATGGTGCCGCTGCCGCCCTCGCCGCCGGAACCATCTGCCGCGGCTGCGTCCGCGCCAGAAGCCGGGCGTTCCAGCGTGGCTCTTGGCGTGGCAGCGAGGCCGGGTGTTGATTCTGCCGTCTGGCGCGCCGGCACGGACGCTATCCTCACCGAACCCGGCGACATCCTCTAATGCGGCTTCGTCGGGGCCGAGGGCACATAGACGCGGGCGACCTGTCACGGTGGGGGATCGCCACGAGGGCACGAGCCATGCCGCGCAAGTTCCGAAGACGGCTGATCTGGATTCCTATCATCCACACCGAGGCCGACCTGGGGAACATGGCCGAGTCGGTGAAGAGCCTGTATGTCCGGAAGATGGGCCGTGCGAAGTGGGCGAAGCACATTGCCGACATCGACCGGATGTGGCGCGGCATCCGCACCAGAATCGAGAAGATGCACCTCGATTACGCCCAGGTTCGGCTGTACCAGGACGGCCTGCCGACCTGCGGCCACGAGGAGCAGATCGTCCGGGACCTGGCGCGGGCCGGCAGCCAGAACCACGGGCTCCTCGCGGACCTGATGGAGAAGGGCGCCCGGGTCACGGGCACGGAATCCCCCGCCCTCCTGCTGGAGGAATACAACCTGGCGCGCGAGGCGCTGGTGGCGTCGGACCGGAGGGAATCGCCCGATGCGGCCGCGCGCCGGGGCGCGCTCGGCAAGGCCATTCTTGAGAAACGCGACCGGTACATCGGCGCGCGGATCGCCGAAACGCTCCAGCCGGGGGAGACCGGGCTGGTCTTCCTGGGGATGCTGCATTCGCTCGCCGGCCGGCTGCCGCCGGACATCGAGGTCATCCGCTGAAGACAGCAGGGGAGGATTCCTGCCGCGCCTCCGGCGCCAAGAAAGTTCTCCAGAATATGTCAAGTCTCTTCGGCCCACAGCCGATACATGTGATGCGCTGCTGTATCTGCTGTATGGGGAACTGGGATGGGCTTCGCCTGCGGCCGGATCGCCGATCGTATTGTTAGGGTGTTCCTCCCGAGCATCCTGTCTGGAACAAACCCTCCTTTTCTCCTCGCACGCAACCCTTCTTCATCGACATCTTCTTACCAGGCACCTAAAGTGAAGAGTACAGGGGAATTTCCATGATTGCGAGCAGCACGGAGGCACGGGAGGAGAGGGGAATCACGACGTGCGTGCCAACCGATGCTTTGACCCACGACTCGATAGGGTCCAGCGAGCCGATGCAACAGGTCTTTGCCGAGATGCAGCGGGTCGCCCCCACGGACTTCACCGTGCTGATCACCGGGGAGACCGGCGCCGGAAAGGAAGTCGTGGCCAGGGCAATCCACCGGATGAGCCCCCGCGCGTTGGGGCCGTTCGTCCCGGTGGACGGCGGCTCGATTCCCGCGTCGCTGGTCGAAGGGGAGTTATTCGGGCACGAGAAGGGCTCCTTCACGGGGGCCGATCGGTGCCGGCCGGGCAAGTTCGAGGTGGCCTCGGGCGGCACGTTGTTCCTTGACGAGATCTCGAGCCTGCCGCTGCACGTGCAGCCGAAACTCCTAAGGGCCCTCCAGGACAAGCAGATCTGGCGGATCGGGGGCATGCGGCCGCTCGCGGCCGACATCCGGATCGTCGCAGCCACAAACCAGAATCTGGCCGCGCTGGTCCGCGCCGGCACCTTCCGCCGCGACCTGTACCACCGGCTGAACGAGTTCAGCATCGTCGTTCCGCCCCTGCGTGAGCGCCGCGGCGACATCGGCCCCCTGGCAACGCAGTTCCTCGAACTCACGAACCGAGAACTCAAGAAGGGCGTCCTCGGGTTCTCCGACGCGGCCGTCCAGATGCTGTTGGACTATCGGTGGCCGGGCAACGTTCGGGAACTGCGCAACATCGTCCGGCGTGCGGTGCTTCTGGCCGACAGCGAAATCGAGCCTTTGCATCTGGCCCTCTCGGACCCGCCGCCCGACGGCGGCGGTCTCAAGCCGGGCGAACTCGCCGAAAGTTTCGACGGCAGCGTCCCCTTCAAAGAGATGGTCCGCCGCGCCGTCATACGCGTGGAGCGCCAGATCCTCGTCCAGGTGCTTACGCAGACGAGCGGGAACAAGGCGGAGGCCGCACGGTTGCTCCGAATCGACTACAAAACCATCCACAAGAAGGTCAGAGACTACGGTCTCTGCATAGGCTAGGAGACAACGGCCATGGGAAAGCGTCCAAGCAAGAAGGTTGTGGCGGAGGAGGGCTTCACGGGGCTGGGCGGGCTCTTCGGGGGTCTCGGAACCCTGCTGGAGAAACTCGGCGAACTCGCCGAAACGGGCGGCGAACTCCGCAAGACCGGCGAAATCCGCGGCAAGGACGACAAACTCCGCGGCGTCTTCGGCTTCAACATCAAAGTCGGCCTGGGCGACGAGGGCATCAAGATCGAGCCCTTCGGCAACGTCCGCAAGGACAAGGAGACCGGCCGACCCGTTGTCCACGAGGTC
>CAYGWP010000019.1:0-4338 GCA_964353455.1 uncultured Anaerolineales bacterium
ACGTAGGGACAAAGGGACGAAGGCAAGAAGATAAAGCGCGGCCCGCCCGACGGACTGGCGGGCCGCGCTTCACTGTTGTTACTCAGGCACTCAGGTACTCAGGTACTTAGGCACTTATCCTTCCAGCGTCGCCGTCTCGGGCAGGCCGCCGACCAGCGGCATGCAGTAGTCGCGGAAGGGCGGGCAGATGTCATTGCCGCCCGAAGAGATGAACTCCTTCGGCACCTCGCGGTTCTTCCCGGCCACAAGGTCCAGGTCAACCCGCTGGAGGTACGGCCTATAGACCCTGCCGGGCTGCCGCTTGATGGCGACCGACCCGTCGAGGCCCTTGCATGCGTACTTGACGGCCGTGCGGCCCACCAGGCGCGCCTCCCTCGCATCCACCTTGCTCGCAAAGCCGGGGAATGAGCGTTGGAGATATCCAAACGTATCTGCCCGGACGCGCGAGACGTCGGTGCCCTCCTTGATGCGGCCGGCGAGGAAGTCGGCCAGGACGCCCGTGCCCGAAAGTTGGAAGTGTCCGAAGGCGTCGAGTTTGGGTTTGCCGAAGAGGTTCCTGGCCTCGTCCTTCAGTCCATCGCCCAGCATCTTGCCTGCGGTCTCGGCCCAGAGTTTGCCGTCGGCATCGCGGATGCCTTCGCTCGCGCAGATGACGCAGCGGCCGTGTGCCTCGTAGATGCGCCTCACGTCGGCGATGAACTGCTCGACCGTGAAGGGGACCTCCGGCAGGTAAACGAGGTGCGGCCCGTCCCCCTCTTTCCGTCGCGCCAGGACCGAAGCGGCCGTCAGCCACCCGGCATCGCGGCCCATGATGACGTTGATCTTGATGCCCGGGAGGCTGCGGTTGTCGAGTTCATCGCCCCGGACGGCGTTCGCGACGAACCGCGCAGCGCTGCCGAACCCCGGCGTGTGGTCGTTCTCCATCAGGTTGTTGTCGATCGTCTTCGGGATATGGACGACCCGCATCTCGTAGTTGGCGGCCTTCGCCATGCCGGCGCTGATGTGGGCCGACTGGGCCGAATCGTCGCCGCCGATGTAGAAGTAATAGCGGACGTTGTGCTTCTTGAAGATCTCCAGCATCGCCGCGCAGTCCTCGTGGGTGGGCTTGTGGCGGACGCTGCCGAGGGCCGCCGCAGGCGTCGCGGCTATCTTATCCAGTTGCGTCCGTGGAATCCTCAGCAGTTCCACGAACTGCTCCTTCATGATGCCCTTCGTCCCGTGCCGCGCGCCCAGCAGCCTCTTGATCTCCTTGTGCTTGCGCACCTCCTCGATGACGCCGACGAGGCTCTGGTTGATGACGACCGTCGGCCCGCCCGATTGTCCGATGCATGCGTTGCCCGTCAGTTTCGCAGCCACGAACTTCTCCTTTGTTCTGCCCGGCCCAGGCACACCCCCAGAGGCGGGGATTCTCTCCAAACGCGGCGCGATTTTCAAGTCCCTAGCGCCCGCGCGCATTTCTTGCAGGTTGAAGCGCGAGTCGCTAGCATGGCGCGGTCGAGAGGGGAAGGAGCCGCTGATGCGCGACCAACTTGCGGGCCTGATCATTCTGGCGTCCGCTATAATGGTGTTGGGCGGCGATCTTTCTGCCGCCGCGGCGCAGCCCGCCGGGAGTCCGTACGCCGCATGGAAGTCCGGCCCGCCCGCCGACCCCAACTACTTCCCGATCGCCGTCTGGTGCCAGTCGCCCGGCCAGGCCGCCAGGTTCAAGGCCGCCGGCATCAACCTGTACGTCGGTCTCTGGAAGGGGCCGACCGAGGAGCAACTTGCGGCCCTGAAAGAGGCCGGCATGCCGGTCATCTGCGACCAGAACGAGGTGGGCCTCAAGCACAAGGCTGATCCGACCATCGTCGGATGGATGCACGGCGACGAGCCGGACAACGCCCAGTCGCTCGGCAAGGACAAGGGTTACGGCCCGCCGATTCCGCCGGAGAAGATCATCGCCGACTACAACCGGATCCGCCAGGCCGACCCGACGCGACCCGTCATGCTCAACCTCGGGCAGGGCGTCGCGTGGGACGCATGGCACGGCCGCGGAGTCCGCACGAACCATCCCGAGGATTACCCGGAGTACGCCAACGGCGGCGACATCATCTCGTTCGACATCTACCCGGTCGCCAGCGACAGGCCCGCCGTCCAGGGGAAACTGGAATTCGTGGCCCAGGGCGTCGAGCGGCTCGTCAAGTGGACCGGCGGCCGCAAGGTCGTCTGGAACTGCATCGAGTGCACCCGCATCGGTTCCGAGCGAAAGGCCACGCCCGCCCAGATCAAGGCAGAAGTGTGGATGGCGCTCATCAGCGGGTCGCGGGGCCTCATATACTTCGTCCACGAGTGGAAACCGAAGTTCAACGAGCACGCGATCCTTGAGGACCCGGAGAACCTTGCGGCCGTCACGGCCATCAACAGGGAAATCCAGTCGCTCGCGCCGGTCCTGAACAGCCCGACGATTGCAGTCGGCGCGGAGGCGACTTCCTCGGCGCCCGATGTTCCAGTAGCCGCGATGGTCAAACGTCACGGCGGCGCGACGTACGTCTTTGCCGTGGCGATGCGCGGGGCGAAGACGCGGGCGACGTTTGCGGTCGCCGCCCTGCCGGCCTCGGCCAGGGCCGAGGTCATCGGCGAGGACCGCGCCATTGAGGCCGCGGGCGGCAAGTTCAAGGACGACTTCGAGCCGTACGCCGTGCACCTGTATCGCATCACCGAGCCGCGACCGTGAGGTCGCGGGTACTCTCCATGGGAGCCTAGCGCAGCCATGCCCGATTGGCTCATCGCCCTGGCCCAGGTCTTCGAGGCCGGGATGCTCATCTGCTTCGGCTTCGCCTGGCCCGTGGATATCCTGCGGACCTTGCGGACCCGGCAGACCGTCGGCAAGAGCATCGGCTTCATGTCGCTGATACTGGCGGGGTATCTCTTGGGCCTGACGGCCAAGGTTATCCGCGCCGGGGGCGAGGGCTGGCCCGAGACAGTCACGCTCCTCTACGCGGCGAACGCCGTCCTGGTCGCCATAGACATCGGCCTATGCCGATACTTCCGTACTCACCCCAGGCTGCCGTAGCGGAGCCGGCGCGGCAGGTCGGGGTTCGCGTCAGGCGTGTGCGGGCCGGGGCAACGGGAATCTACAGGTTCGGGGCCAGCGTCACGCCCACCTTGGGTTCGTCCAGCGTGCCCGTCACGGTATAGGCCGAGATCTCGTCGGTCATCCTGCCCAGAAAGGCGCCGAACTTGCCCAGCATGGACTCGACCTTCTCCAGCGCCCCGGCGTTGAAGAGCATGTCCAGTCGCGTGTCGAAGTGGATGTCTCCACGGCCGCGAAGGGCTGCCACTCGGGTCACGACGAAGACCTTGTTGAAGTTCACCCGGTCGCCCTGGAACGTGAACGCCATGTCGGCGGTGTCGCTTGGGCGGCCCGAGCCCATTCCGGCCGCCTTCATGGTCCTGGTTACCACATTGAGAAGATCCGCCAGGACCGGTATCTGATCCAGACGTCCATCGGCGATGCGGATCGTGCCGTTGCCCCGCGACTGCTTCAAGGCGTCGGTCAGCGGCCCATCCCAGTCGATCTGGCCGCTCAGGGCGCCTTTGTACTTTCCTTCGCCGCCCGCCGCGTTACGCAGGCATTGTTCGAGCCGGACATCGCTCAGGGTGATATGGACTCGCCCGTCCATCGGGTCATTGAGCGCGACCTGGCCGGTGCCTTCGAGCCTGCCGCCCAGGAGGTTCGCGTCGATCTTCTCGAGCCTGCCGCGCCGGTCCGCCATGGTCCACAGGACCTGAAGCCGGTCCACCGGGAAGTGATTTTCCCCGGCCGCGAAGTTGCCGCCCGTCAGGGTCACCTGCGCCTTGAGGCTTGACGCTCGCCAGTCGCTGGCGTGCACCGAGCCGCTGACCTCCACCACAAGGTCGCCGCTGACCTCGTGCTCCTTCAGGATGCCCTGGATCTGCGACGGCAGGTAGTGATCCTGCTCGCGGCCGAGCCTCAGTTCCACCCGCACCGGCTGCACATCGACGACCCTGGTGTCGATATTCACGCGCCCGGCGAAGTGTGTCGAGAAAACGGGTTTGCGCTCGAGGTCCATCTCCATGGTGTACCAGCCGGTCTCGCCCCCCTTGGCGGGCTCGACGTTCAGGCCGCAGTTGATCTGGTCGATCTCCATCGGCTTCGCGCCGGGCGTGCGCGAATCGAAGACGACCAGGCCATCGACGATCTGGACCTGGCGGATCTCGAAAACATCGCTGAGTTTCGCCGCAGACGGGGCGGCAGGCCGGCCCTTCAGGAGATGGCCGTACCCGACGAGGCTCGAGTCCTTCTCGCCGACCGTGACGGCGCGAAACTCCGGGTGG
>CAYGWP010000020.1:0-6901 GCA_964353455.1 uncultured Anaerolineales bacterium
CGCCGCGCCCACGCCTGCCGCCGCCGCGAAGACCGCCGCTCCCGAAACCGCTAAGGCCCCCGCGTCAGCCGAGTTCCGCTTCCAGTTCGACGGCATTCCTTATGACGATATCATCCGCCGCTTCGCACAGATGATCGGCAAGCCCATTCTCGGCGATGTCCGCGTCGAGGGCCAACTTACGTTCTTCGACTCCAAGCCCTACACCCTCGAAGAAGCCTTCGACATGTTGAACCTCCTTCTGGCGATGCGCGGTCAGACGCTGATCGAGACGCCCCGGTACATGCAGGTCGTCCCGATCAAGGATTTCAGCCGCTATCCCACGAAGATCATCCATGGCACCGGCAAGGTGGAAGGCATCCGGCCGGGCGAAATGGTCACGATGATGATCCCGCTGAAATTCGTCAGCGGAGACGAAGCCGCCAAGATGCTTAGCCCCCTCGTCTCGGTTCAGGGGACGCTCGCCCCCATGGGCAGGGGGCGCGGCCTGATCATCACCGACCGGCTCCAGAACATTCAGCGCATCAGGACGGTCCTCGACGGCATGGATTCCGGCGAGATAGTTTCTCCGACCGAGCGCGTGATGAAGTGCTACGTCCTCAAGTACGCCTCAGCCCGCGACCTCGCGAACATCATCAACGTGCTTTTCAGCGGAACCAGCGGACTCACGAGCGGCATGGGACAAGGCGGCGGATACCAGAGCCGCTACGTTCGCGACGAGGACGGCAACTGGGTCCGCAACCCAAACTACAACCCGGAAGGCGGCGGCGGCGAGGGACACGGGATGCAGGGGGCCTCCCCGGCCTCCGTTTCTTCCGAGGGGTCCGTTCGGGCCACCGCCGATGAACGCACCAACACGCTCTTCCTCATCGGCGCCGGCGACAAACTCTCCATGGCCGAGGAGGTCATCCAGCGACTCGACGCCGTCGAACCCACCGCCACCGGCGACATGCGCATCTTCGAACTCAAGAACGCCAGGGCGGAGGACATCGCCAACACCATCCGGCAACTGCTCCCCGGCCAGGTCCAGGTCACCGGTGGGCGCTATCAGCAGTATCAGCAGCCTATGGGCATGGGAATGGCTGCGGCCCAGGGAATGACGACCCGCGTCGTGGCCGACCCCGGCACGAACCGCCTCATCGTGACCGCGCCGCTGGACCAGATGAAACGCATCGAGGAACTCGTCCGCCAACTCGACCAGGCCAGTACGAACACCGGCGGCATGCGCGTCTTCCGCCTCAAAGTGGCCGATGCGCAGCAACTGGCAAGTGTGGTGGCTGCCGCGATCCGCAAGGCCGAGTCGCCCCAGCAGCCGGGCCAGCAGGGCTCCGGCAGGTTCGGCCCCGGCGGCGTCGCCTCCACCGGGCCGCAGGTCAGCGCAGATGTCCGGACCAACAGCCTCATCGTCGCGGGCACCGCCACCGAGATACAGGCCGCCTCCCTCCTTATTGAGGAACTCGACAGGCCGAACGAGAAAGAGCCGCGCGAAATACACGTCGTCCAACTCAAGGCCGGCGACGCCAAGCAGATTGCCGTCGCTCTGACGCAACTCTTCCGCCAACAGGAGGCCACCGGCAGCGGCAGGATGGGCGGCGGAACCGTCGCTTCCAGCATCCGCGTCGAGGCAGAACTGCTGACCAACACCCTCATGATCTCCTGCGCTCCCGGCGACTGGAAGAACATCCAGGATATTCTCGAACAACTCAAGGCCTCCGCAATTCCCCTGGCGACGCCCACCACGCGCATCGTCCCGCTCCAGTTCGTCAAGGCCACCGAGATGGCCGACACGCTCAACCAGGTGTTCGGCCCGCAGGCCCGCGCCCGAAGCGGCGGCTTCCGCACCCAGACGCCCGGCGCGCCGCAGGTGCCCGTCGTCATCGCCCCGTCCGAGCGGTCCAACAGCCTCCTTATCTCCGCTGCCGAGGACGACCAGAAGTCCATCGCCGATCTCATCAAGACGATGGACGTGGCCGGCGCGGAGAAGGCCGACGCCATGCGCATCATCCATCTGAAGTCCGGCGATGCCAAGCAGGTAGCCGACATCATCCGCTCCATGCAGCCGCCCGCACAGAGGGGCCAACCGCAGCAGGTCTATATCCAGGGTGATGTGGCCAGCAACTCCATCGTGTACCGCGGGCCCGACACCGAGTTCAAGATCATCGAGCAGATGGTCACGCAACTCGACCAGGTCATGATCGCCAGCGGCGGCATCAAGACATTCCGACTCCAGGTGGCCGATGCCCAGCAGGTCGCACAGGTCCTACAGGGCGCGCTCGCAAAGGTGACCCCCGGCCAGCGCGGCCAGCCGGGCGTGCCGCCCACGGTCGTCAGCGCCGACACGCGCACCAACAGCGTCATAATCTCCGGGCCGGCGGCCGACATCCAGACCGCCGCCACGCTCATCGCCGAACTCGACAAGCCGCTCGACAAGGAGTCGCGCGAAATCCACGTCGTCCAACTTAAGGCCGGCGACGCCAAGCAGGTCGCCATAGCACTTACCCAACTCCTTCGCCAGCAGGAGGCGATGGGCAGGGGCGCCGTCCCCTCGGCCTCAAGCGTCCGCGTTGAGGCCGAGCCGGTCACCAACAGTCTCATGATCTCCTCCGCTCCCGGCGACTGGCCCACCATCGAGAAGATTCTCACTCAACTCAAGGAAGCCTCCCTCCCTCTCACCATGGCGACGACGCGCATGATCTCCCTGAAGCACGCCAAGGCGTCGGAACTGGCCGACACCCTGAAGCAGGTCTTCTCCGGCCAGACCGCCAGCGCGGCGCGCGGACGCATGGGCACGACCCCAGGCGGGCCGCCGGTGGTCCCGGTGGTCATCGCCCCGTCCGACCGCAACAACTCGCTCCTTGTGTCGGCGTCCGATGACGACCAGAAAACCATCGCCGAACTCGTCAAGTCGATGGACGTGGCCGCCCCCGACGGCGTCGAGGGCATCCGCATGGTCCGCCTCCAGTCGGCCGATGCGGTCAAACTCGCCGAGTCACTCAAGGGAATGATTCCTCTGCCAACCAAGGGACAGCCGCAAACCATCTTCATCCAGGCCGACCCGGTCTCCAACACCGTTCTCCTCCGCGCCCCGGAGAGCGACCGCAAGATGCTCGAAGAGATGATCGCCGGCCTCGACAAGGCAACGCAGCAGCAGGCCCGCGAGGTCCGGATGATCAACCTGAAGCATATCTCGGCCATCACGCTTACTGCAATGCTGACGCAACTCTATCAGCCTGCGTCTGCCGCGACGGCCGCGGGGCCGCGCCGGCCCGGCATGTCGACCTCGATTGCCGCCGAGGCCGAGCGGGTCATCATTGCCCCGGCGCCCGGAGACCGCGCCATAGTCGTCGATGCCCCGCGCGACAAGATCGAAGAGATCGTCCAACTCGTCAACGGCATCGACGTGGCCGATGCCCCGGGACAGATCCAGGTCCGCACATACCGCCTCGTCAACTCGAAGGCCGTCGATATCGCGGCGGCGATGAGTCGCCTGTTCACGCAGCAGCAACAGCGGGGCGGCGCGCGGCCGGTGTCGCCGGAGACCGAGCCCCAGCCGCGATTCGAGGCCGACCCCGCTACCAACCAGGTCATGGTGGCCGCCACCCCGGCGCAGTTCCAGATCATAGATGAACTCATCAAGAAACTTGAGACCGGCACGAGCCTGGCCCGCGAGACGAAGACGTACCGCCTGAAGTTCGCCCGCGCCACAGACCTCGTCGATGTCCTCCAGACGATGCTGTCAGAGACGCCCGCGGCAACCGGCCCAGGCCGCAGGGCCGAGCCGAGCGCCGCCGCCGACGTCCGCGTGGCCGCCATGGCCGACACCAACGACGTCGTCGTCCAGGGCCCGCCCGAAAAACTGGCCCTGGCCGAGCAGTTGATCAAGACCTTCGACGCCCAGGAGGCCGCAGCACAGTCGTCCATCCAGATCGTCCAGTTGCGTAACGCCCAGGCCATGACGATGGCCGCAGCCATCAACGAGGCCCTGACCGAGCGCGCCGCGGTCGCCGCGCCAACGGCCAAGCGCGCGGGCATGGGCGCTGGCGCCGCAGAGAAGACCGAGCGCGTCACGGTTACCGCCGAACCGAACTCCAACAGCGTCATCATCCGCGGTCCGTCCGTCGATGTCCCGGGCGTCGTCCAGATGATCCGCAGCCTGGATGAGGGTTCGCGCAACGGCGCCGCCGAGGTCCGAGTCTATCCGCTCGAGAACAGCGAGCCGGCTCAACTGGCCACGGCGCTCGGCAAACTCTTCCAGGACATGGTCAAGCAGCAGGCGAGCGCCGCCGGGAAGAACGCGCCGCCAATCCCGTTCAGCATCACGGCCGACGAGCGCACCCGCAGTCTGGTCGTCTCCACAACGCCCAGCCACTTCGCGATCCTCGAACAGATCCTGAAGAACCTCGACCAGGCCCCCGCGGCCCCCACGCAGGACGTCCAGTACTTCTGGCTCGAGAACGCCGACGCCACCGAAGTCGCATCTCAATTGAGTGATATGTACCGCGACCGCAAGGGCGCCGATAAGCCCATCGTCACGCCCGACTCCTTCGCCAACGCCATAACCGTCATCGCCAAGGATGCCGAGATCAAGGCGATGGAGCAGGTCATCGCGAAACTCGACGATGCCGCCAAGGAGAACAACTTCCGCGTCCGCGTCATCCCGCTGACCGCCGTCAAGGCCGACAAAATGGCCGAGGTCCTGCGGGCCGTGTACCCGCAACTCAGCGGTGGCCAGATCACCATCAGCACCGAGCCGAAACCGGGCGAGAACGCCCCGCCTCCGGGCGCCGTGCCCGAGATCGCCACGCCGGCCGCCGGCGCGAAGTCCGCCCCCGCCAAGAGCGAACCCGCCGCCAAGGAAAAGGGCGGCGCCGCCAAGGAGAAGGGCTCCGGCGGCAAGGAACGCGAGAAAGAAAAACGCGGCGGCAAGGATAGGGCCCCGAGAGAAGAAGGCGACGGCGGCGAAGGCGGAGCGCTCTTCCGGGCGCCGAAGGCCCAGCCAGGCGTAACCATCGCCGTGGACCGCACCTCCAACTCCCTTATCGTCTCCGGCAAGCGCCAAGACATAGATTATCTTGAGTCTCTCATCCAACAACTTACCCCCGCCACCGGCGGCGGAGAGGCCGAGTTCCGCATCTTCAAGGTCGAGCAGGCCGACCCGGGCGCCATCGGCCGGACGCTTGACGCGCTCTTTAACCCGAAGCCGATCCTCCAGATGGGCAAGGGCGGACAGCCGTCGCCGCCTCCGCCGCCTGTCATCACCGTGGTGGCCGACGTACGCACCAAGTCGCTCATCATCCGCGCCAAGCCCCTGGACTTTGAACTCATCGATCCGCTCGTCAAGCACCTCGACCAGATACCCACGGTCATCAGCGAAGTTCGTATCTTCACATTGAAGAATACCGATGCCGTTGAGGTGGCCTCCAACCTGAAGGACCTCTTCGGCCTTAACCCGAAACAGCAGCCCCAGATGCCCCAACAGCCGCAGCAGATGGGCAAAGACGGCCGGCCGGTACAGGACCAGCGCGCCGCCATGGTCCGGCAGATGCTGGAACTCCAGGGCAAGGCCGGCGTCACGCAGGTCGATGCCGCCACGTCGATAAGCATCACGGCCAACCGCCAGACCAACTCCGTCGTCGTGGCCGCCCCGAGCGACGCAATGGCCATAGTGGCCCGACTGATCGAGGAACTCGACCAGTCGGGCGTCGCCGCCGCAGCAGCCGTGCGGCTCTACCCGGTCAAGAACGCCGACGTGCGGACCATGGTCTCCGAACTCCAGGAGATATTCGTCACCGGCGGCAAGCAGGCCGGGCGCGGCGGCGGAGGCTTCGGACCGGCGGCCGCCAAGTCGCCCGCGCTCGAACAGCCCATCGTCATCACCGGCGACGAGGCGGGCAAGATCATCATCGTTGCCGCCCCGTCCGACAAACACGAACTTATATCTCGCGTTATCAATGAGATGGACCAGGCACAGGCCGCCGGCGACATGAGCGTCAAGGTCTATCACCTTCAGACTGCCGACGCCACGACTGTGGCCACGGCCCTTGCCGCAACCGTTGAGCGCTCCGCAGGAGGCGGCGGTAAGGGCGCTGCCGCAGCCGGCGCGGGGCAGGTCCGCATCTCCGCCGACCGCAGCAGCAACTCCGTTGTCGTCCGGGCATCGGCCCAGGAACACGAGAAGATCGCACGGATTATCACCGACCTCGACACGGCCGCACCGGCCGTTGTCCGGATGTACCCCCTCAAGAACGCCGACGTTAGGAGCACCGTCCAGGCGCTCCAGGACGTCTTTGGCGGGTCGAAGGCGATCAGCGGCGGGGGCAAGGGTGGAAAGGGCGCTGGGCCTGAACTAGGCGGGGTGGTGATAACGGGCGATGAGGCGGGGCACCTGGTGATCGTGTCGGCGCCGGCGGAGCGTCATGAACTTATTGTCAAGGTGATTAACGAGATCGACCAGGCTCAGGGGGCGGGCGAGGTGACGGTGCGGATATATCGCCTGTCGAACGCTGAGGCGACGAGCGTGGCGGCGGCGCTACAGGGGACGATTGAGCGGACGGCGGGTCCTGTGGGCGGCGGGAAGGGGGCTGCGGCGGCAAGCGCATCGACGCTGGTGCGTATCTCTGCTGACCGGTCGAGTAACTGCCTTGTGGTTCGTGCCCCTGCGGAGGAACACGAGCGGATAGCGAAGTTGGTTCAGGAGTTGGACATTGCGCCGACGGATCAGTACGCGGTGCGGCTGGTGCCGCTGGCGAACGCCGATGCGGCGGTGGTGGCGCCGATCCTTCAGAAGGTGTTCGGCGGGATATCGGCGGCGGGCGGCGGCGGGAAGGGCGCTGCGGCTGCAATCGGGCCGCGTGCGGCGGTGCTGATCGAGGCGGACCGCGATGCGCGGATGCTGATGGTTCGC
>CAYGWP010000021.1:0-1664 GCA_964353455.1 uncultured Anaerolineales bacterium
TCGCCGTCGTCGAGGTCTTCGACATCAAGCAACAGCCCACCGGCACCGTGGCCATCGACATGTGGGTCCTGGGCATCCGCCCCGAAGGCAGCACCCGCACGATCTACACCGAGAAGGTCCACAAGATCGAAATCGTCCTCACGAGCGGCGCTAAGTACGTCGGTTACATCCGCAACCTGAGGGCCAACGCATACACGGCCTTCGTCCGGGTCCCCTGCTCCATTCCCGCCAACCTCTTCGCCGAGGCCGATAAGGGAACCATCGCCAAGTACACCGTTACCGCGGGCGAGGCCAAGGCGCCGGTCGTCGAGATCGTCTTCGGCCAGGACAAGCGATGAACCGCCACTGCGGGGAGGATGACATGTTTCGACATATCAAGAGAGCCTGCCTTGCGGCCGCCGCCATCGCCGGCGCAGCATTGGCGATCCTCGGATGCGAGACCTTCCCGCCCCTGGCCCGGTTCCAGACGCCGCCGTACCTGTCGGTGACCGACGGCCTCAGGCCCGAGTCCGACGCCGTGCCGGCGAAACTTGCCGCCTTCGCGCCCGGCGTCAAGGTGGCCTGGTTCGCCACCGTCTCCGGCCAGCCGCGAATCCTCTTCTGCGACATGCCCCTGACCGCCCTCGCGCAGGTCCCCCAGGAAACCGCCCCCCTCGCCCTGGCCTCCGCCGCCGACGGCCTCGGCACCGCCAAGGCACAGGGCTCCATTGAATCCGTGCACGTCGCTTCCTCCGTCGCAATCGCCGGCGCCGAGGCCGGCATAGCACACGCCGCCCGCACAGGCGAGGTCGCCAGCGCACGCGGCGCCCTGGCCATCAACGCCGCCCAGGAAACCGCCGGCATGCCCGTCATGAAGGGCGAGACCGCCGCCGCCCCGACCGAACGCTCGGTCGATGGATTCACGGGCCTCGTTGACCTCGCCATCGTCCGGGCCATATTCGGCTCCGAGGCCGTCAGCGCCTTCTACGACCAGGACAATAACGTCTTCGTCCTCGATGAATCCTACGTCATCACACTGGATGAACGCGAGCAGATCATGAAACTCGTCGAGGAGGGCGGCAGCCTGACGCTCTTTCTTAACCGGCCGGCCTCCGACCATTTCCGCCGCGAAAAGGTCCCGCCGCCCGACGCCGTGTACGCGGGACAACTTCAGTTGACCTTCGTGCCGGACCGCCTCTACTACGGTCACGAGGTCGGCCTGGCCATCACCCTGAAGAACACAGGCGCCGCCCCCATCTATGATGCGGTCATCTGTAACGGAGTGCCCCAGAACACCGGGTTCGTCCGCTTCTGGGTGGAAGGCGAGGCGACGCGCGGCTTCTTCGCGTACTACTCCAAGACCCGCCGCCTCATCTTCGTGAAGGTGTACCGGCCGATTCAGCCGGGCGAGAGTTTCAGAATCCTCGCCATCCTCCGCGCCGACCCCTGGACGCTCGAGAGGCCGTAATCGCCGCCTTCGCCGCCTGGCCCGACAACCTGGTCGCGCCGGAGTTGATCGTCTGCGGCAACCGTGTTGGCGCGGCGGGTCTCCGTACCCGCCGCGCCAAGGTAGAGTCGAAGTCTGGCGCGGTGGAGTAGGTCGGGCATATCTGTTGGCCGCCCCTTTCGGTTGGCGGTGCCTCACTGGCCCGGCCGTGCTCCGTCTCCAGACCCCGCTCATCGAA
>CAYGWP010000022.1:0-17918 GCA_964353455.1 uncultured Anaerolineales bacterium
AACGGTAACGGCTTGGAACCACGGACGGACGCGGATGAGCACCGGCTTGCAGGAAGGGCGCCATCTCTTACCACAACCTGTAGTATGCCCCGCCGCTTCGGCCACAATTAGTAGATTTCCTGCCCGACCCAAGAGCGCCAAGGGCGCCAAGTTCCAGGGGTTGGCGCTCTTGGCGTTCTTGGCGCTCTTGGCGCTCTTGAATCCGCCCAAGGCGGACGCCAATCCCATAGCCATTCCCCCCTCCACCCCCGCCTCTTCATCCGACAAAAACAGCCACAACGCAAACGGCTCGCTGCATTACGCGGACGCGGCCTCGGCGACGTGGAGGCTGGTCCAGTCGGTGGCGCCGACGTTAAAGTAGATGCGTTTGCCGTCGGGGCTGAAGGCGGGGTGCGGGTCGTTCCTTCGCCAGCATCTCGCGCCGCGGGCGTGGTTGAAGCGGTGGAGACCCCTCCGTGACGCAGTACTCATTTCGGCGGCGCATTCAGCCATGCCATGTTGAAGGCGTAGTGGTTCCAACTGGAGATGAGGTGAATGACGCCGTCGGCCGACTGGCAGACTGAAAGATAGCCGCGCGGCTCAGCGCTCGTGACGCTCATCACGAGCGCTGAGCCGTCTGTGGTCTGAGCGGGGTGGGCCGGGCCGCCGTCGCTAATCATGTGGCAGACCTGCCACGACTGACCCTCATCGTCCGACAGGGCGGCGAAGAGGCCGGAGCCGCGCTGCTCGCGGCCCGCAGCGTCCTTGAAGGCGATGTCCTTGGCGAACGAGGCGAAGAAGATCGGCCCTTCCCGGAGGCGCATGAGGACCAGCCGCTGGCCGCCGCCGATGGGTGGAAACGGGCTGGCGCTCGTGGCCCAGGTCTTGCCCATGTCGGCGGAGATGCTCCTGGGCATCTTGCCGTCGATGCTGTCGCCGCGCCCGAGGGCCATCAGTCGCCCGTCCTTCAGTTGCACCACGCCCGCGTGGATGCCGGCGATGGTGCCGCCGGCATCGGCCCACGTCTTGCCACCGTCGGCGCTGGTGTGTATGGCCGTGCCGCCCGCGCCGCCGGTGACGGCGTCGCACGGGAGGACGATGATGCCCTCGCGGCCCTGAAAGACCGATTCCACCGGCATGTGTCTCGTGCCGTGTTCGGGCATGATGAGGCGCGCCCGCGACCACGTGGCGCCCGAATCGGCCGAGGTCCGCAGGACGGTTGCGAGGCTCCCCCACGTGGCCGCCGCCGAGAGACCGTTGAAGTGGTAGAGCGTACCCTTGCCGTCGGACCACAAGGCGGGGGCGTGGTCGTTGCGGTCGGGGGCGTCCCAGAAGGGAGAGGCGTCTTCCCACTCCTCTGCGCCGTGCCGCAGGCGGCTTGCCAGGATGGCGAGTTCCCTCCCGGTCTCGGTGTTGCACGAGTACCAGATGGCGAGGAGGTCGCCGTTCGGGCAATCGACGACGGCCGGGTCGTGATTGTGCCGCGAGAACATCGGGCCGTTCGAGCCGGCTGGAATCTTCACGTACCGCCGCGGGCCTCTGTAATACGGCTTCGCGGGGTCCGGGCCCTTTGCGAGGCCGGGCGGAATTTCCTGCCGCACGTTCTTCCGGTTCAGCGGCAGAGCCGCGGCCGGCAGCGGCTTGCTTGGCGGCAATTCGCCGAGGACTACGCGGAAACCGATCAGCCAGTGCCTATCATCCGGCAGCGTGCCGCTTCGGTTCGCCGAGCGCAGGTACGCGAGGATAGTTCCGTGGCTTCCGCCTCGCGTCACGCGGAAGTCGCCGTCCTCGCGGCCGACAGGGTCGGCTTGGTCGCCGGGCTCATACGGACCGTACCAGTCGTGGCACCACTCCTCGAGGTTGCCGTGCATGTCGAAGAGGCCCCACGGATTCGGCGGCGTGCGGCCGACAGTGAGCGGCACGACCTCGGCGGGGCGACTGCGCGCCATGTCCGGGAACCAACTCATCGCGGCGTTCTTCTGGAATTCCTGCGGCAGCGCATCGCCGGTGTGATAAGCGGTGGTTGTTCCCGCGCGGCAGGCGTACTCCCACTCGGCCTCGGTGGGCAGGCGATACGGCCCGCCCTCCTTCTTCGAGAGCCACTCGCAGAACCGCGCTGCATCGTGCCAACTCACGAAGACCGCGGCCTCATCATCCTCCTTCGAGAAGCCGAGTTTGCCGCCCGCCAGTCCGGAGGGCGGGCGGTGGCTCGGGTCGAACTGTTCGTACTGGGCGTTGGTCACCTCGGTTGCGGCCATGTAGAACGGCCGCGTGATGACTACCTTGTGGACGGGCCGCTCGTCGAAGCCGGCCACGGCACGGGCCGTAGCCGTGCCAGGGTCGCCGCCCTCAGCGCTGCCCATGAGGAACGTGCCCGGCTCGATGCGGACCATCGTCATGCCTATGGAGTTGGCGAACTGTTTCTCGGTCTTCTCGGCGCCTATTGCGGCGGCTGAAAGAACGCAGATGAGCAGCACGGCAAGTCTCATGTGTGCCTGACTTTCGTCATGCCTGGGTTGCGGTGGGCACGGTCATCCGATGTTGGGTGACCATGCTTCGGCTGAATAAGCACGGTCAGCATTTGTAACGCGGCGCAGGCCGGCGCACAACATATTTGACCGTCCACGGAACATAGGGTATATTACAGCGGTACGTTTCCTCCAGTCGTGCCGAAGGGGGGGCTTCGAACCGGGGCGATGCGAGGCCGAAGACAGGCAGTGCAACACGCCGCATGAGACAATAACCGTGCGGAGGTTTTTTCCGCGCGTGTTGCGTTCGGCATGCTGACAGGCCGCGCGTGTATTCACTTAAATCCGGGGGGACTTTTCTTGAAGGAGGCATCTTATGAGCGCGAGACTTCTGGGGTCTGTGGCAATCTGGTGTGTTGTACTGTGGCTTCTGCCGGGCCAGTCGCTGGCGGTTACCGACGACATGGAGCAGGACCTCTGGACCTTCGTTGACACCAACGCCGAGTACGATGGCACGGCAGAGGCGGGCTACTCGACGGCCGATTGCACGTCGCCGACGCGCTCCATACGGCTCTCACTGTCGGGCGGCGGGGAGGTCGGGCTGGATGGCGATACGGTCTATGCCACCCGCACGTTTGCCGTGGGCGCTCAGGACCAGAACCTGCGTCTCAGTTACAACGTGGCCCAGCAGACCGACGGCGACGGGTGGGGGGGCCAGCACGGTGCCGCCGACGTCGTGGTCACGGCCTATGATGCCGACGGCGTAGCGCTGGGCACCTGCACCTATCGGCTCGCGGCCAGCGACCTCCACGAGAGCCCCGACTGGTACGAGCATATGCACGGCGATGCCGGGTCGCCATGTCATCAGGCCGACGTCATTTACATCGGGACGCCCGATGCCGGCGGCGAGTATGAACCCGGCCCCGCGTGGCGGACGCTCAACGTGGTCCTCAGCCGCGACATCGCCGTTGATTGGGCCGACGTCGCCTCGGTCGAGGTGAAACTGGCCCTCGGTTCCTGCTTCATGCACCTCGACACCTTCGAGGTCTTCTTCGACGACCTGGCCATCACGCCCGTTCCGGCCAACGTCCTCATCCATCCCGACACGCTCAACGTCAAGAGCGGCGGCAGGTGGATCACCGCCTACATCAACCTGCCCGCGGGGTTCGATGTGGACGACATCGACGTGGCCACCGTGGCGCTCGACGGCATCCCGGCCGTTCGCGGGAACGTGGAGGACGAAGGCATTCTCATGGTCAAGTTCGAGCGGGCCGCCGTTGCCGCCCTCATCGAGGCGTCAAACCCGAAGTTGCCCGTCGATGTGACCCTGACGGTGACCGGCCTGGTGGGTGGCGTGCCCTTCGAGGGCTCCGACACCATCCGCGTCATAGGCCCCGGCAAGATGCCTGTGCCGCCTCCGAAGTCGGCCAAGATTGCCGCGCGCAGGAAATAGGGCAGTCTATAGCACTTCATGGTTGGATATTGGCGCGGCCCGCCAGTCCGCTGGGCGGGCCGCGCTTAATTTTTTTGTGGAAGGTCAGAGCGTCAGCCGCCGCAGGCGCAGGGCGTTCGAGACCACTGAGACGCTCGAGAAACTCATCGCGGCGCTGGCGATCATCGGGTTCAACAAGAGGCCGATCGCCGGATACAGCACGCCGGCGGCAATCGAGATGCCGATCACGTTATAGACGAACGCGAAGAAAAGGTTCTGCCGGATGTTCCGCATGGTCGCGCGGCTCACGCGCCGGGCCCGCGCGATGCCGCGAAGGTCGCCCCCGAGGAGCGTCACGCCCGCGCTTTCCAGCGCAACGTCCGTGCCGGTGCCCATCGCGATGCCGACGTGTGCCTGGGCGAGGGCGGGGGCATCGTTCATCCCGTCGCCGGCCATGGCGACGGTGCGGCCCTCGGCCTGGAGACGGCGGACGATCTCGCCCTTGGCTTCGGGCAGGACCTCGGCCTCGACCCGCTTGATGCCTAGCCGCGCGGCCACGGCCTCGGCGGTCGTGCGGTTGTCGCCGGTCACGAGGACGACCTGGATGCCGTCCTCGCGCAACTGCCGGATCGCCTCGGGCGCGGTGGGCTTGATGGGGTCGGCGACGCCAAGCAGTCCGGCCGGCCAGCCGTCGGCCGCAAGGAACATGACGGTCTCGCCGCGGCGACGGAGTTCCTCGGCCCTGGCGGCAAGGTCGCCTGCCGCAATGTTCCGCTCTTCCAGCAGCCGCGCCTTGCCGAGAAGGCACGGATGTCCATCGACCTTGCCGATGATGCCCATGCCGGGGACGGACCGCACGTCGCGGACCTCCTCAAGCGAGATGCCGCGCTCTCGGGCCGCCGCCACGATGGCCGCGGCCAGCGGATGCTCGCTTGCGCGTTCCAGGCTTGCGGCAAGGCGCAGCACCTCCTCTTCGGTCCGGTCCTCGGCGGCGATGAGGGATACGAGGCGCGGCCGGCCTTCGGTGAGTGTCCCCGTTTTATCCACGACGAGCGTATCGACCTTCTCCAGGACCTCCAGCGCATCGGCCGACTTGATGAGGATGCCGGCCGCCGCCCCGCGGCCGACCCCCACCATGATTGACATCGGCGTCGCCAGGCCCAGGGCGCACGGGCACGCGACAATGAGCACCGCCACGGCATTGAGGAGCGCGTACGCCATGCGCGGTTCGGGGCCGATGACGGCCCAGACGATGAACGTGGCGGCCGCGACCGCGATGACCGCCGGGACGAACCACGCGGCCACCGAGTCGGCGACGCGCTGGATGGGCGCGCGGCTGCGCTGCGCCTCGGCGACCATGCGGACGATGTGGGCGAGCATCGTGTCGGCCCCGACGCGGTCGGCCCGCAGAATGAAGCCGCCCGCCTGGTTCACCGTGCCGCCGGTTGCGGGGTCGCCGGCCGACTTTTCTACGGGCATCGGCTCTCCGGTGACCATCGACTCGTCGATGGCGGTTGCGCCCTCGACGATGGTGCCATCGACGGGCACGCGTTCCCCGGGGCGGACCCGCAGGCGGTCGCCGGGCTTCACTTCTGCGAGAGGAACGTCGGTTTCCGAACCGTCTGCGTCGATGCGTCGGGCCGTCTTGGGCGCGAGGCCCAGGAGGGCCTTGATGGCGCCGCTTGTGCGGGCGCGGGCGCGGAGTTCCAGCACCTGCCCCAGCAGAACGAGCGTGGTTATGACGGCTGCCGCCTCGAAATAGACGCCCGGTCCGCCGCCGTGGACGTGGAACGATTCTGGAAAGATGCCCGGCGCAAGAACGGCCACAACACTGTATGCGTACGCGATGCCCGTGCCGAAGGCGATCAGCGTAAACATATTGAGATGCAGCGATACTACCGACCGCGCCCCGCGCACGAAGAACGGCCGCCCGCCCCAGAGGACGACCGGCGTCGCCAGCAGCAACTGGATCCACGCAAGGACTGTGCCAGTAGTGGCGTGCTGTAAGGGCTGCCCAGGGATGAGGTCCGACATGCCGACGAAAAAGACCGGCGCCGCGAGGATGAGGCTGATCCAGAACCGGCGGGTCATGTCGGCAAGTTCCGGGCTTGCCTCTTCCTCGGCGGTGGGCGGGGATTCCGCTTCCAGCGCCATGCCGCACTTGGGGCAGGGACCCGGCCCTTCCTGCCGGACCTCGGGGTGCATGGGGCAGGTGTAGATTCCGGCGCTGCCGCTCGGAGCGATGGGGACAGTCCCCTTTTCCACGAGGCCGGGAAAGGGGACAGTCCCCGACGACAGGTACTTCTCCGGGTCGGCGCGGAACTTCTCGAGGCACCCATCGCAGCAGAACCAGTACGTGTGGCCGCGGTGCTCGAAGGGGCCGGCGGCGTCCGACGGTTCGACGGTCATCCCGCAGACGGGGTCGATGGCGGACGATGGCTCGCGTGCGTCCATGCGGTCCATCGTAGCCTGTGCGGCGGAACTTGGCAACCAATGTCCTTGCAGAGCGGGGCGCGGCTTGCGAGAATGCCAGCCGCAATTGTGCAATGGAGGTCCGACATGCGACGAGACATTGTCAGCGTTCTCGGGTTGTGTGTGGCGTCTGTCGGATGGTTATGCGCGCAAGCGGAGGCTGCCGACATGAATCGCAAGACGGTCGTCGGCATCGAGGGCCAGGCGTTCCGGATCAACGGCCGCCCCACCTACGAGGGCCGCACGTGGAACGGGATGAAGATCGAAGGCCTCCTGATGAACTCGCGGATGGTCCAGGGCATCTTCGACGACCGCAATCCCGAGACCCGTAACCTGTGGAAATATCCCGATGGGTCGTATGATGCCGACCGCAACACACGCGAGTTCCTTGCCGCGATGCCCGAATGGCGGCGGCACGGACTGCTGGCATTCACCATCAACCTCCAGGGCGGCAGCCCGCAGGGGTACTCCGCGGCCCAGCCGTGGCACAACTCGGCCTTCGAGGCCGATGGTAGCCTGCGGGCCGATTACCTCGGGCGGCTTGAGAGAATCATTGACAAGGCCGATGAACTCGGCATGGCCGTCATCCTCGGCTACTTCTACTTCGGCCAGGATGAGCGGGTCCGCGGCGAGGACGCGGTCAAGAAGGCCGTCGAGAACGCCACCGACTGGCTCCTTGCCAAAGGCTACACGAACGTCCTTGTGGAGATCGACAACGAGTCGAACGTCGGGAAGTACGACCACGCGATCCTGAAGCCCGCCCGCGTCCACGAACTTATCGACCTCGTGAAGAAGCGGTCCGAGGGCAAGGTGCGGTCGCCGGCTGGGCGGTTCCTGGTCTCGACGAGCATGGGCGGCGGGGCGATCCCGCCCGAAAGTATCGTGGCCGCCGCCGACTTCATCCTCGTCCACGGCAACGGCGTCTCCGAGCCCGACCGCATCCGCAAAATGGTTGACCAGTGCCGCGCCGTCAAGACCTATCGCGGCCAGCCCATCCTCTTCAACGAGGACGACCACTTCAACTTCGACAAGGCCGACAACAACATGATCGCCGCCGTCTCGAAGTGCGCGAGTTGGGGCTACTTCGATTTCCGCATGAAGGGCGAAGGGCACGATGAGGGTTACCAGAGCGTGCCGGTGAATTGGGGGATATCGAGCGCCCGGAAGCGCGGCTTCTTCGGGCTCCTGGCGAAGATGACGGGGGCTGAGGCTGCAAAGACGGATCTCGGGCCGAAAGGGGAAGCGGGGCCGAGCGGGCCGGCTGCGCCACAGAAACCCGTGGTCCTCGAAACGTCGCATGTCAAATTCTCCATCTCTCCCGCCACGGGTGCATACGAGATATCCGACCGCGCGGGCGGCGTCCAGTGGCGATCCAGTCCTGCCCAGGCGCGATTCGGCCAGGTGACGGTCAGGATCGAAGGCAAGCCGCAGGCCCTTGCCCTGGGGCCGTGCGATGTCCGCCGCGCGGGCCTGCCCGCCATAGCCTCGGCGGTGGCGGGCGATGCGCTGGAGGCGACGTTCCACCCGGTCGCCGACAAGCCCGCCGCATGGCTCCGGGTGCGGATCGCGCCGGCCGACAAGGGCCGCACGCTCGAATTCTCTTATACTGCGGCCGACGGGATGGACATCGAGAACGTGCGCCTTCTGGATGATTCGCTCTGGACGACCGATGCCGAGAAGGGCTACGTCGTCGTGCCCGTGCGGGAAGGGCTGCTCATTCCGGCGGACTCGGGCCTCGCGTTCGTCCGCACCTTCGACACATACGCATACGAAGGCTGCCACATGCGGATGGCGGGGGTCGTAAAGGCCGGTGCGGCGGCCCTGGTGACGTGGGACGATTGCTACGTGGCGGCCGACGTGCGGAGCGTCCTGGGCGGCGCGGACGCCGCGGCGCCGAGGCAGCGGCTCAGCCTTTCGCTCGTGCTGCGGAAGTCGGCCCGCGCGTGCCGCGTCACGTTCCTGGGGCGCGGCGACTACGTGACCATCGCGCGGGCGTACCGCGACGTGGCGCGGGATGCAGGCTGGCTCGTCACGTGGGCCGAGAAACTCAAAGGGCATCCCGAGCGTGCCAGGTACTTCGGGGCGGTCAACTTCAAACTCTGGAGCACCCTCTCGCGCAGGATGAACGATGACAGCACCCAGGAACTCTCGGCCAAGGTGAACTGGACGTTCGACGAGGCGGCACAGGTGGCCGAGCACCTGAAGAACGACCTGAAACTCGACCGGGTCCTCTTCATCATGGGCGGGTGGATACGGCGCGGCTACGACAACCAGCACCCCGACATCCTGCCGACCGCGCCGGAGTGCGGCGGCGACGAGAAGTTCGCCGAGGCCTGCCGCCGCGTGCGGGCGCTGGGGTACATCCTGTCGCTTCATGACAATTATCAGGATATGTACCGCGACGCGCCGTCGTGGGACGAGAGTTGCATCCAGAAGACCCGCGACGGCTCTCTCCAGAAGGGCGGGCACTGGGCCGGCGGCATCTGCTACATCACCTGCGCCCAGAGGGCGGTTGACCTGGCCCGGCGGCCGCAGAACCTGCCCGCCGTCAAGAAACTCTCGGACGCCGACTCCTACTTCATCGACACCACTTACGCCGCCGGACTCCAGGAATGCTTCGACCCCAAGCATCCCCTGGCGCGGGCCGACGACATGAAGTGGAAGCAGGCCCTCTCGGACTACGCGCGGGGCGTGTTCGGCAGTTTCGGGAGCGAGTGCGGCCGCGAGTGGGCCATCCCGCACGCCGATTTCTTCGAGGGCCTGACGGGCGTCAGCGGCTCGTACTGCCACGATGCGAAACTCCTGCCGCAACTCGGCGCCGCCGCCGTGCCGCTCTTCGAGATCGTGTACCGCGACTGTATAGCCATGTATGGTAAATATGGATATGACATCAACCGCGCGGCCGAGTACGTGCTGTGGCACATCAGCATCGGCCGGCCCCTCAACTACCACAGCGTGCCGCAGCACCTCTACTGGAAGGACGGGAAGGGCAAGGCCGGGGCGGCGGCCGTGGCACCGAGGGAGGCCGAGGTCCAGGCGCTCGGCCCGCGCAAGTTCCAGATCACGTACCGGTGGACCGTCCAGAAGACGGTGGCGGCCGACTGGAGCGTCTTCGTGCACTTCACGTCCGGCGGCGGCAAGGACATCAAGTTCCAGAACGACCACGCCCCCAAGGGCGGCACGACTTCGTGGAAGCCCGGCGATGTGGCCGACGGCCCCTACACGGTGACGGTGCCGCCGGGGCTGGAAGGCACGTTTGACGTCCGTGTGGGCTTCTACTCCGCGCCGTCGCTCGGGCGGGCAAGCCTCATCGGCGAGAGCGACGGCGAACAGCGGCACGTCGTGGGCCGGCTGAAGGTCGCCGGCGACAAGGTCGAGTTCACGCCCGTCACGCCGCGCGTGTCGGCTGCGGCGGGCGACCCGGGGATATTCGTCCGGGCCGACGGCGGGTGGGCCGAGGGCCTTCACCCGATGGACATCTTCGTCAAGAACACGTACGAGGTCCTGTCGCCGCTGTATGAACTGACGGCGCAAGTGCCGATGACGGGCCACGAGTTCCTGACCACCGACCGGACGGTCCGCCGCTCGTTCTTCGGCGACGGGCCGGATGCCGCCACCGTCGTGGTCAACCTCGGGGCGTTACCGTATCGCTATATCTCGAAGGCCAGCGGCGAGGTCGTCCTGCCGCCGTACGGCTTCCTGGTCGAGTCGCCGACGTTCGTCGCGTTCCTGGCGACGAGTTACGGCGGCAGCAACTATGAAGCCCCAGCCATGTTCACGGTGCGGAGCCTTGATGCTAAGCCCGTTTCCGCAGGCGGCAAGGTGCGAGTCTATCACGGTTTCGGCGACCCGCGAATCCGCATCGGCGGCAGGGAACTGAAGGTCGAGCGGGAATCAGTCACCCCGTAATCCAGGAGGCGTTATGATCTGCGCGCGATGCGGCGGGAGAACGGTCGCTGTACTCCTCTTGTGGGTATGCCTTGCGGCGGCGCCGTGCTCGCTTCCGGCCGCCGAACCGTCCGACGCCACGACGCCCGGCGAACTCAGGTCGTACGCCACCATCAATTCCATCGGCGTGGAGTGGGACATCACAGGCGATGCCAACCACAACGCCGTCTGCACTGTCCGCTACAGGTCCGAGGGCGCCGGCGAGTGGAAGCAGGCGATGAGCCTCTTCCGCAGCGACGTCTGCTACCAGTACGGCGACAACAAGTCCGACCGCGCCTACAACATGCTGGCCGGGAGCGTCATGTTCCTGTCGCCCGGCACGACGTACGACGTGCGGCTGGAACTGTCGGACCCGGACGGCGGGCGCGAGGTGCGGGACCTGAAGGTGAGCACGCGGCCGGAGCCTCGGCTGCCGGAGGGCGGGCGGACGCTGCACGTCGCGCCGGGGTCGGGCGACGGCGACGGTTCCGAGAAGCGGCCGTTTCGGGGGCTTGAGGCCGCGCAGGCCGCCGCCGGGCCGGGCGACCGGATACTTCTCCACAAGGGCGACTACGGCGAGTTCGCGTTTTCGCGGCCGGGCGCGGCCGGCAAGCCGAGCGTCTGGATGGCGGCCGGCGATGGCGATGCGGTCATCCGCCGGGCGACGGTCGGCGCAAGCCACGTGTGGCTGGAGGGCCTCGCCTTCGTCCGCGGCGAGGTCTCGGAGAACTGCCTTACGGCCGATGGCGCCGCCGAGGGCGTCGTCATACGCCGATGCCGATTCACCGGCTACCACTATTCCATCACCCTAAAGCCCGCCTGCCGCGACTGGTACATCGCCGACAACGTCATCGTCGGCGACAAGAAGGACGCCAGCGTCAGCGAGATGAGCGGCGAGGGAGTGGAACTCAACCATTCGAGCGGCCACGTGGTTGCGCACAACCGCATCTCGCGCGTGGCCGACGGCATCTCGTACGCCCACCGCAACTGCGACATCTTCGGCAACGACATCCGCGACGTGACCGATGACGGCGTCGAGCCTGACTATGGATATAGCAATATACGTATCTGGGGCAACCGCATCCACGGGGCGTTCAATCACGCCTTCAGTTTCCAGCCGCAGTTCGCCGGGCCGTGGTACATCGTTCGCAACGAAATGTCTTCGCGGCGGCAGGTCCTCAAGCCCAACATGGCCGACAGGTTTGTGCTCGTCGCCAACACGCTGATAGGCTTCGGCCCGTACGCCCAGGGGCGGGCCGACCTCCTCATGAAATCGTTCTCCCACAATAACCTCTGGATACTCTTGCCGCAGGAGGGCGGGGGCGACAAGCAGGTTGGCATCTGGTCGGGCGGCGGCAGGAAAGGCGGGCCGTACGAGATGCCGTCCCAGGCGCAGGCCAACTGGCGGACCGACGTCGATTACGACGGATTCGACTGGGGCGATGCGCCCGCCGCGTTTGTGTGGCCTGTTCCGGGGGGCCGGCCGTCGCAGTTCCGCGACATCGCATCGTTCGCCGCGGCCGTGGGTATAGAGAGGCACGGCATTCGCGTCCGCCGCGGGGAGGTCTTTGAGGTTGCCGACGTGCGGGCATACACGGAAGAGCCGTTCTCCGCGCGGCGGCTGACGCTTCGCGCCGGATGCAATGCCATCGACGCCGGCCAGGCCGTGCCGAACATCTGCGACGACTTCGTCGGCAAGGCGCCCGACCTCGGGGCCCATGAATTCGGCCGGCCGCCGGCCGTGTATGGGCCGCGCCCATAGGAGGCCGCGATGAGACCTGCCTTGCTTGCTGTTTCCTGCCTGATCGCGGGGGCCCTTGCCGCGCCATTGAGCGCCCAGCCTGCGGCCGCAATCACGGTGGATGTAGGGAAAGACCTTGCGCGGGTCGAGCCGCGGGTCTTCGGCACGAACCTCCACGCCAATGACGAATCGACCGATGCCGTCAAGGCTTTCATCCGCGACATCGGCCTGACGATCTACCGCTATCCCGACGCCGGGAGTTACTACTTCCTCCAGTCGCCCGGTGACGGATGGGGCAGCGCCACGGGCGCCGGCACCGGCCACAGGCTGGCCGCAAGTTATCTCGGCGATTTCAAGAACGCCGTTCAGTTCGCCCGCGACACCAGCGCCGCCGTCACCGCCTGCGTCCCGGTGGAGAACTGCACCGTCGAGGCCGCCGTGGCGTGGGTCAAGTATGCCAAGGCGCAGAACCTGGGCATCACGCACTGGTGCCTGGGCAACGAGGTGTACTACGTTGATCCGCTGAAGAACCCCGATAACTACGTGGCGTGCATCCGGAAGTTCTCGCCGGCGATGAAGGCCGCCGACCCGTCAATCAAGATCGGCATGGACTTCGGCAACGCTTACGAGAACCGCACCGGCAAGTGGGCCGAGCCGATCCTCCGGGCGACCGCCGCCGACATCGACTTCATCGACGTGCACTGGTACGCGGGGCGGTCGAACTCCGGCGCGCCCGACTGGAGCATCATCACCTCCAGCCCACTGAGGATTGCCGGAGACGTGAAGGCGTTCCGCCAGATGGTCCGCCAGTGCGCCCCCGGCCGCGATATGGAGATATGTTATCTGGAGTACGGCATCTTCGCCAAGGAACCGGGCCAGCAGTCGCTGGCCAACGCGCTCTTTGCGGCCGACTGCCTGGGCCAATTTCTGCTGGCTGACATCAAGATCGCGTGCAACTACAACTTCCAGGAGAAGATCTTCGGCCTCATCCCCGGCTGGTGCAAGGCCGAGGGTTGGGGCGGCAACCCGTGGAACGGCGTTTCGGTCCGGCCCAAGGCCCTGGCCATCAAACTCTGGACGAAGTATATGGCCGGCTTTGCCCTGGTCGATGCACAGGTCGCTGGCGGCGGCACGTTCACCCCCGCCAAGACCTGGCACGAGTTCCTCAACTACACCGGGGGCGACGTGCCGCACATGGCCGCGTATGCCGCGCGCGATGAGGCACGCAAGCGCCTCACCCTCATGGTCATCAACAAGAGGCCCGATGCGGCGATTGTCGCGAGCATCACCGTGAACGGTTTCCGGCCTGCGGGCGAGGCGAAGGTGGCGACGCTGAACGGTCCGGACTACCTCTCGCACAACGACGATGGAAAGACGTTCCTCTCGGTTACGCCCGCGCCGCCGGTGAGCGTGAAGATAGCCGAGGCGGCAGCCAACGGCGTGGGCGAGAAATGGCAGTACGCGTTCCCGGCCCACTCCATCACCGTGATCGACATGGCGGCGCGGTGAGGGGAGGGGCCAAGTTTGGGTGTCACTTTGCGGCGCGGGGAGGGTTTCAATTAGGTGGTTCCGAAGGGACTTAGCGGGAGGAATAAAGCGATGATGCCAGACATGACACGCCGTCGGTTCCTGAAGGGCGCCGCTGCGACCGGCGGCATCATTCTCCTGTCCGGCGGCAGGCAGGCCCGCGGATATGCCGAGAATGAGAAACTGAACTGCGCCTGCATCGGCTCATCGGGGCGGGGCGGGTCGCACGTTGAAGCCGCGCGCCAGCAGCAGAACGTCGTTGCCCTGTGCGATGTGGATGAGGGCCACCTTGGCGGCGCCGCCAAGAAGTGCCCCGGCGCGAAGACCTTCGCCGACTTCCGCAAGATGTTCGACGAGATGGCGAAGGGCATCGACGCCGTCTTCGTCGCCACGCCCGATCACATGCACTTCCCGGCATCGCTCCGCGCCATCCAGGAAGGCAAGCACTGCTACACCGAGAAGCCGCTGACGCACTCCATCTGGGAGGCCCGCACCCTGGCCGAGGCTGCCCGCAAGGCCAAGGTGGCCACGCAGATGGGCAACCAGGGGATGTCGGGCGAGGGCACGCGGCTGCTCGTGGAGTTCATCAAGGGCGGCGCCATCGGCAAGGTTACCGAGGTCCACGTGTGGACCGACCGGGCAGCGGGCTGGTGGCCGCAGAACGTCGAGCGGCCCGCGTTCACATCGCCCGTGCCGCAGGGCCTCAACTGGGACCTATGGCTGGGCGTGGCGCCCGAGCGTCCGTTCGCCGATGCCTGGCCCGACGGGCCGTTCAAGGGTAAGAGGGTGTATCACCCGTTCGTGTGGCGCGGCTGGTGGGACTTCGGGACGGGCGCGCTGGGCGACATCGCCTGTCACGCCATCGGCCCCATCAAGTGGGCGCTCGACTTGGGGCTGCCGACGGCCGTCGAGGCGAAGGTCGAGGGCGGCAACAAGGAGACGTACCCGGCGTGGTCGATCATCACGTACGAATTCCCCGCGCGCGGAGGCCTCGCGCCCGTGAAACTCATCTGGTACGATGGCCGGAAGTTCCCGCCGCGGCCGGCGGACCTCGAGGCCGACCGGAAAATGCCGGACAACGGCTCCATCTTCATCGGCGACAAAGGGACGCTCCTGTTCCAGGGCGACAGCGGCCCGCGGCTGCTGCCGGAATCCAAGATGAAGGACTTTAAGCGCCCCGAGCCGAGCATCCCGCGCATCCCGGGGAGCGACCACCACGTGGACTTCTTCACCGCGTGCAAGGGCGGGCGGCCGGCGTGCTCGAATTTCGACATTGCCGGGCCGCTGGCCGAGGCCGTGCTGGCGGGCAACCTCGCCATCCGTTTCGGCAAGCGCATCGAGTGGGATGGGCCCGCCATGACAGCGAAGAACTGTCCGGAGGCCGCCGGCCTCATCCGCCGCGAGTACCGAAAGGGCTGGGTCAACATCTGAGGCCGCAAAAACCTTTGACAGCGGGGGGTGTAGAGCGGAAGATATTCGCCTGCTCGGCGCCGGGCTGGAGCCCGCTGGCCGCAAGCGAGATAACATTCCTATAACTAGAGGAGTTAAAACATGTCGCACCGTCTGACCCGTCGTGGACTTCTGAAGAGCGCTGCCGCAGGCGCGGGCGTCACCGTACTGACCTGGGGCTACCGTACCGATGCCTACGCCCAGGCGAAGAAACTGAACGTCGCCCTGATCGGCGTGGGCGGGCAGGGCGGGGCCGGGCACGGCATGGCCGGCGCCGAGAACGTCGTCGCCCTGTGCGACGCGGATTCCGACGACAAGCACCTGGGCGCAGGCGCAAAGAAGTGGCCCGATGCCAAGACCTACACCGACTGGCGGAAAGTGTACGACAACCACAAAGACCTTAATCTGGTGCTGGTTGCCACGCCCGACCACACGCACTTCCCTGCGGCGTACTCGGCGGTCATCCGCGGGTTCGGCTGCTACTGCGAGAAGCCGCTAACGCATTCCATCTGGGAGGCCCGCACGCTGGCCGAGGCGGTCAAGCAGAAGAAGGTCCCCACGCAGATGGGCAACCAGGGCCACGCCGGCCAGGGCAACCGCCGCATCGTCGAGTGGGTCCGGGCGGGCGCCATCGGCACCATCAAGGAAGTCCACACGTGGACGAACCGGCCCATCTGGCCGCAGGGCAAGGTCGGCCCCTTCAAGAACGCAGAAGCGCCGGCCAACCTGAATTGGGACGCATGGATCGGCGTCGCCCCGATGAAGCCGTACTTCGTCAACGAGAAGAACGAGAGCCCGGTGCATGGGTTCAAGTGGCGCGGCTGGTTCGACTACGGCTGCGGCGCGGTCGGCGACATGGGCTGCCACACCTGGGACAGCGTGTGGTGGTCGATGGACCCGCGGTTCCCGCTCTCGGCCGAGCCGATCAAGGTGGTGGACCTGGGGACCGAGACGTTCCCGAAGCAGATGATCGTGAAGTGGGAATTCGGCCCCAGCGCGCCTGACAGCCCGTTCAAGCGCCCCGCGTTCACGGCGTTCTGGTACGAGGGGGGCCTGAAGCCCGATTTGCCGGATGAGATCAAGGACGATCCGGCCCGCGAGAAGAAGGAACTGGCGGGCTCCGGCAACCTGTACATCGGCGACAAAGGCAAGATCCTTGTCACGGGCGACTACGGCGACAGCCCGGCAATCATACCGACCGCCAAGTTCGAGGAGTTCAAGGCCGGTCCGATGAAGGACATCCAGAGGATTCCGAACTCGCCCGGTCACCGCGAGGAACTCGTCAAGGCCTGCCGCGGCGAAGAGGCATGGGATTACCCGAAGTCGAACTTCACCTACGCCGGCCCGCTTGTCGAGGCGATGAACCTCGCCAACGTCGCCGTCCGCCTCGGCCAGAAGGTCACCTGGGACCCGAAGACCCTGAAGTGCCCGGGCTGCCCCGCCGCCGACCCGCTCATCAAGCGCGAGTACCGCAAGGGGTGGTGGAACGTTTGATTGGGTGCAACTTTTAGCCGCGACCCGAAGGGTCGCGCGGCCTTTCCGCAGGAGCAGAAAAATGTCTGATCGCATGACCCGTCGCGGACTCTTGAAGGGCACGGCCGTCGGCGCCGGCCTCATCGTTCTCGCCGGACCGTGGTCGGCCCGCACGTACGCACAGAACGGCAAGGTGCGGTTCGCCAACGTTGGCGTCGGCGGGCGCGGCGGCTCCCACCTCGGTTGGGCCTCGGCCGAGGAACTCGTCGCCGTCTGCGATGCCGACCGCGGCACCGTCGAGAAGGTCGCCGGCCAGCATGCCGGCGCCAAGAAGTTCGACGACTGGCGGAAACTGTTCGACGAGATGGCCCAGAAGATCGACGCCGTCGTTTGCGCCACGCCCGACCACACCCATTTCCCCGTCGCCTACACGGCCGTCAAACTCGGCAAGCATTGCTACTGCGAAAAGCCGCTCACGCACGGCATCTGGGAGGCCCGCACGCTTGCCGAACTGGTGAAGCAGTAAAAGGTGGGCTCGCAGATGGGCAACCAGGGCCACGCCAACGAGGGCAACCGCCGCGTGGTCGAATGGGTCCGCGCCGGCGTCATCGGCGACGTCAAGGAAGTGCATACCTGGACCAACCGCCCCATCTGGCCGCAGGGCAGGATCGGCCCCTTCAAGGAGGCCCCCGTCCCCGGCACACTCAACTGGGATTCCTGGATCGGCGTCGCCCCCATGCGGCCGTACTTCGTTGACGCGAAGGGAGAGAGCCCCGTCCACCGGTTCAAGTGGCGCGGCTGGTTCGACTACGGCTGCGGCGCGGTCGGCGACATGGGCTGCCACACGTGGGATTGCGTCTGGTGGTCGATGGACCCCCGGTTCCCGCTCTCGGCCGAACCGATCAAGGTGGTGGACCTGGGGACCGAGACGTTCCCGAAGCAGATGATCGTGAAATGGGAATTCGGCCCCAGCGCCGCCGACTCGCCGCTGAAGCGGCCGGGGTTCGTCGCGTTCTGGTACGAAGGGGGCCTCAAGCCCGAGGTGCCGGAGGAAATGAAGAACGACCCCGGCCCGACCGACGCCCCGGCGCCGCAGGCGGCGCAACCCAAGGCTGCCAAGGGCAAGAAGAGGGGCGGCGAGGCAAGCGGCGGAAAGGGACTCCCCGGCTCCGGCAGCCTGTTCATCGGCACCAAGGGCAAACTCCTCGTCGAAGGCGATTACGGCAACTCGCCTCGCCTCATCCCGACCGCCAAGATGGAAGAGTTCAAGAAGGGCCAGATGCAGACTATCGAGAAGATCGAGAAGTCGCCCGGACACCAGGCCGAGTTCGTCATGGCCTGCAAGGGCGAGAAGCCGTGGGACTTCCCGAAATCGAACTTCACCTACGGCGGGCCGCTCGTTGAGGCCATGCTCCTCGGAAACATCGTGGCGCGGCTTGGCAAGAAAGTG
>CAYGWP010000023.1:0-1941 GCA_964353455.1 uncultured Anaerolineales bacterium
GGCGGGCGGCGCAGCGGCGGCGATGGCTGCGGCGCTCGGTGTGCTGCTCGCGCACCTGGCGTTTCGGGGCGAGACGGCCGCGGCGTTCGCCCCGAAGGCGACGGTCGATGAAATGGTGGCGGCCGCCAGCCGCGCGCCAAGGCAGTTCCACCGCATCGGCGTCGCGCTTGAGGCCCGGCCGACCGATGCCGCGATGCTGGCCGAGGCGGTCGCCCTGGCCGCGGCCCACCAGGCCGAACTGGTGCTGATGCACGTAGTCGAGGGCGTGGGAGGCCAGTGGTACGGGCCGCAGACCGGGGACCTCGAGAGCCGCGGCGACGAGGAGTACCTTGCGGCCCTTGCGGAACGCCTGCGGAAGGACCTGGCCGACAGGCCCGTGGCGGGCATCCGGTACGTCCTGGGTTTCGGCGACGTGCCGCGCGCCCTGGTGCGTCTGGTCCGCGCGGAGGGCGTGGACCTGCTGGTGATGGGCGGGCACGGGCACCACGGCATCCGGGACGTCATCCAGGGGACGACGATCGGGGCGGTGCGTCACGCGCTTTCGATACCGATCCTGGCGGTGCGTGAATGATCGTTGGTCATCCGCAAGGACGAAGAGCCATCTTGTGATCACGGGTCGCCGCGGCGACCCGTGGCACTCGTGGGCCAGATAAGGATTGCACGCATGGTGATTAAGCGATGTTTATTCGCCCTGTCGCTGAGCCTGTTGTTTGGGGGGGCCGCTCCGGCCGGCGAGGCGCTGTCGCGGGCGGTGTTCCGGCCGCTGGGCGACCTGCCGGGGGGCGAGTTCAAGAGTTCCGCGAACGCCGTCTCGGCCGACGGCACGACGGTGGTCGGCTACTCCAGTGCGGCCAGGGGCGATGAGGCCTTCGTCTGGACCCCCGAGACCGGCATGTTCGGCCTGGGAGACCTGCCTGGCGGCGAGTCCGACTCGACGGCCACGGCCGTCTCGGCCGACGGCTCGGTGGTCGTCGGCGGCGCCACCACCGCCACGGGCAAGGAGGCCTTCCGCTGGACGGTCCAGACGGGCATGGTCGGCATCGGATACCTCCCCGGGGGGTCGCTCCAGAGCGTTGCGCTGGGCGTCTCGGCCGACGGGTCGGTCGTGGTGGGCTGGAGCAGGGTGGCCACCGGCCCGGAGGCGTTCCGCTGGACCGCCCAGGAAGGGATGCGCGGCGTGGGGTTCCTGGCGGACTCCCCGGCGAGGAGCGAGGCCCACGCCGTCTCGGGCGACGGCACGGTCATCGTCGGCACCGCGCAGTCATCCCGTGGCGTTGAGGCCTTCCGCTGGACGGCGGCCGACGGCATGGTCGGGCTGGGGGACCTTGAGGGCGGCGAGTTCAGGAGCGAGGTCTGGGGCATCTCTCCCGACGGCACGGAGATCGTAGGCTACGGGAGCACGGCCATCGGCATCCTGGGGTTCCGCTGGACCGTCGGCGAACACATGCTGCCGATCGGCGACCCGCGTACCGACATCTGCGTGGCGGACGGCGTTTCCAGGGAGGGCGTCATCGTCGGCTTTCGGGCCTTGCCCGGCAGGTCGGGCGGGCCGCTCCCTCAGCAGGCGTTTGTCTGGGACGCCGGCCACGGGCTGCGGGCCCTCAGGCATGTTCTGATAGAGGAGTACGGCCTGGACCTGGTGGGATGGGAACTCCAGGCGGCCACCGGCATCTCGGCCGACGGCATGACGATCGTGGGCTGGGGCACCAATCCACAGGGCAAGACCGAGGGCTGGCTCGTCTCGCTGCCGCATTCAACGGTCGAGCCTTCATCGTGGCTGGCGCGGAACAGCGGGGTCGCCGTTGTGGTCGCGGTGGGCCTGGTGGCGGTGATCGTGCTGGTCGTCATGGGGGTCCTCCGCCGCAAGCGGTCGGTGTAGGTCTGTGTTGAGCGCGGCGGTTCTGGTGCTGTGTCCCTTACGGTGGGTGGCACGGCCACGCT
>CAYGWP010000024.1:0-14028 GCA_964353455.1 uncultured Anaerolineales bacterium
CTACGATATGCACGGGAACGTGTGGGAATGGTGCGCCGATTGGTACGGAGATTATCCGAAGGGGGCGGCGACGGATCCCCAAGGCCCGGCGTCCAGTAGGTTTCGCGTTTCGCGCGGCGGTGGCCCGTTCAACTTTCCGGACTTCTGCCGCTCCGCGAAGCGGACCGGCTTCACCCCGGTCTCCCGCAGCTTCCTCTTGGGGTTTCGGGCAGTGGTGTCTGTTTCGGCCCCTGGACTTTGATCACCCTCTGCAATTTTACGCTTTTACCCTTTGCCTTTGCCGGGACCATGCTGTCCGCCGTCAGCCCCGTTGGGGCTTCATAAGGTTGGACGGCGCTGTTGTTTCCAGCCCTCTTCGCGGCTTTACGCCTTTGCGTGAGGCTGTTGTTGTGGTTCTTGCCCAGTTTCCCTCAGCGCCCTCTGCGGCCTCCGCGTTGAGATCCGTTGTCGCCTTTGCCGTTTCCCCCCGCTTCCGCCCCCCTGGCACGGCAGGCGTGCCGTGGCCTGACGACGGCAATCAGATCTCCTGACCGGCCCAAGAGCGCCCCTGGCACGGCAGGCGTGCCGTGGCCTGACGGCAAGGGCGCCAATCTCCAGGGGTTGGCGCTCTTGGCGTCCTTGGCGTTCTTGGCGTCCTTGGAGTTCTTTAAGAATGCCCTAAGAATGCCCTCAGTATCGCGAAGAATCGATCAAGTTTCGCAAAGAATCGGCCAAGTTTCGCCAAGTTTCGCACAGAATGCGAAGTTCCGCCTTGCCTATCTTAACATGGGGGTCGAAGTTACGGCAAAGGCAACGGCGAGGCTACTCTGGCGGCGGGGCGGCGGGGAGGGTCACGAGGACGGTCGTGCCGCGAGACGGGCGGCTCTCCATGCGGATTCGGCCCCCCATGTAACGGACCAGTTCGGAGCAGGTGGCGAGGCCAAGGCCTGTGTGGGTTTCGCGGCTGCCCGCTCTTCGCAGCCCGCCGGCTGCTTCGGCGGGCGAAATAGAGTCGGGGGAATTCTTAAAGAACGGCGAGAACGCGCAATCGAGGTCCTCGCGCGTGAGGCCCGAGCCGTTATCCATGAATTCCAGGACGACGTTGCCGCCGGCTTGGAGCACGTTCACGAGGAGCCGCGGCGACTTTGACCTGAGGGTGGCATCGCGGGCGTTGCGGGCAAGGTGCATCGCGACGACCGCCAGTCCAACGGGGTCGGCCGCCGCCCAGACCGCGGCCTCCTCTGGCCGGAGTTCCACGCGGAGGCCCTTGTAGGCCGGGTCGGCATCTATGAGGCCGAGCGCGGCTTCCAGGATGCGTACGACATCGACGGGGGTGCGACCGCCGCGGTGCGCGCGGCGGTGTTTGGCGTCGGGGAGCGATATGGACCGGCTCATCACGTCCAGGAGTGCGTCGAGTTCGGTCCGGCAGCGCTCGGCGGCCTGGGACCAGGGTTGTTGGGGTAGGATCGCCTCGATAGCCTGCATCAGCCGGTGGGCCGGGCCGTGACAGCGAAAAGCCAACTGTCCGAGGAGCGCGGCCGCATCGGTCCGCCCGCCCGCCTGGAAAGCGTCGAGTCTGATGCCCGTAAGTAGCAGCGTGCCGTTTGTGCCGGGCAGGGCGAGGCGCTGGAAGCAGCAGAGCATCGGGACGCGGCGGCGGTCGGCCGCGAGGAGGGCGAGTTCGTCCCAGACGGACTGGCCGGTCTTGGAGCGTTCGAGGACCCGCAGGAGGTGCTGGTGCTGGTCCTTTGGCAGGAGCCTTGAGAACGGCTTGTCGGCCAGTTTGGCGGCGCTGTAGCCGAGGGCCGAGGCGCTGTCGGGGTGAACTTCGCTGATACGGCCGTCGGACGCAATGGCCGCCACCAAGTGGAAATTCCGGGCGAGATAGCGGCATTGGGTCGGATTGCACATGGTCTTGCTGACGGTCCTGGTCTGGACGGCGTTAACGGCCGCCGCCAATGGTTGATTCTAGGCGCGGTCGAGGGCGAGAATCAACGGCGCGAAGGGGGGAATTCAATGACGAAGAACGGAATTCGAGTGTCGAATGAATGTCGAAACTCGAATGACGAGACAAGAAGGCCGTGGTTGCCGCGGCGGAGCAGCCACAACCACGCAAAGGCGCGAAGGAATTATGCTTGACTTTCCACTCGTTGACTACACAATGTAAGCATGCGGATCATCAAGCCGACGCGCATCCGGGAGTTTGCCTCGCGGCATCCGGCGGCCGCATCCTCATTGGAGCGGTGGCTGGATGCGGCCGAGGCGGCCCGCTGGCGGAACCTCGTGCACGTGAGGAGGGTGTTCCGCAGCGCGGACGAAGTCAGGGTTGAGAGCGGCCGGACCGTGGTGGTGTTCAACGTTGCGGGTAACCAATACCGGCTGATCACGGCCATTCACTATAATGTTGGGAAAGTGTTCGTGCTGATGCTGCTCTCGCACGCCGAATATGGCAAAGACCGATGGAAGGACGTGCTATGAAAACCGCGACTCGCTCGATGGATTTTCGGCGGATGCCCAGGGACTACGCGGGCCTTGTCCGGCTGTTTCCGCCCCGCCCGATTCATGACAGGGTGGACCTGGCCAACGCCACCGAGGTAGTCGATGCCCTGGCGGGGCACGACCTGACGCCGGACCAGGAGGATTACCTGGACGTGCTGTCAGACCTTGTGGCGAAGTACGAGGAGGGCCGCGCCGCGGTGCGCCGGTCAAGGAGCACGCCGCTGGAGCGGCTGCGGTACGTGGTCCGGGAGGCGGGGATGTCGGCGTCGGACCTGGGCCGGCTGCTGGGTAACCGCGGTCTCGGTTCGCTTGTGCTTCGCGGCCGGCGGCAACTCAGCAAGACGCACGTCCGCATTCTGGCGGAACACTTCAAGATCGATGCGGGATACTTTCTCTAGACGCGGCGCGGTCGCCGGGAATCGCGAAAAGCGGGCAAGATATGGGTTTCGATTGCGGCGCGTGGGTTGTGCCATGAAGATCATAAAACTCCTCATTGCCGTTGCAGTCCTCGTTCCGCTGTTGTTCTACGTCCTGTGGGAGTTCACGCTGGTCCATGGCGATGGCGACAGGACTTTCACCCTACGGCTGACGCCTGCGACACAGACAAGCCTGAAGATGCTGAGGTATGATTCGTACACGAGCAGCGCGCATGCGCAAAGTATGGCTGAGTTCTATCGGGGAAAACGGGCTTTGGGGGGCTCCGAGGAAATCGTTGTGCAGAGCGATGGTACCTTCCACGTCACAGTTCGGACCTGGTTCACGGAGAGGCTATGGGGGCTGTACAGAAAGTCTGGAATGAGCAATCACATTCTGTTGATTGCTCTGTTCAAAGACGGCAGGCGCACTTACAACTTGATCACCGTGGAGTCGGACCGAGAGGAGCCGATAGACTTGCTGAACAACCAGTTGGAACCGGCAAGGTGAGCCTTACTCCAAACGGTGTGGACGTGACGGCGCGCGTCCCTCCAAAACGACTGATGTCGGCCTTATCTGTGTAATCTGCGAAATCTGCGGATAGTCCTTTGATTCTTCACTCCAGCCGCGCGGCCAGGAGGGCCTCTTCGGCCTTGTTCGTCCAGCGGCCGTCGGGGGTGAGTTGCTCGACGGGCGCGAGGGGCATCTCGATCTGCGGGTAGATGACGATGCGGCCGGGGTAGGTCCCCTCGTGCGTGTGGTGGACGGCGTCGCGGACGGCGTCGATGCCGCCGATGCAGGCGACGGCGTTGTTCGGGTCGATGCGGCCGGCTGCGGCGTCGTCGAGGGCCTTGCGGAGGGCCTCGATGGGCGAGCCGCTGGTGGCGATCATCGTCCACTGGCCGTAGTGCATGTCGTTGAGGTTAAGTTGCATCCAGGCCCGCTCGCGGCTCTCGAACCCGGCGAACATGTTGAAATAGCCGTTCTTGGCCAGATATTCCAGGGCCGCCTCTGCCGCCTTCGCCACGGGGGCCAGGACGAGGATGTCGTCGGCCCCGCGTTTGGCGAGGTGCTTGTCGATCGGCTCCTTCGAGAGGTCAACGGTGACGAGGCGGACCTTCTTCTTCTCGGCGAGCGGCCGCAGGCTGCGCTCGACCTTCTCCAGGCGGTCGGCTCGCATCTCGCTGACAATGACGGTTGCGGCCCCATCGTTGATGCCCTTTTCGATGTGCATGAGGCCGAGCGGCCCGGCGCCCACGTACCATGCCGTCCCGCCCTTCAGCACGCTCTGCGTCCGCCGATGATTGTGGTACGCGTGATAGACGCAGGCCCACGGTTCGGCCAGGGCGGCCTGGGCGTAGCCGAGGCGCGGGCTGACGGGCAGGAGGTAACCGTTGGCGTACACGTCGGGGCCGATGGTCTGGTACTGCTGGTCTGCGCCGCGCATCTTGTAACCGTAGGCGATGTTCTCGCCCTTGAGGTAAATCTCGGCCTGGATGCTGAACCGCTGGCCGACCTTGTACTTGCGGCGGAGTTTCTTGCCGATGCGGACGGCCGTGAGCGAAACCTCGTGGCCGGGAACGGTCGGGTGGTTCGCGAGGTCGCAGCCGCGCATGCGTGCGTGGGATTCGCCCTGGGCGATCATTTTCCAGTCGCTCGCGCAGACTCCTACGGCGTCGATCCGCACGAGGAGTTCATCGTCGCGCGGCTCGGGCATGGGCAGCGTGTCGAGGCGGAGGTTTTCGAGGCCCGCGCCGTAGAGTTGCCATGCGCGGCTGGTCTTCGGGAGTTCGAACGAAGCGGTTACCTTACGATAGTCGTTAAGGCGATTCATCAACAGTGCCTTTCGCAATTAGCCGCCCGCCTTGGCGGGCGCGTGTTACCGAACAAACACCTGCCCCGCATCGCACACGATCACCTGGCCGGTGATGGCGCGGGCGGCGTCGGAGGCCAGCCAGACGACCACGCCGGCGACGTCCTCGGGTTGGATTTCCAGGCCCAGGGCCGTCAGGCTCACGTAATACGGTATCACCTCCGAGGGCTTTATGCCGCGCTTCTTGGCGCACATCCTGATATATTCGGCGTTCCAGATTTTGGATCCCTTGAAGACGTTCCCCGGGGCGACCACGTTGACGCGGATGCCTGCGGGCCCGAGTTCCAGGGCCCAGCCGCGCGCCATGTGAATCTCGCCCGCCTTCGTGGCGTTGTAGGCCGAGTTCGCCTTCGACGCCTCAAGGCCGCTCTTTGAGGACACGAGGATGATGGACCCGCCCCGGCCGCGAGCCGCCATCACCCGCGCCGCCTCGCGCGCCGCCAGGAAGTAGCCCGTCAGGTTGATGTCCAGCGCCCGCCGCCATGCATCGACCGGAAAGTCAACGAGCGGGTACGCCGGCGCGATGCCGGCCGCAGGCACGCAGATATCGACCCTGCCGAATTCCGCGACCGTCTGGCAGAAGGCGTCGGCCACTTCCCCTTCGTTTGTCACATCGGCCTTGATGCAGAGGCACTGCCCGCCGCCGTACGACCGCGTGAGGCGGGCGCAGGCATCCTCGGCCGCCGCAAGGTCCACATCGACCAGGGCGACCCTGGCGCCGGCCGCCGCAAGGCCATCGGCGATGCCGCGGCCCAGGCCGCTCCCCGCGCCGGTGACCAGGGCCACGCGGTCTTCCAGGACCCGCGGGATTTCAGGAGGAGGCGGCAACTTCCTGGCCGGACGTTTGCTCTTGCGTGATTTCATGGTTTGGCCTCACTTCGTCCCCCCGTACGGGGGGCTGACTAGGGTTGAATTGGCGGCGGCTGCGTTTCGGGCGGCGGAGGCGGTGGCGGTTCGGCCGGGGGAGGCTCTGCGGCCACGGGTTCTGCCGGCGCGGGTTCCGCGGCCACGGGCTCCGCCGGCGTGGATTCCACTGGCGGCGGAGACGGTGTATCGGTAGCGCTTGCTTCCGCCTTCGCCGAGGCTTCCGCCTTCGCCCCCGACGGGACTACGGCGGACAAGTCGGCGGACAGGTCCGCCAGCACCGTCTCCTCGAAGACTTCCTCCTCGGGGTCGGACTCGTAGTAGGCCCAGCGGATTTTCGGGCGGCCGGCGACGTCCGGGGCGCGATCCTCGGTCTCGGTCGTGCCTTTGGATATGATGACCCGCGGCGGGCCGGTGCGCGGGGGCCTGCGGTCGCGAGGTCCGCGTCTTGGGCCGCGCGGCCGTTCGCCTGCCTCGCCGCCGGGAGCGCCCGCACGGGCCGGTGCGCGGCCTTGCGGCGACGGACGGCGGCCTCGCTGCTGGCCGTCGCGCGGGGCGCGGCGGTCCGACGGGGCAGGGCGGCGGGGCGCCGGCGGAACGCCTTGGGCGGAAGTGCCCGCACCCACGGTTTCCGGCGTTGCCTGACTTGGCGCGGCTGCGGCTTCTCCTGCGGCAGCGGGTGCTGAAGGGCGCGCTGGGCCGGCCCGCGGCTGGCGCGGCGGTCGGCGTTCTCTGCGCGGCTTGGCGTCGGCGGGCTGCGGCTCGCCCTTTTTCGGCTCATCGCCGAGCAGCGTCAGGGCGATCCGGTGTTTGTCGGCCTCGATGGAGACGATCCGCACGTCCACCACGTCGCCGACGTGGAGGAACTTCAGGGGGTTCCGCACGTACCGCCGCGAGAACTGGCTGATGTGCACGAGGCCATCTTCCTTCAGGCCGATATCGACGAACGCCCCGAAGTCCACCACGTTCCGGACGGTGCCCTTGACCCACATGCCGGGCGTAAGGTCCTCGATCTTGCGCATCTTCCTGCGGAAGACCGGCCCGTGGTGTTGCGAGCGCGGGTCGAAATCGGGGTTCTGAAGGGCGCTTGCCAGTTCCCCCAGGTCGGCCAGGGGAATCTCGAGTTGGGCCGCCAGCGGCTCAAGGGCGATGCCCGTGAGGTGCTTGCGGACCGCCTGGGCCGACTCCGGCGATGCGAGGTCCGCCGCGCCGTGGCCGAAGTGCGCGAGCAGTTTCTCGGCCGCCGCGTAACTTTCCGGGTGCACGCGAGTGGCGTCCAGCGGGCTGTCGCCGCGGATGCGCAGGAACCCGGCGGCTGACCGGAACATGCGGTCATCCCATCCGGCCAGCGCCCGGAGTTCCTCGCGGGTCTTCAAGGGCGCCTGCGCCCGGTGCGCCAGGAGCGACTGGACCTGCTGTGCGTCGAGGCCGGGAACCCGCCGCAGCATCGATGCGGAGGCCGCGTTGGCATCGACCCCGATGGCCGCAACGCACGACTCCATCGTTTCCTCAAGCGCCTGGCGAAGGCGCTGCTGGTTCACATCATGCTGATAGAGGCCGACGCCGATGGCCCGCGAATCGATCTTCACGAGTTCCGTCAGCGGGTCCTGCAAGCGGCGGCCGATGCTGACGGTCGCGCGGATGGCGGCATCCAGGTTCGGGAACTCTTCCTTCGCCAGGTCGCTGTCGGCATAGACGGCGGCGCCCGCCTCGCTGATGATGGCGTATTCAGCGGCCAGGCCAGCCTCCTCGATGGTCTCGGCGACGAGTTGCTCGACCTCCCGGCAGCCGGTGCCGTTGCCGATGGCCACGAGTTCCGTGGCGTGGCGCTGGACCTCGGCCGCAAGCGCGGCCTTGCCCTCGGCCCACTTCTTCTGCGGCTCTAGCGGGTAGATGATCGTTTCGCCGAGGAGCGCCCCCGCGGCATCAATCGCCGCCACCTTGCATCCTGTCCGGTAACCGGGCTGGATGGCCAGGACCTTGCGGCCGCGGACCGGCCGGGCCATGAGCAGGCTCCGGAGGTTGGCGGCGAAGACCTCGATGGCATGGCCCTCGGCGCGGTCCGTCAGTTGCCGGCGGACCTCGCGGTCCACGTTCGGAAGCACCAGCCGGGCCAGGGCGTCGGCTGCCACCTCTTCAAGGCAGGCACGGAACCGATGGTCCGGTGTAAGGATGACCGGGAATATCTTCTCCTTGATCGCATCGGGAGGTAATTCGATGGTCAACTTCAGGGCCTTGCTCCGCTCGCCGCGGTTCAGGGCCAGCACGCGGTGCGGCGGCAGGCGGTTGATCGCTTCCTGGAACTGGAAGTAGCCCTTGAACTCGGCGGCCGCCTTGCCGCCTTCCTTGGACTGCTGCGACTTCAGGATGCCCCGGTCCCAGATCAGCCGCCGGACCGCCTGGCGGACCCGCGGGTCCTCGGCGACGCGCTCGGCCAGGATGTGGCCGGCGCCGGCGATGGCTTCCTCTGGCGAGCGGACCTCCTTGGCGGGGTTGACGAACTCTGCGGCCTTGACGGGAAGGTCCGGTCCATCGGCCGGCGGGTTGGCGATAAACCGCGCCAGGGGTCCCAGGCCGCGCTCGTAGGCCACGAGGCCGGCCGTCCGGCGCCGCGGCCGATACGGCCGGATGAGGTCCTCGATCAATTCCGGCTCATCAGCCTCGGCGATCGCCTTGGCGAGATGCTCGGTGAGCGCCTTGGCCTGCTCGGCGATGCGCCGGGCCTTCTGCCGCAGGTCCTCCAGGAAGAGGAGTTCCCGCCGCTCCTCCGCCAGCCGGCTGATGGCCGTATCGTCGAGGCCGCCGGTGGCGGACTTCCGGTAATGGGCAATGAAGACGGAGTGGAGTCCAGCATCGAGGAGTTCGAGGATGGAAAGGACTCGCTCGCGGCCAATCGAAAACCGCCGGGCCAACGCCTCACAGATGTCAGCAGGCATGAGCCGTACAACCTTATTCCTGGGCCAATACGCACGACCGAGTTATGTCACGAAGGAACCAGTATAAGGGTCGCCCGGCGAAAAGAAAGGGTTTTTCCGCCGACCCCCGCGCCTGCCGGGTCGGGGCTTCGACTTGCGGGCGGCGCGGGCGACCCATACAATCAGTATCGCCGTGTGCCCCGCCCTACGGACTGGCGGGCGAAGACGCCATGTGGCTCGTCCCACGCCCGCCAGTCAGTCGGGCGGGCGTGGCACACATGTTCTGCTACGCGCAAGCGTGAACTGCTATAGCATCCGAAGGCGGAGGCCGCCATGGTCGCCAAGATTCCGCGAGGGCTGGTGATCGTCAACACGGGCGATGGCAAGGGCAAGACGACGGCCGCCCTCGGTATGGCCATGCGGGCGGTCGGCCACGGCATGCGCGTTGCCTTCATCCAGTTCGTGAAGGCGTGGAGCGTGGGGGAGCACGAGGCGGCCGGGCGCCTGGCGCCGGAACTGGAGGTCTTCCGCCTCGGGAAGGGGTTCGTCGTCGGCGATCCTGCGCCGGAACACCTTGCGGCTGCGCGGGAGGCCCTGGAGTTCGTCCGCCGCTGCCTGGTCGCCGGCCGATACCAGATGGTGGTGGCCGATGAGGTCCTGACGGCGGTGGGCCTGAAGTTGATCTTGGCCGCCGAGGTCGAGGACCTTCTTGGGGCACGCCCGCCGGAGGTCCACCTGGTCCTGACGGGCCGCGGGGCATGGGCTTCGCTCATCGAGCGGGCCGACCTCGTGACCGATATGCGTCTCGTCAAGCATCCGTATGAGAAGGGCGTGACGGCTCAAGAGGGCGTTGAATTCTGAACGTCTGGCCGCGGCGACCGCTTGGTATAATGGCCAAAGTGCCGGGGAAGCCTGTTCATGGGCACCTTCACGGTCTTCGATCACACGGCGGATGTTGGGCTGGAGGTCCGCGGCGAGGGCCTGGCCGACCTCCTGGCCACCGCCGCGCGGGCCGCGTTCGACCAGATGCTCGAAGACTGGCCCGACAAGGCCGTTCTGACGGAGGAGGTCACGGTCTTGCCGCCGCCGGGCCTCGAGGGCGACCTTGGGGAACTCCTGGTCACGTGGCTCCAGGAACTCCTCTTTCGATTCGAGACGCGGCGCCTCGTGCCGCTGGAGTTCGGCTTCGCGGCGGCCGATGCGAAAGAGGTCCGCGCGCGGGTCGGTTTCGGCCGGTTCGAACTCGGCCGCCACCGGACCCGCCTGGAGATCAAGGCCGTGACGTATCACCAACTTCAGGTTCGCCGTGAAAGCGACGGCACCTGGTCGGCACGATTTATCCTCGATGTATGATCTGGCACGGCCGGTATGTAGTGCAGCGAAGATAAGACCTGGCGTATGGTGAATGACTGTACCTCCGGTTCTGCAGGAATGATTCGATGGGAGTTACTCATGTTACAACGCCGGTCGGAAGAACTATACGCGTTGCTCGCGCGGGTCCATGAGGCAATGCTCCCAAGGTTAATGGAGAGTGCACTGCCGGTGCGGGCCGAGCGGGGGGGCAATCTGGTTCAGTGTGGTACTGGCATATTATTCCGCGTGGCGGACAAGTCATTCTTGGTTACCGCGCGCCACGTTGCTGAGATTGAATTGAGGGAAGGGTTCAGCCTCTTCATGGCTCGGAATGCCGACGACCCATCCCCAATCAGAATTGCGGGGAGGTTTGTCTGCGGGCTGGGTGCGGAAGATGTTGCCGTTGTGGAATTGAACGATGCGGTGGTCAAGAGCCTTGGCAGTCGGAGATTCCTGGGGTTTCACGATGTGGAAGCGGTTGCTTATCTAGCACCTGAGGGGTGGTACTATGTGTTCGGCTACCCCTCTTGCTGGGCTGAGCCCAAGCAGATACAGGAAAGGTATTTGGTATATGCCTCGGTTTTGTACAGAGGTCCCACGGACTCATGGGACGACTTCGATACAAACAATCACATTGTATTTGAAATGTACGGAAAAGAATGCAACCGTCGTTTTGACGGAGAGGCTGCAGAGCACCCCCAAAGTCTTGCTGGCATCAGCGGTTCAGGAATCTGGTGCACACACATTACGCCAAACGATGCGGGGTCTTGGTGTGTGGACCGCGCAAGGATTGTTGGTATTCAGACGGGAGTGTACAAGCCCATACGTTATGTCAGACGCGGAATAGACCAGGAGGTCACGCCAATCAAGGGCATACGATGGCGCGTTGTGCAAAGTCTGCTGCGAAACCAGTATCCAGAACTTGAGCCGGCCTTCGGGATCATACGACCACCTTAATTTTCAATCCCTTGTCCAAGGGCCTGCCACCTACGAGTGAGGCAACATGTGGACAATCTGGTTGATCAATAGAGCCCATTTTGTTTTTTGCGAGGAAATGGCATGAATCTATTAGTATTTATGGTCATTGCACTCGTACTTGGTCTGGTGATCTGGCTTTGGACAAGAAGCGTGATATCATCCCTGCTCATCATGGCAACCATTCTCGCAATCAAAGTTCCGTGGTTCTGGATAGCCGTTGTGCCTTTCGCACTATGGCAAGCCAGTCTATGGTTCTTACACAACTCGCGGCCTTGGAGGCGCATCCACTTTCCCATGATGCGGATCTATGCAGCCGCTGCGGGACTGGAACAGGCCGAGGCAGAAAGGGAGAAACGGGAGTGGGATATCCGAAATGTTCTCATCAGAATGGTGGCGTCCGCACATCCAGACTGGACACTTCCCAAAATTCTGTTTTTTCTGGGAAGGGAACTGGCAAACATTGAAACTCTGCGCGACCGCGAACTTATGAGGATGTTCTTTCTTAGAAAGCACCCAGGAGCAGATGCAAAGAAAATTGAAGAATTTCTTGACGACATCCAATCTCAGATCAACATGTCTGATAAGGGACTGCTCGCCAGAGCCGTTATAGCCGGTCTTGTCGAGAAGAAATACGGGGAGGAACAGAAAGGCGAGTATCTATACGCGATATTCACCGGAAAGGCAATTTGAGATCCGTGAAAACCCGTGCCCGTGAGAATTCCGGGGGCTTTTCTCCGCACGCTACTCGGGTTTGAAAATATGAGCACCTCCTCCTCCGCCCCCCCCCGGGGCGGACTTGTTAAAACACGAACTCTCCCATGGGTTCCGCGACCCCGGCGCGCCGGGATCGCTTCACCCGTGGCCACATTCCGCGGCCCCGGCGGGGCCGTCCCTAGTCACCCAGTTACCCAGTCACCTAGTGACCATCTCTGCTATAATGTATGAATCGGCCCGGACTGGCGCGTCTCTCCAGCCTGCGGCCTCCGGCCTACAGCCTGAAAGGATTTACAAATGCCCGGCGAAGCCTTTCACGGCCCGCTTGAAGATATGGGCGGGTATCGGTACAGGATTCCGAAGACCTATAAGCCCGGCATGCGTGTCGATGGCATTATCTATGCCGACTCGAAACTCATCGGCGAAATCCGGCACGACAACGCCCCCGAACAGGTGGCCAACGTCGCGTGCCTGCCCGGCATCCAGAAGGCCAGTTTCGCCATGCCCGACATTCACTGGGGCTACGGGTTTCCGATAGGCGGCGTGGCGGCGACCGACCCGGCCGAGGGGGGCGTGGTGTCGCCCGGCGGCGTCGGGTACGACATCAACTGCGGCGTCAGGCTTGTCCGCTCGGACCTCCTCGCCACGGACGTGCAGCCGCGCATCGAGGAACTTGTGGCCCAGATTTTCACCAACGTGCCCTGTGGCGTGGGAGTGGGCGGGCCGCTGAAGTTGGGGCGGCACGAACTCCGGCGGGTCGTGACCGAGGGCGCCCGCTTCATCGTCGAGGGCGGCCGCGGCTGGAAGGAAGACCTCGACCGCACCGAGGCCGGCGGCGAACTGGGGGGCGCCGACCCCGACGCCGTATCCGCCCGCGCGTACGAGCGCGGCAAAGACCAGGTGGGCACGCTCGGCGCGGGGAACCACTTCCTCGAAGTCCAGGTCGTGGATGAGATATACGATGCCGCGACGGCCGAGGCGTTTGGCATGGCCCTCGGGTCGGTTTCGTTCATGATCCACTGCGGCAGCCGGGGGTTCGGGCACCAGGTCTGCGACGATTTCCTTAAGACCATGCGGGGCGCCGCCCGCAAGTACGGTTTCGAGTTGCCCGACCAGCAACTCTGCTGCGCGCCCGTCGAGAGCGGCGAGGGGCAGCGGTACCTGGGCGCCATGCGCGCCGCGGCCAACTACGCATGGGCGAATCGACAACTATTGATGGTCCTGGTGCGCCAGGCGGTCTCCAAGGTCTTCGGCTCAAGCGCTGAGCGGCTGGGCCTGCACTTGGTGTACGACGTGGCGCACAACATCGCCAAGATGGAGACGCACGAGATCGGCGGCCGCGAGAGGACAGTCTGCGTGCACCGCAAGGGCGCGACCCGCGCGTTTCCGGCCGGGCATCCCGAGGTGCCTGCCGTATATCGCGCCGTGGGCCAGCCCGTGCTGATCCCCGGCGACATGGGGCGGTACTCATTCCTGCTGGCCGGCGAGGCGGCCGCAATGGCGGAGACCTTCGGGTCCGTCTGCCACGGGGCGGGGCGGGCCATGTCGCGCCACGAGGCGAGCCGGCGCGTCCGCGGCGAGCAGGTCCGCCAGGACCTTGCAGCGCGCGGCATCCTGGTGATGACCCGCAGTTGGAAAGGCCTGGCCGAGGAATATTCGGGCGCCTACAAGGACGTGGCCGACGTCGTGGACGTGGTGGAGAAGGCGGGCCTTGCGCGCAAGGTCTGCCGCCTGAGGCCGCTTGGCGTCGTCAAGGGGTGACGGACGGGGCCGTTAGAACCTTATCCCAAAGTACGCCTGCTCTTCGAGCCGCTGATGCAGGCCCGCAGTGGGCAGGTTGTTGGGAAAGAGTTCGACGGCCGTGCCGCACGCGGCACACTGGATCGTCGCTTCCTGCTGTACTTCGTCGATGGTGGTGAGCATTTCGGCGAGGCAATGCGGACACGCCAGAGGGATCGTGACATTCACGTGCTTCTGCATGCATCCCTCCTTTCTGGGTCGTCATCTTCCCCGTATTCTACCGCGCGGCGCATAGCCGAAGTGAACAAAACGGTAAACAAAAGGGAATCCCTTGAAACGGACGCGCCGCCGGGCTACCATACGGAATCTTCTTGGGCGGCGCGTTCGTGCGGACCTGCACCAGGGTCGCTCTCCGCCGGCCATACGGCCCGTATGGGCGGCGGGCAGCGACCGAGGAGCACTGTGATGAGATTGCGCGATCTACTTGACGAGAGCGTGGTGAAGGTCGGTCTGGAAAGCCTCGATAAAGAGGAATGCTTCGAGGAGATGACCGACATCCTTGTCCAGGCGGGGCGCATCTCGGACCGCGCCGGCGCCCTGGCCGCGGTGCGCCAGCGCGAATCCCAGGGCACCACCGGCATCGGGCAGGGCGTGGCCATTCCGCATGGCAAGCACGCATCGGTGCCGACGCTGACGGCG
>CAYGWP010000025.1:0-11313 GCA_964353455.1 uncultured Anaerolineales bacterium
CCGGACCCGTGCGCGTTCAGCGTGGCCCTGTTCGCCCCTCTCCCCTCGCGGGAGAGGGGTTGGGGGTGAGGGGGCGAGCCACGGCCACCCCTCACCCGGCCTTGCGGCCACCCTCTCCCGCAAGGGGAGAGGGTCAACGGCACGTCACACGTCTCCGCGTTCGGTGAAGACCCAGATCTTGCGCAGCCGCCAGTTGATCATCGTAAGCGCCAGGATGATAATGAACAGTATCCACGCCATCGCCGAGGCGTACCCCATCTTGAAGTATCGGAATGCGTGGTTGAAGAGCGCGAAGACGTAGAAGAGCGTGGAATCGACCGGTCCGCCCTCGCCGTTGGTCATGATATAGGCATTCGTAAATACCTGGAACGCCCCGATTGTGCCCATCACGAGGTTGAAGAAGATGTATGGTGAGAGCATGGGCAGCGTGATGTGTCGGAACTTGGAGATGCGGCCCGCGCCGTCGATCTCGGCGGCCTCGTAGAGTTCCCGCGGAATTCCTTTCAGCCCGGCCAGCCAGATGATCATTCCGGCCCCCGCGCCCCAGAGGCCCATAAGGATAAGCGCCGGTTTCGACCAGTCGGCGTCCTGGAGCCACATCGGCATGCTGAAATGGTACGGCGGCGCGAGACCGATGACCCCGAGCGCCCAGTTGACGATTTCCGGAACGTGCATCAGCCGCAGCGTCGAGTTGATGAGGCCGAACTGCGGTTGGAGGAGCCATATCCATAGGATGCTTGCCGCAACGACCGGCACGATCGCCGGCAGGTAATACGCCGTCCGGTAGAACCGCTGGCCGCGCACGTTCATATTAAGGAGGAGCGCCACGCCCAGGCCCACCGCCATTCCGAGCGGCACCGCCCCGACCATCCAGAGCGTGTTCACCAGAGACCGCCAGAAGATGGGGTCGCCGGGCAGCGCGGCGTAGTTATCCAGGCCGACGAACTGCACGGGATGCAGGACGTCGTACTCGCAGAAACTGAGGATGAGCGATGCCAGGATCGGCCCGGCCGTCAGCAGCAGGAACCCGGCCAGCCACGGGCTGATGAATGCGTACCCGACGACGGCCTCGCGCCGCGACGGACCGCGGGCGTACTTCCGGACGTGCCTTGCGGCCCCGATGACGAACGCGATGATGCCGATGCCCGCGAGGACCGCGAAGACCGTCCCCACGGCGGTCGTGTCGAGCGGCGGGTAGGTTTTGCGCTCGTAGAGGAGGTCGAGTTGCGACTGGACTCGGGCCGTGCTGACGTCGGCCGCTTCCTGGGCAGTCATGTCGTGATGGCGTGTGCGGTCGGTCGCCCGGACGTGCTCGTCCCAGAGGAGTTGTCCGACGGGCGTGACGGGCCGGAACCGGCTCGCGGGCATCATCGAAACGCAGAACTCAAAGGCATCGTGGAGGCGTTTGTCTTTCGGGGCGAACTCCCCCAGGACGATCTGCTCGTTGATCTTCCGGTTGGGCGACATGTGCGAGGGGACGTACCGCCGGCCGCGGCTGAGGTTGTAGCGGCTCTCGGCATCATGGTAGATTCGGGCGGCCTCGGGACTCGAAATCCACCGGATGAACTCCCATGCGATCTCGGGATGCTTGGCGCTGGCCGGGACGGCCCACGAGAAGCCGCCGCTCCATGTGATGTACGGCTCCACACTCGGGTCGGTCTCCGCCGCCTTCAGGCGCCACGCGGGCACCGGCGCGGGGGCCACGCCGAAGTTCATGTCGGGCTTGTACGTGGCGATGTTGTTCAAGATCCAGTTGCCGTTGATCATCATGGCGATCTTGCCCGTGAGGAACGGGTCGAGGTCGCCGGTCTGCGGCGTGCTGGTGAAGGCATCGACCTGCTGCACGCCGCCGAGGGCCTCGTACACGTCGGCGACCCACTGGAGGGCCTCGATGATGGGGCGCTGGTTCAGGGTGCAGGTGCGGCCGTCGGTGCTCAGGAACGAGCCGCCGTTCTGCCAGGCATACAGGTATAGCCACGAGTTCCCGTACATCGGGACGAAGCCGACCTGCGTGATGTTGCCCACGTCATCGCGCTTGGTCATCTTGACAGCGTAGGCCTGGAGTTCCTCCCAGGTTCGCGGCGGGCGGACCGAGCCGTCGGCATTCACGAACCCCTCGCGCCGCAGGATGTCCTCGTTGTAGTAGAGCACGCGGTCGTCGGTGTTGTTGGGGATGGCATAGACCTTGCCCTGGTAAACCGCCTCGTTCCAGCAGGCTGGGTAGTAGTCCTCGGGTCTGATGGCGTCGGGCCGGCCGGCGGCAAGGTCGCGGCGGATGAATTCGTCAAGCGGCAGGAACGCCCCGCGCGCCGCCCACCCGCCCACCGAGAACCGGTCCTGGTTGACCAGGTCCGGCGGCGACCCGCCGGCAATCGCGCACATCAACTTCTGTTCATCCATGCGGCCGGCGCTCGTCGAGATCACCACGCTGAGTTCCGGGTGCATCTCGCGGAACCGCGCCAGCAACTTCTCCCACCCCTCGACGCGCCACCAGCCCCAGATCACGAGTTCCGGCCGGTTCGCGGGTCCGGATGCAGTGCGACCGCCGGCGAGATAGAGGACGAGCGCGGCGATGCCCGCGATGGCGATGACCGTCAGGACCGTTCGGATTGTGCGGCTCAGGCGGCCGTTCATGACGGGCGGCATTCTAGCCGCGCCTCGCGCCCGCGTCAACGTCCGGCGCCGGCGTCCGAATTTGTGTTAGACGTGTTGCGCTCCGCCCTGTTACCTTATTGTCGAGCCCGCCGCGGCCAGCGGCGACCCGGAGGAGCACTCATGGATATCGAACACGTCGGCTACCAGGTGTCGGACCCTGAGGCGGCCGCGAAGTGGTACGTTGAGCATCTCGGGATGCGCCTCGCCCGCAGTTTCGGGCCGCCCGCCAACGCTCAGTTCGTGGCCGATTCCGCCGGCCACGTCATGATCGAGATCTACAATAACCCCAAGGTGAAAGTCCCCGATTACCGTGCCATCGACCCGCTCATCCTGCATCTGGCGTTCGAGGCGGCCGACGTGCACGCCGAGCGCGCGCGGCTCATCAAGGCCGGGGCCGCGCCCGTCGGCGATGCCGAGACGACTCCCTCCGGCGACCTCATCGCCATGCTCCGCGATCCGTGGGGGTTCCCGATTCAACTCGTGCGTCGCGCCAAGCCGATGATGTAGATGGCGATTGCGGGAACGCCGCGCTTGCCACTTGACTTTCCAGATTGCTGCAACTATCTTTCCTGCAACGCCTTGCTCGGGCAGGGCGGGTTTCAATGTCTCTTCTAAGGAGTTGTGCGGCCATGCTTAAATCCGGTCGCCCAGGCGACCAGTGTGCCTCATCGAGTTCCGAAGAACCTCCCTCCCAATCCAGCGCGGACGAAAGTAGTAGGCCGGCGGCCCAGGTTGTGACATGCCCATGCCGCCCTGTTGACCGGATCGGCGAGGGCCGGCCGCCCGACTGGCGCTGGCAGATGAAGAACCGCATCCGCACCGTCGCCCAACTGCGCCAGCGGTTCCCTGACCTGGACGTCTCTCGGGGCCTCATCGAGGCCGCCGGGAAGTTCCCCATGGCGATCACCCCGTACTACGCCTCGCTCATCCGCCGGCCGGATGCCTCGGACCCCATCTTCCAGATGGCCGTCCCCCAGGCAGCCGAACTCCAGGACCCGCCGTTCCTCTCCGAAGACCCGCTCGAGGAAGATGAGGACATGCCCGTCCCCGGCCTTGTGCACCGCTACTCTGACCGGGCGCTGCTGGTGGTGACGACGACGTGCTCGACCTACTGCCGCCACTGTACGCGCAAGCGCGTGGCCGGGATACACGAATCCGCGATTTCGCCCGCCCGTCTCGAGCAGGCCGTGCGCTACTTGGCGGAGCATCCGGAGATCATCGACGTCATCGTCTCCGGCGGCGACCCGCTGACGATGGCCACCGATGCCCTCGAGCGCATCCTTGCGGCCCTCCGAAGCGTGCCGAGCATCCAGATCCTCCGCCTCGGCACCCGCGCGCCGGTCGTCCTGCCGCAGCGGATCACCGATGAACTCGTGGCGATGCTCCGCAGGTACCATCCCCTCTGGGTCAACACGCACTTTAACCACCCTGCCGAATTGACGCCCGAGGCCGCCGAGGCATGCGTGCGGCTCGTCGATGCGGGTATCCCGCTCGGCAACCAGACGGTCCTCCTCAGGGGGATCAACGACAGTCCGCAGACAATAGAGCAACTGTGCCGCGGCCTAATCAGGATGCGCGTCAGGCCGTACTACCTTTTCCAGTGCGACCTGGTGCGCGGCGTGGAGCATTTCCGGACGCCCGTGGCGCGGGGCCTCGAGATCATGGAGTACCTGCGCGGGAGGGTCAGCGGCCTGGCGATCCCGACGTTCTGCGTCGATGCCCCCCACGGCGGCGGCAAGATACCGGTCCTCCCCAACTACATCATCTCGATGAGTCCGACGCACACGGTCTTCCGGACGTTCGAGGGGATGCTGGTCTCGTATCCCGAGCCGGGCGCGGATGCGGCCCAGCCGGTGGTGGCCGCGGCGACCGATGCGCCCCCCGGCGTGTGGGACCTGGCCAGCGGCAACGCCACTTCGATCCGCCCGGCCAAGTCCAGCCGCCTCAAGCGAAGGGAACTCAGGAAGGTCGGAGTATCGCATGGGCCTCAAGATCGGCCTCGTCTATGACCTGCGCAGCGAGTACCTTGCACAGGGGTACGCCCCCGAGCAGGTGGCCGAGTTCGACTCCGAGGAGACCGTGGCTGCCCTCGAAGGCGCGATCCGGTCCCTCGGCCACCACGTCCAGCGGATCGGCAGCGGCCGCACGCTCTGCCGGCGACTCGTCGCCGGCGACCGCTGGGACCTCGTTTATAACCTGGCCGAGGGTCTGGCCGGCCGGTCGCGCGAGGCCCAGGTCCCCGCGATCCTGGAACTCTACGGCCTTGGGTACACCTACTCCGACCCGCTCGTCTGCGCGGTGACGCTCGACAAGTCGATGGCGAAGCGTCTGGTCCGCGCGGCGGGCCTCGCCACGCCGAACTTCCATGTGGTGGCCGTGCCGGCCGATGCAGCGGCTGTGCACCTGGAGTACCCGCTCTTTGCCAAGCCGCTGGCCGAGGGGACCGGCAAGGGCATCCACGGCCGCTCGCGGATCGGGTTGCCTGAGGACCTTGCCGCCGTCTGCCGCGACCTCTTGGACCGCTTCGGCCAGCCCGTGCTGGTGGAGGAATTCCTCCCCGGCCGGGAGTTCACGGCGGCGGTCCTGGGCACGGGGCGCAAGGCCCGAGTTCTCGGAACGATGGAGATCGAGATTTCAAGGCATGTAGGTTCAGACATCTATTCGTACGAGACGAAGGAGAAGTGCGAGCAGTTGGTGCGATACTCCGCCCCGCCGCGAGACGCCCTGCGCCGCGAGGTCGAGGCCCTGGCCCTGGAGTCGTACCTGGTCCTTGAGTGCCGCGACGCCGGTCGCGTTGACATCCGCTGCGACGGGCGCGGCCGCCCCGCTTTTCTGGAGGTCAACCCGCTCCCCGGCATCCATCCGGCGCACTCCGACCTGCCGATGATCGCCACGCAGGAAGGGATGAGTTATCAGGAACTCATCGGCGCGATCATCGCGAGCGCCGCGGAGCGCCTGGGGCTCGCGCATGAAACCTGATAGTTCCGCCATCCTTATTCTACATCACGCGCCGCCGGCCGGGCAGGAGTGGCGCGAGAGCGATGCCGGCGTCCTCGTCGAGGCGGCGACCGTCTCGGCGGCACTCGGCACGCTCGGCCTCGCACACCGGACGGTCGGCGTGAGCCGCCTTGCCGACGTGCCGCCCGTCCTGGCTGCCGCGCGCGAAGACGTCATCTTCAACCTGGTCGAGGACTTCGCCGGCGCCTCCGCCGATGCCAACCATGTGCCGATGCTCTGCCGCGCGTTCGGCAAGGGTTGCACGGGTTCGGATCTTGCGTGCCTTGCGGCCGCGCTCGACAAGTGGCAGACCAAGGCCCTTCTTCAGGCGGCGGGGCTGCCGTGTCCGCGCGGCATAATCGTCCCCCTGGGGGAGAAGGTCCGCGCTGCGGACCTGCCGCCCGGGGCCTACATCGTGAAGCCCGTCTCGGCCGATGCCAGCGAGGGGATTGATGGGGCATCCGTCGTCAGGAAAAGAAAAGGGTCCAGGACCCTTAAGCCTTTAGGGGTCCTGGACCCTTTTCTTTTAGCGGTGCGGCGCGTTCACGCCGAGTTCCATCAGTCGGCCCTCGTGGAGCAGTTCATCGCCGGGCGTGAACTGAACGTGGCCCTCATTGAGCGCAGCGGCGCGGTCGAGGCGCTTCCGATCGCCGAGATCGTTTTTTCGACGTTCCCCGCCGGCCGGCCGCGGATCGTGGACTATGCGGCCAAGTGGCTGCCGGATTCCTTCGAGTACCGCAACACGCCGCAGGTTGTTCCGGCGCGGCTCGCGGCGCGGCAGGCCGGGGCCGTGCGTAGGCTTGCCCTCGCCGCGTGGAAGACGCTCGGCTGCCGCGATTACGCCCGCGTTGATTTCCGGCTGGATGGCAAGGGGCGGCCGTTCATTCTGGAAGTCAATCCCAACCCCGACGTCTCACCCGATTCCGGATTCGCGGCGGCGCTGGAGGCCGCTGGCATATCGTTCGCCCAATTCGTGGCAAGTCTGCTTGAGAATGCCCGCGCGAGAATGAATCGCAAGTCCGCCGCCTCGTCGCCCTCGCGGCAGGCCCGGCGACCCTCTGCGCCGCAGCCGCGGGGACCGGTTCCCATCCGCCGGTCCGAGCCGCGCGACCGCGATGCGATCCTGTCGCTCGTGGCAGAGACGGGGTTCTTTCGTGCGGACGAACTGGCGGTTGCCCAGGAGGTCCTCGACGAGGCCCTGGCGAAAGGCCCCGGCGGACACTACGAGTCGTTTATTGCGGAGGACGGCGGCCGGCCGGTCGGTTGGGTCTGCTTCGGCCCGACGCCGTGCACGCTCGGCACGTTTGACATCTACTGGATTGCCGTGGCTCTCTCGCACCAGCGGCGGGGTCTCGGAGCGGCGCTGATGCGCCATGCCGAGGACCTCATCTCCTCGCGCGACGGACGCATGGCGGTCGTCGAGACCTCCGGCCGGCCCATCTACGACCCGACCCGCCGGTTCTACGCGCGGTTGGGCTACAAGGAGGCCGCCCGCATCGCCGACTTCTACGCCCCCGGCGATGACAAGATCGTGTACACCAAGTCCATGGCACATTAGTCCACCGCCGATTAGATACTTGCACTTGACATCGGGAAGACGTATAAGTGCCACTGCATCGCGTGGCTGCGGCTGGTCTGGACGGGCGAAGCACCCTGGGGATCGAACCATGAGAATCCTTGCGATTGCCGCCGCTGTGGCGGGACTGGTCTGCCTGGCTTCGGTGCCCCTGCGTGCCCAGGGCGAGTTTCCCCTGAAGCAAACGCAGATTCAGGAGAGCGATCCGATTGCATCCATGGGCAGGCAGATCGCGCAGGGGCAGCGGGAGAAGCCCCCGGCGCTGAAGGCCCTGCCGCCGAATCTCTCGGCGGACCTCCGGTTCTACGTTCTATCGTTCGGCGAGACGAAGGTCTTGGCCGTCCTCGACAACGCCAGCCCCGCGAGACTCTTCGTGGACTCCTCAGGCACGGGCAACCTCGCGGGCGCTACGGCCCTCACGGCAAGCGGGCCCGCGGAAAGCGGCATATTCGGCCCGGCGGCGCTCCCGGGCGGCGCCAAGGCGCGGTTCAGGGTCTTCAATCGCGGTGACATCATCATGGCGATGGCCGGCGGGTACATGGCCGGCGAAGTCAAACTGAACGGCCAGTCATACCGCATCGCCCTCGTTGACGCCAACCTCAATGGCCGGTACGACGACCTCGTGCCTCTGGTCGGCGAATTGTCCTCGTCCGGCGATGTCTTTGCGGTTGACCTGAATCAGGATGGCCAGTTCGATCGCAGTTTCCGCCAGAGCCCCGAGACGTTGCCGCTCATGCCGATGGTCCAGGTAAAGGGGACCTACTACAGCGCGAAGCCGGCGCGGGACGGCTCTTCCATTCGCCTTGAGAAGGTCCAGCCGCAGATGGGCATGATTGATGTGGGCGCCGCGGACGTGGTGATGATGTTCTTCTCCGATTCGGGCTTTCACCGCCTCGCCGAATCGGGAGGCAAGTGGAAGGCGCCCGCGGGCCGGTATCGGTGCGTTGATATCACGTGGTTCCGGAAAGATGCGGCCGGCGCCACGTGGATGATCACTGATACGGGCAACATCGGGAAAACGGAGAACCTGGAGGTTCGCCCCGGCGCAACGCTCGCGGTGAAGGTGGGGCCGCCGCTGGTTGCCAGGATCGAGGCCCCGCCGGAGACGGCGGCCGGGTCGGAGGCGGATATCAGCCTCGTTCTGGAGGGCCAGGCCGGCGAGACGTATGCCGCCGGCGTCGAGAAGAACGGGCAGCGGATGCCGGCGCCGAAGGTCAGGATCACCGATGAGGCCGGCAAAGTCCTTGCGCAGGGCAACTGTGAGTTTGGCTGAGGCGGCTCGTGCCGGTACTCGTGGCGAGTACCTGAAGGCTTCAAGGGGAAGTACCGCGTTGAAGTCCAGGCCGATTTCGGACCTTTCGTAGTTTCCGTGAACCCCAGCGAGTGGTTCAGCGTCAAATAAATTGTTGAAACGGCGCCAGGAATGTCGTATAAGAAGCAGAGGCCGTTATCCCTTGCGGCCGAAAGGAGGCCCGGATATGAAGAGAATTGCGGTTCCACTTGTGACACTCTTGCTGCTGACGATGGTGCTGGTCTGGCCGACCGCCACGGCCCTTGCCGCGGGAGGGACCATCAAGGTCGCCACTCCCGGCCTGGGCTTGGAACTGAAACTGAACGGCAAGGCCACGCCCGTCCCGATGGGCAAGGAAGTGCCAATACCCGCCGGGACGTACGTGCCTGCGTCGATCCAGTATTTCGCCAAAAGCGCGGCTGGCATGTGGAGCATCAAGTGCACCTCGGCGTTTGGGAAACTGGCGACGATCCCGGTACAGGAAGGCGCTACGACCACGATCGAGGCTGGGCCCCCCTTCACGCTCAGGGCGCTCATCGGCATGCCGCAGAAGGCGGCCCAGGGCCTTGTGGTTCCGATCGGCTTGGCCATCACCGGCAAGGCCGGGGAGCAGTATTCCGCGGCGACCATCATGAAGGGCACGTCGGTGTCGCCTGCGCCGCAGGTCAGGATCCTTGACGAGAAGGGCACGGTGCTGGCGCAGGGCGCCCTGGAGTATGGTTGAAGTGGAACTTGCTCGTACTCGTGGCGAGTACCTCCGAGTTTTAAGGGCAAGTTCGTGGTGCAATTTGCCATCTCCGGGCCGTTCGAGACCGTTCAGGGCGAAGGCAATTCGGGCACGATTCAGTAGCCCCCTAATGGACCCGTATAGGCAGGAGAGGGAAAACGGATTTCCTCTCCTGCTCCTTTTTTGCGCGGGTATAATTCGCCGTCTCGGCTTGATGCCCTGTCCGCAGGGCGCGTATTGCCGCTCCGGGCTGAATCGATGATAGACCTCGAAAAACGCAAACGCGTCATGCAGCGCTCGATGCGCCTGGGCCACTGCATCTGCGATCCGAAGAAGCCGTGCCCGTGCGACCTATTGCGCGAGAGAGATGTCTGCCTTTGCGCGGGCGAGCGGCTGGAGGCCCCCTCCGGACCCGTGCGCCTCACGCAACTTGTTGAGAACGCCGGCTGTGCATCCAAGATTGACCAGGCGTCCTTGAAGCGAGTGATCGAGGGCCTTGCGTTCCCGGCCGACCCGCGGGTCCTCGTCGGCGCGGCCGCCGGCGACGATGCGGGCGTCTATCAACTCGACGACCGGACGGCCATCGTTCAGACCGTCGATGTGTTTACCCCGTCGGTGGATGACCCGTACCTTTTCGGGCAGGTTGCCGCCGCCAATTCCGTCAGCGACATCTACGCGATGGGCGGCCGGCCCCTGACGGCGCTCTCGATCGTCGGCTTCCCGATCCGCACCGTGGCCGACAACGTCCTGCACGATATCCTCCGCGGCGGCATCGACAAGATGGCCGAGGCCGGCGTGGCCGTCATCGGCGGGCACAGCATCAAGGACGCAGAGATCAAGGCGGGGTTCGCCGTCACGGGCGTCGTTGACCCGGCGCGGCTGACGCTGCGGGCCGGCGCGCGGACGGGCGATGCGCTCATCCTGACAAAACCCCTGGGGACCGGCATCATCGCGTTTGCCGCCCAGATTGACCGTGCCCCGCCGGGTTCGGCCGATGCGGCGGCGCGGTCTATGACCGCCCTCAACAAGACCGCTTCGGAACTCATGCTTGAGTTCGATGTGCACGGGTGCACCGACGTGACCGGCTTCGGCCTGATGGGACACCTCTCGGAGATGGCCGCAGGCAGCAAGGTGGATGTGGAGGTCGTCTGGGACGACCTGCCGCTGCTGCCGGGCGTCCTGGAGTGCGTGGGGCAGGGGATCATCCCCGGGTCGGTCGAGCGGAACCGCGAGTCGTCGCTGGCGGCCGTGAGGTTGGGCAGGGGCGTGACGCCCGCCATGCTGGATGTCTGCATGGATGCCCAGACATCCGGGGGGCTCCTCATTTCCGTCGCCAGGCGCAAGGCGTCAGCGCTCCTCGAGCGCCTGCACGAGGCCGGCATCGCCGAGGCCGCCGTCATCGGTAAGGTCCGCGGCAAGGGCCGCGGCCGCATATTCCTGGAGACCCGCGGCGAGCGCCCGATTACTGAAGCCAAAGCCAGCCAATCATCGTTTAGCCGCTCATCGTTTAGCCCCTCATCGTTTAGCCGCGACTCGGAGAGGAGCGCGTGCTGTTCAACCGAGGAGTCAAGTATGCCAAAGCGTACAACTGAATCGCCCTGCTGCTCAGCAGGCCACGGGACTGCGGCGGCCGCCGCTCCGGTCAGCGCGGGAGTCGCCGACGTCAATCGCAAGTTCGGCGATTTCATGAAGGCGGCAGGCGCTCCGGGCGCTCTCGATGCCAAGGCCAAGCAGGCGTGCGCAATCGCCCTCTCGGTCATTACGAAATGCGAGCCGTGCACCAGGCGCCACGTCGAGAAGGCCCTCCAGATGGGTTTCTCGCAGGCCCAGATCGATGAGGCCGCCTGGATCGCCATTGCGTTCGGCGGATCGCCTGTTATGATGTTCTATGAAGGCGTCCGCAAGGGCGAGTAGGCGCCGAAGTCTGATTTGAGGCGGAGGTGACAGGCGACTGGTGTCGCTCCTGGTCTTCAAATTCTTTTCGCTGTTGATGCGCAAGTCCTTGTTATTGCTGTAATTGCGCCTGCTGAAAGGACTTACGGCCGTTTTCGGAATACCGCCTGAACC
>CAYGWP010000026.1:0-9571 GCA_964353455.1 uncultured Anaerolineales bacterium
CCGCAGCGGACGCTGAGGAGCATCTCGCCGCCGGGATCGGGGTTGGCCGCGATCGTCACGCGCAGTCCGGCCAGCGCCTCGGCGACGGCGGCGGAGTCCGGCCCGACGACCACGATCGTCTCGTCGATGGGGCTGCGGAGCACCTCGCCGACGATATGGCCGATGACGGTCCGCCCGCCGAAGGGAAGCAGGAGTTTCTGCGTCCCCATGCGGCGGGACCGGCCTGCGGCAAGGACAATGGCGCAGATCATACGAGCCTCACGCGGTCGGCATCCGCGGCGCGCGGCCTTTCCGCCGGACCGCTATCAACTGTGCCACAATGCTGGCGGCGATCTCCGGCACGGTCTCGGCCCCGATGTCCAGGCCGATCGGGGCGTACACGCGGCCGAGTTCCTCCGCGGTGGCCGCACCGGAGTCCAGGAGGTCCTTCCGCATGAGAGCCACCTTGCGGCGGCTGCCGATCATGCCGATGTACGCGGCCGGCCGGTGGATGCACGCGGCCAGCGCCCGCTGGTCGTGCTGGTGCCCGCGCGTGACGATGACGACGTACGTGTCGCCGGAGACGGGCAGCGCGGCGAGTTCGCGGGCGATGTCGCCGCAGCGTGTGGCAACGCCGTCCGGAAACAGCGCCGGATCGACGAACTCGCGACGGTCATCGATGACCACAACCTGGAACCCGACGAGACCCGCCTGGATGGCGAGCGCCTGGCCGATGTGTCCGCCGCCGGCGATCACAAGGAGCGGCGGCAGGACGAGCGGCTCAACGAGAACTTCAAGACGGGCGCCCTCCGCGGGCAGGTCCTGGACAAGATACTGCGGCGTGCCACTGGCCAAGGCGGTGCGAATTGCCTCGTCGTCGGAACCTTCCTCGCCATCCGCCGGGAACCATCGCACGGAAACTTCAGTCGCGGTCGCGGTGCGGACCGTGGTGACCAGCACGCCGCGCCGGCGGAGGCGGAGGGCCTCGGCGATCTCGGCATAGACGGCCCTGTGGCGGGCGGCGGTCGGATCGACGAGGATTCGCAGGCTGCCGCCGCAGATCGGGCTGTCGGCACGCGGAGTGTCTCCCTCAAGCGCGAAGTCGAAGACCAGCGGGCGGCCGGATCGGACGGCCTCGACCGCGCGGCGCTGGGTCTCGGCCTCGACCGGGCCGCCGCCGACGGTCCCGCATATCGAGCCATCCGCATCTATGAGGGCCTTCGTGGCAGCCTTGCGCGGCGTGTGACCCACATCCTTCAGGATCACCGCCATGGCGAACGCGCGGCCGCTGTCGGTCCACTCAAGCGCCGTCCGATAAATGTCCGTGTCGATCAGCGGGCGGTTCATGACGCCGGGGCCTTCGCTGGGCGGATGGGCATCCGGCGGATCCGCTCGCCCGTGGCATGGAAGACGGCGTTGGCGATCGCCGGGGCGATGGCGATGATCGGCGTCTCGCCGGCGCCGACCGACGGCAGGTCCGGCCGGTCCAGCAGGTGGAGGTCCAGTTCCGGCACGTCGCGGAACCGCGGCACAAGGTACTGGCCGTAGGAGGCGTTCTTGACGACGCCGTCCTCGAACCGCATCTCTTCGCGCAGCGCCGGCCCCATCCCCATGATGATGCAGCCCTGGACCTGGGCGAGGCAGTTGTCGGGGTTGAGGACGGCGCCGCACTCGAAGACCTCGCACACGCGGCGGACGGAGATTGCGCCGTCGCGGACCGCTATCTCCACGCACGCCGCCACATATGAACCTTTTTCGGTTCCGCAGGCCAGGCCCACGCCGACGCCGGGGTCCTTCTTCTTGACGCGGCCGGCCCAGTCGAACCGCTTGGCCGCCGTCTCGAGGACCGCCTGGAGGCGCGGGCTATCGAGGTGGGCCAGGCGGAATTCGAGCACTCCGCGGCCGGCCGCGGCGGCCAACTCATCCATGAAGCATTCGCGGGCGAAGTTGTTCGCCGTGGCCGCCAGCGCGCGGTAAGAACCCTGCCGCATCGGCGAATCGGACTGCACGAACTGGCACCTGACCTTGCCCGTGCGGTAGGGCGTGTCAACGGCCGCCCCGCCGGAGTTGATGTTGATGAAGTGCCACGAGGTGATCGCGCCCTTGGCGTCCAGGCTCGCCTCGATGTCGATGACCGCGGCCGGGCGGAAATAGGCCCATGTGAACTCCTCCTGGCGCGTCCACCGCACCGCCACCGGCTTGCCGGCGGCCTTCGCCAGCCGGGCTGCCTCGGTCGGCGCATCGGGCATGTGCTTGCCGCCGAAACCCGCGCCGAAGTCGGGAACGATCACCCGCACCCGGTCCGTGCCGACGCCCAGGGCCCGCGCAACCTCCGACCGGCAGCCGAACGGATTCTGCGTCCCGGTCCAGACGGTCACCTTGTCGCCGTTCCACTCGGCAACGGCCGCGCGCCCTTCCAGCGGCGAGTGCTGAACGTAGGCCGTAAGGTACGTCTGGTGGAGCGACTTGGCGGCCTTGGCGACCTCATCGGCAAACGGGTTCTTCGGCACGCCCCCGCGGGCATGCTGCTTCAGGTAATCGAAGACCTCCTTGCTCGACGGATGCGGCGCGGGGTCCCAGTCGGCGGTCTTGGCGATGGCGGCCAGGGCCTTCTCGGCGGCGAACAGCGTCGGCGCCGCCACGCCCACGAACTGGCCGTCCTGGACGACAACCACGCCCTCCATCGCCTTGGCGGGGGCCAGGTCGATGCGGGTAAGTTTCGCACCGTACGAGGGCGGACGCAGCACCTTCCCGTACAGCATCCCCGGCCGCGCGATGTCCGACGGATACCGGTGCCCGCCGGTCACGAGGTCCCGCGCGTTGGGCCGCGGCACGGACGTGCCAAGCACCTTCCACTCCTTCACCGGCGTGATCGTAACGTTGCCGGGGACGGGCTGGCCGAACGGCTTGTCATCGCCACTGGCCAATTCCGCGTAGGTCAGTTCGCGGTTTCCGGCGGCGTCAACAGCCTTGCCGTCGCGGACCTGGACGGCGCCGGGCTCAACGCCCCATCGCTTGGCGGCCGCCCTGATGAGCAACTCGCGGGCCGCGGCGGCGCCCTGGCGCACGGCAGGAACCGTCGAAGGCGTCGTCCGGCTGCCGGCGGTGACGCCGTCGTCGGGCGTAAGGTCGGTGTCGCCCATCACCAACTGAATCCGGCTCACCGGGAGGCGCAACTCCTCGGCCGCCGCCTGGGTCAGTTCCGCCCGCGCCCCCTGCCCGCCTTCGACCTTGCCGGTCATGACGGTAACAGCCCCGTCCTTGGCGATGTGCACCCTGGCGGAGACGGTCGCCTGGGCGACCCCCTCGCCACGGCCGCCCCCGCCCCTGCGCTGGCCCGGGGCCGACGGCGCAGCCACGCTGATCAATAGGCCCGCGCCGAGAACCTTCACGAAGGACCGCCGCGTGAGAACGCACTGGCGATCCTGGCCTTCCGCTGCGATGGTCGGGTTCGTTTCGCTTTCTGGCGACATGGCGTTCACCTCCCCATCCGGGCCGCAGCCCGCTTGACGGCCTTCAGGATCCTCGGATACCCGCCGCAGCGGCACAGATGCCCGTCGAGCGCGGCCACGACCTGCTCATCGGTGGGTGCGGCGCCAGCGCCCAGGAGGCTCACCGCGGTCATGATCATGCCGGATGTGCAGTACCCGCACTGGAAGGCCCCCTCCGCGAGAAACGCCTCCTGGACCGGGTGCAGGTTCTCGCCCGTCGCCAGGCCCTCTATGGTGAGGATCTTCTTGCCTTCCACATCCGACACCGGCGTAACGCAAGAGAACACCGGCTTGCCGTCAACAAGGACGGTGCACGAGCCGCACTTCCCCTCGCCGCAGGCGTACTTGGCGCCCGTCAGTTGGAGGTCCTCGCGGAGCACATCCAGCAGAGGCCGCTTGGGATCGGTGGTGACGATCCGCTCGCGGCCGTTCACCTTGAAGGCAATCGTGGCATCCATAACGGTCCTCCTTGCGCTGGAGCCGATCTCACCCTATGATAAGGTCCCGCCGCACGACTGACAACCGTCTTCCGGACACCGTTTACTGCCTTTGCCGCTTTGCCGCCTTGTTTAGCCGTCGCGGCGTTTAGCCGTCGCCGCGTTTAGCCGTCGCCGCGTTTAGCCGTCGCCGCAAACGGCGACGGTCGATAATGCCGCGGCCGTATGCGGCGCGCGGCTAAACGTGCCGGCCGCCCCCCTCGTTTTTATATACTTTAAGAAACGGCGTTTTCGTGGTTTTGACCTCCGAAAGCGCGAAAAATAATCAGGTGCCAGGCATCATGGCATACCATTAGTGGGGGGTCAATCGCGGCGCGGATACCATATGTGGTCGGGAATTTTGGCTGCGCACCTGTGCGCTGTGGCCTCGGGGCCGGTCGATTGCGGACTTGTACGCCGAAGCCTCGGCGAAGGCGGATTGCGGATTGAACGGAGAGGCAACAACGGAGCAGATCTCACCGCGGAGGCCGCAGAGAACGCAGAGGGGAACCTGGGGTAAGGCAAAAAGGCAACGGACCCGACGCAGAGAAGGCCGAGGGCGCAGAAAGCCACAAACAAGAAGCCGTCAACCTTGTGAAGCCCTGGAAGGGCGAAAGACAATAGCCCAGTGGCGTAAGCCCTGGGAATCGAAAGCCCGCGCCCCCCCTTCTTCTTTCCTCTTTTTCGCAGCCCCATCGGGGCGACCGAGACCCGTAGTGCCTCCAGCCTTCGGTCTCCAGTCGAAGCGCAGCGAAGATCCGCCGTGGCGGACCTCAGGCCTGGACCCGACGTGGCCGGGCCCGACCGAAATCCCCGCCAATTATTTGACTTTCAGCGGAAGATGGGGTATTCTATTACTATACAAGTGCCGACGGCCGCGGGGGCGGCCCCAAGGTGCTATACAACAAACTCTAGCGCCGGGGGAGACTGGTCGCGTGCGGCCGGTCTCTCTGTGTTTTTGGGCGGGCAGCGGGGTACGCTCGGGGGAAGCCAATCGAACATGGTGCCGTCCTCTGGAGGGAGAGGCCGTGACACACGATCATATCTTCGCATCTGCCTGCCTTTACATTCGGCTGGTTGCGTGGAGCGGGCGATTCGTGCCTAGCGCCGGTGGCCTAGCCTGCCTCATCGCGCTTACCGTAGCGCTCCTCTTTCTTGCGCCGCCGGCCGCAGGGGCAACCAAGACCTGGGCGGATGGCACGGGCCAATGGAATACCAGCGGCAACTGGTCCCCCAGCGGCCAGCCGCAGGCCGGCGATGATGTGCTCCTGACGCAGACTGACGCCACCACTCGCACGGTGACTTACTACAACACCACCAATCCTACGGCGGTCCTCAAGTCCCTGAAGATTGATGCGACCGGCACCGGTACAATGACACTGAACATGCCCAATAACCACGCGTTGAACGTGACCACCGAGTATGTCGGTTACGATGGCAAGGGCTTTGTAACCCAGAGTGCCGGCACAGACAATGCCGCAACGCTGTATCTGGGCTACAACGCAGCCGGCAATGGCACCTACACATTGACCGGGGGCACGCTGTCAAGTTCTGGAAGTCAGTACATAGGCTATGCCGGCAAGGGCACGCTGAGTATTCAGAACGGCGGTCAGGTCTCCGATGCCGCTGGGTATCTTGGGTACGACGTCGGGTCGAGCGGCACTGCTACGGTGACCGGCACCGGCTCAAAGTGGACCGACAGTGGCTACCTCTACGTCGGCAGGTATGGCAACGGCACGCTGAACATTGAACCGGGCGGGCAGGTCAGTAACACCACCGCCTACGTCGGCTATTACTCAGGTTCCACCAGCACGGCCACGGTGACGGGGACCGGCTCAACGTGGACCAATACGGGCAGCCTCTACGTCGGGAGGTCCGGCAGCGGCACACTGACCATTGAAGCGGGCGGGCAGGTCAGCAATACGTCCGGCTCCCTGGGCAGCAGTTCCGGTTCCACCGGCGCGGCCACGGTGACCGGCACCGGCTCAAAGTGGACCAACAGCGGTCAACTCAGCATCGGCGATTTTGGCAGCGGCACGCTAAGCATCGAAAAGGGCGGGCAGGTCAGCAGTTATTCCGGCTCCCTCGGCTTCATTTCCACCGGCACGGCTGCCGTGACGGGGACCGGCTCAAAGTGGACCAATACCGGCAGCCTCTACGTCGGCGGATGGGGCAGCGGCACGCTGACGGTGGCCAACGGCGGAACGGTCTCGACAGTGACATTGCATGCTTCATTGAGTGATCTATTGGGTAATGGAACTATCACTGCCCAAGGCGCAGTGCTTGATACCGACCTTGTCTTCGATAGCACACACGGGACCACGCAGACACTTTCCTTCGGAACAGGCGGCAGACTGGACCTGACCGTAACTGCATCCGGGGATTTGGGCGCCGGCCACAAGGGAACCGGGACACTGCGAATCGCTGATGGAGTAACGGTTGCATCTACAAGGGGCTACCTCGGCTATAATCCTGAATCCAGCGGCACGGCAACAGTCACTGGCCCCGGCTCCACCTGGACCAACAGCGGCACCTTCTACGTGGGCAGGTATGGCAACGCCACGTTTAACATTGAAGCGGGCGGGCAGGTCAGCAATACCGATGGCTATCTGGGCTACTGGGGCACTTCCATCTACACGGCCGCGGTGACCGGCAGCGGCTCGACATGGACCAATAGCGGCAGCCTCTACGTCAGCTATTCCGGGATGGGCACGCTGACTGTCGCCGATGGCGGACTGGTCACCGCCGGAACATTGTATGCCCCACTGAGCGATCTATCGGGCGATGGGACTATTACGGTCACGAAGGGCGCGGTGCTTGACACGGACCTGGTATTCGATGGCACACATGGAGCTACGCAGGCGCTTTCTTTCGGTACAGGGGGCAAACTGAACTTGACCGTCACTACAACCGGGGATTTGGGCGCCGGCTTCAGAGAATCGGGGACACTGCGAATAGCCGAGGGGGTAAAGGTCGCATCTGCAGGGGGCTACCTCGGCTACGATTTCCGTTCCGCCGGCACGGCCACGGTGACCGGCAATGCCTCGGCTTGGAGCAATAGCGGCTACCTCTATGTCGGCAGATATGGCGACGGCACCCTGAACATTGAAGAGGGTGGGCAGGTCAGCAATACCAAGGGCTACATCGGCTACAACTCCGCTTCCACCGGCACGGCCACGGTGACCGGCGACGGCTCAAAGTGGACCAATAGCGGCATCCTCTATGTCGGCGGCGATGGCAGCGGCACGCGCAGCGGCACGCTGAACATTCTGGCAGGCGGCCAGGTCAGCAGTACTTCGGGCCACGTCGGCATCTATCTCAGCTCTACTGGTACGGCCACGGTCAAGGGGGCCGGCTCAACCTGGATCAACAGCAGTGAACTCCGCGTCGGCGGCTATGGCAAGGGCACGCTGAACATTGAGTCGGGAGGGCAGGTCAGCAATACATCGGGTTATCTTGACGGCGATTACGCTTCCGGCACGGCCACGGTGACCGGCGCTGGCTCGAAGTGGACGAATAGCGGCAGCCTCTCCGTGGGCTACGACAGCAGCGGAACGATGAACATTGAGAAGGGCGGGGAGGTCACGAGCACCTCGGGCTACGTCGGCAATCGGTTTGACTCCACCGGTACGGCCACGGTGACTGGCGCAGGCTCGAAGTGGACCGATAGCGGCGAACTCTATGTGGGTTACAATGGCACCGGCAGGCTGGCGGTGGCCGATGGCGGCAAGGTTGCGGCGAAGAGCGTGTCTGTGAATAGTAAGTCCGCTGCCAGGTTGCACGTAAGTGGTAGCGATATGCTAGTCCTGGGCAACGACGCAATAGCGGGAAGTATTGCCAATAGCGGCACGGTCAATTTCTACGCCGATGCGTTCCTGGCGGCGAAGGTCTATACACCGATTTCTGACTGCAAAGGCAGGGCCATGACGTGGTCCGGCACGGGTTCATACAAGGCCTATGGCGGCACGTGGGACACTACTGCCAAGACCTTCACCGTGGCGGCGGCAACGGAACTAAAGGCCGGCGACTCGGATACCCTCAGCACCGGCGAACGTCTGCTCTTTACTGATCCAGGCAGCGGCAAGCGGGTCGGGGCGAGTTTCGGGAGTATCACGGGCAGTCCGAAGTTCTCGGCGGCGATGATGAGCCAGGACGAGTTGGATGACCTGACCAAGATGCCGGGGTTTGAGGGCAAGGTGCTTTCCGGCTGGGACTTCGATACGGACTTCGCCGGCGGCGACAACGTGCTGCTGTCCTTCGAGATCGGCCTTGGTGCGGAGGACGTGGGGGTCTGGCATTACGACGGCGGCGTGTGGAGTCAGTATGCCGCCGACCTCGTCACCTATGATGCCGGCGGGGTCTTGAGTTTCACGGTGACCAGTTTCAGCGGCTATGCCGTGACCGCGATTCCGGAACCGGCAACGTTTGCGCTGGTGGTGGGCGGTCTTGCGATAGCCTTGCTCCGCCGGCGACCCCTCACCCTACCCTCTCCCGCCCGCCAATACAACGGGCGGGCAGGCTAAGGGGAGAGGCAAACAAGAATAAGGCACGCCATTCTTCGCACTTTCAAGAGTGAAGGTGTAGCCCCCGGACTGGTCGATTTGGGGAATGGCCTTGATTGTGTGGGTGCCGCGGGTGGTGGCGGCGGCACGGGCTCTCACGGGAGCACTGCCGCCAGTCCGTCGGGCGGGCCGTGGCACCCCCAGAATAAAGACTGACGGACTACCAGCGCCAGCCGGACGCCCGCCGGAATCGTCACGGCTGACGGCCCGCGGCGTCCAGACGCCGGTAAACTACCGTTGCAGCACCGGGCCTGGCACGGATCTCGACGCTCAGGCCCTCGTCCATCAGGGCGCTGCCGGCGACGGCGGCGGTCGTCCCCGTGTCGAGGTCAGTGACTTCATACCGTGCGGCCGGGTCGAGGCCGCCCAGGCGGAAGGTCTTCGCGCCGTCCTCGCAGGCGGCGCGGCGGAAGGCCTCGACAACGCCGTCGCCAGTGTCCGCCCGGTGGAACTGCCACGCGATCCAGGCCGTCTCGTCGCGGTTGTACGGCGTCAAGGGGTAGAAGTCGCCGCGGTAGCACGGGACGATCCGCCGCCACTCGGCCGCCAGACGCCGCAGCAGCGCGTAGTCCAGGTCTCCACGCCGCATGTCGTAGCCCAGGACGATGTTGGCCGCATGCCCGCTGCGGAAGGCGTACGCGTCCACGCGGCCGACGGGGACCGTGTTCGACCCGTAGCAGGGAATCCACTGGAACAGGCTGTAGTGGAACGCCTGCTTGACGGGCAGGTTCGCGTAGTTGAAGTCCGTGGGGTGCAGCGGGATGGCGCGGCGCAGGGTCTCCAGGTCGTTGCGGCGCCCGCCGGAGGCGCAACTGTCGATGACCAGATTCGGGTGCCGCTCGCGCAGGGCGTCCCAGTAGGCCAGGTAGCCCTGGACGTGGAGGTTCTCGGTGATCCCCTGTCGATCCGGCGCGTCGTTTCGCCGCCAGAAGTCCAGGGGGTCCATGTTGAAGTCTTGGCGGTAGAGATCGATGCCCTGCTCTCGGAGGACGCGATCCACGTGATCCGTGAGCCACTTCCGCGCAGCGGGATCCCCGAGATTGAGCAGGGTGCCCCCCAGGAG
>CAYGWP010000027.1:0-7593 GCA_964353455.1 uncultured Anaerolineales bacterium
GCCGTCGCCGCAAACGGCGACGATCATCAAACGCGGCCGGTCGCGGCCGCGGCTAAACTTCGCCCTCGGCCTCGGCCTGGGCCGGGCCTTCCTCGAAGCGGCCGATCATGCGGTTGTATTTCTTCGGGAACACCAGGCGCAGCGCCAGCCCGACGCCCGGCCTCAGGCACGTCCGCGCGGGGAACGGGTGCGGCTTGAAGCCGATCCCCTCCTTGAACTGCTCCAGTTTCGTCACGTAGGATTTGATGGCGTAGTTGGCCTTCCTGACGCCCGGCAGGCGGGCGGCATTCTTGAGGAACGCGTACACGATGGCGTCGTTCACGTTCGTGCCCAAGAGGTCGGTGCGCGAGGCGATGGTGTCGCCGTGTGCAGTGTCGCCGACGATCTTCGTGATGAGGAAGCCGGCGATCTCGCCCGACTCCTTGTCGCGGCCCGCGATGACCGAGAGGCCGGGGCAGTCGAAGACCATCCGCCACGTCTCCTCGAACAGCGGCCACTCGACGGGTTTCCTCCATCCGGTGCGGGTCGTCAGGTCGTTCCACGCCCTGTGGCACTGGCGGACGGGCCCCTCCTCGAAGGACTTCAGGACCTCCAGTGCGCATCGCTTGAAGCCCTTGCGGACCATCTTTCGGCGGTTGTGGCTGACCTGCCCGGCCCCGTACGCCGCCAGGTCGAGGATGGCGTTGATGACGAGGCGGCTGTCGGCGGCGGCCTCATCCGGCACCACATGCTGATATCCCAGAAATGTCTTCATGTATGGCGGCCGCGCGCTCTCCCGCGCGATCGCCCCCAGCAGGTCAACCGGCCACGAGAGGCCCGGCTTCACCTGGTACCACCAGTTGCCGCTCTCATCGCGGAACGGGAGCGAGTAGTTGCCGAGGAGCGGATGGACGCCCTGGTGCCACCAGAACGGGAGCCGCTTGAGGGCGAGGAGGCCGCGGGCGTGCTCCTCGACCGAGCAGTGTTTGAGTTTGAGGGCGGGCGCCTCGATTTCTTCGGGTTTGTCGGCGGCCATGCGTGGGATCTCCTCAAGGCACGTGCGCGCGACCCTTTGGGCCGCGGCTAAAAGTTGAGTGATGATATTACTTCGCCGAGCGGGGCGAGACTGAACTCGGCGAGCAGGCGCTCGAGTTTCGGCTCGACCGTCTCGCGGTTCCTCAGTTGCCCGCGGTAGAACTTGCGGACTTCCGGCGGCGCCTCCCGGAGGGCCGCGGCGAAGCCGGCCGGCGGCGGCGACGTGTCGATATCATACGGATGCAGATATACGATTGCCGGGCGGGTCCGCTCGATCCGCCTCATCGCCCACCGCGTCACCGCGTACGGAAAGTGCCTGAGATACCCCCCGCCGCAGACCGGCAAGGCCCGGCCGAGGATCCGGACGGTCGATGGCGGGGCCTCGATGATCCTTGCCCCGCTTTCGAGCGTCATCTCGTGAATCTCCGGCGGAAACCCCGGCCAGCCGTATCGCTTGCCGCTGATCGGAAAGATGCTGCTATCGTACTCAAAACCCAGTTCGGCCAGGACCTGGAGGCCCCAGGCCGTGTCGGGGCGGATCGAGAAGGCGGGCGCCCGGTGTCCCCGGACCCTGTGGCCGACGAGGTCCTCGATCCGGCGTTTGGCATCGCCCGCCTCGCGGCGGAATTCGTCGGGCGTCAGGCGAAAGAGTTGCACGTGCCGGTATCCGTGGACGCCCACCTCGTGGCCCGCGCCGGCGATGCGGCGCACGAGGTCCGGAAACGCCTCGGCCGCCTCCCCGAGGACAAAGAACGTTGCGCGTGCGCTGTGGGCGGCCAGGCGCGCGAGCAGCCGCTCGGTGCTGCGGACGACGGCGTCGGTCTGCGGCATGTTCAGGCCGAGCCGGTCGCGGGCGAAGACCGCGTAGGCGTCCTCCACGTCTATCGTCAGGGCGCTAAGCATGGTCCGCGCCGGCGGCAGGGCCGCCCTCCAGGTCAGTGCCCAGTTTGGCCTTCCAGACCTTCGGGTCGGCGTACTTGAGGATGTTGGTCAGCCAGAAGGCAGGTTCGGTGAGTGGGTCGTCGGCCGAGAGGGTCTGGTACTTCACCTTCGGGCCGAAGAAGCGGAAGAAGGGGGGCCAGGTGGTCCGGCGCATCTCGGGCGTGGCGAACACGTACCACAACATATCCATACATAGATTACGCATGTAGATGCCGATGCGGTAGTCCTCGACCGCGGGCACCGGCCGCCCCGTTGCCAGGCGCAGCGAGAGGTCGGCGTAGTCGATGCCCGCGGCGAAGCCGATCTTGATGCCGGCGGTCACGCGCGGGTTGATCTCCAGTATCTTGGCCGCGCCGTCGCGCGGGTCGAGGATCAGGTCAACGTCGGCCGCGCCTGTCCACCCGATGCCCTCCAGGAGCCGCCGCACCGACTCCTGGATGTCCGGCCGCCGGATCGTCACGTTCGCGGTGCTCGTGCCGCCCGTGACGGGGAAGAACCGCGGCTTGGCGAGGACCATGCAGGCCTTCATCCGGCCGCCGGCGTCGCAGAAGGCCTCGGCCTGGAACTGCATGCCCCCGGCCTGCGGGATGAATTCCTGGATGATGAGTTCTCCATATCTAGCGCGTATCGTCTCGTAGCGCCGGCGCAGGTCTTCCGCGGTCTCGATCCGGTGAAGGCCCACCGCCCCCAGGCCCTCGCGCGGCTTCACCATCACGGGCATCGGCGCCCGCGCAATGATGCCTTCCAGGTCCTCGCGGTCCGGGAAGAACGTCTTAGGGCACGGTATGCCGTGCTCCATCGCGTAGGCCATCGTGAGGGCCTTGTCCTTGGCGCGGACGAACGTGCCGTAGTCGGGGACGGCCAGGCCGGTGACTGGGGCGAGTTACGCACCCCGCCGCGAGAGCATCTCGGCCGAGACGTCGCCCACGGCCAGCGTGGCGTCGGGCCGCCGGCGGCGGATGTACTCCATCATCCGCTCGACGAAACCGGCGTGGTCGTGGAAGTAGTCCGGCCACAGGAGTCTCCGGTCGGGGTACCGCGACACGTACCCGAGGCTCGTGCGGCGCGGACATGCAACGGTGACGTGGTGCCCTGCCCGCTTAAGCGCCCGGAGGAACGGCAGGGCCTGCCGCCCGTCGCCGTCGAGCATGAGGACGTGCATGCGCGGCAGGGGCTCAGGTTGCGGTTGTGGTATCCGACTATCGCGGTTTAACATTGCGTGTTCGCGCGGCGAGTCAAGGTTCAGGGTCCCAAGTCCAAGGTTCAAGACCGCGCCGCGCAAGCGCGGCGGCTAAGTACCATTGTCTTTGTTACTTACTCCGCACTCCGAACTCCGCACTTGTCACAATCCGCAATTCCTTTGGCCCTTTCCACGGCGGCCGAGCGCTGGTATCATCGGCACGACCATGATAACGGGTTTAGGCGGTGATGCATTATGAAAACGGTCCTCTGCACCAGCCTGATGCCGGAGACGACGGCCGCAGCCATCGCGGGGCTTGCCGAGGCGGCCCGCGCAGGCACGTGGGCGGAACTCCGGCTTGACGCGATGCGTGAATTCCACCTTGAGCGCATCCTCAAGGACGCCCCCTGCCCCGTCATCGTCACATACCGGCCGCGGCGCGAGGGCGGACTGTATGACGGTCCGGAGCCGGCCCGCCTTGAGACGCTGCGGACGGCCGCGCGCCTGGGCGCAAGGTTCATCGACGTTGAGCACGACACTATCGCGGCGCTCGGCGACGTGCCGCCAGGGAAAGTCATCGTTTCTTACCACAACCACGAGCGCACGCCGGAGGACCTTGCGGCGATCCACGCGCGGCTGGTCAGTACGGGTGCGGCGGTCGTCAAGGTGGCGGTCCTTGCGCGGCACATCCTCGACACCGTGGCGGTGCTGCGGCTGCTGCGCGATGCGCGTGTGCCGACGATCGCCCTTTCGATGGGCCCGCGCGGGGTCATCACGCGGATCCTCGCTCCGAAGTTCGGCGCGTTCCTGACCTACGCCGGCGCAGGCGACGGACGCGAGGCCGCGCCCGGGCACATCTCGGCCGCAGAGATGCTTGGCCTCTACCGCGTGGACCGAATCGGCCCGAAGACGCGGGTGTATGGAGTCATCGCCGACCCGGTGGGGCACAGCCTCAGCCCGCGGATACACAATGCGGCGTTCGCCGAGACGGGCCTCGACGCCGTGTACCTGCCGCTGTGGGTCGAGGGCGACCCTGCGGCATTCGTGCGGACGATGCGCGAGTTCGAGTTCGACGGCTACAGCGTCACGATTCCGCACAAGCAGACCGTGATGGCGGCAGCCGATGAGATTGAGCCGCTCGCGCGGCGGATCGGGGCGGTCAACACGTTCCTGCGGCGGGCGGACGGGCGACTCTTCGCCACCAACACCGACTGGACGGCGGGACTGGCATCAATCGAGGCGGTCGTCGGCGCCGGGTGGCTGAAAGGGAAGCGGGCGCTGATGCTCGGGGCGGGCGGCGTGGGGCGCGCGATGGCGTTCGGCCTCACCCAAGGCGGCGCGAAACTTACGCTCACCGATATTGATGAGAAGCGTGCCCAGGCGCTGGCCGGGGAAGTCGGGGCCGAGACGTTGCCGATTTCGGAAGTCGCGCGCGGCGGGTCGAACGCTTTGCGCGGCGGGTCTCCGTACCCGCCGCGCTCATTGAGGGGAAGCGCACCGCCGCGCCATGGCGAAGAGCCTCTGCGCGGCGGGTCTCCGTACCCGCCGCGCTTAAGGTGCGACCTGCTCCTCAACTGCACGCCCATCGGCATGCATCCCAAGATTGATGCCTCTCCCGTTCCGCGGGAGATGCTGCGGCCGGAAACGGTCGTCTATGACGCGGTGTATAACCCGATCAAGACGCGGCTCTTGCGTGAGGCCCGCGCGGCCGGCTGCCGCACGGTCGCCGGGATCGACCATTTCGTCCGCCAGGCGGTGGAGCAGTTCGAACTCTGGACCGGCCGCCCCGCCCCGATCGAAACCATGCGGCGCGTGCTGGTCGAGGCGCTGTAGGAAGTGCGAAGTGCGGAGTTCGGAGTGGGTAACGAAGTCTCGTTGTCTGCGGACGCGGCGCCGTTTTCGGGGCTGTTCACTCCGCATTCCGCACTTCGCATTATACTGTGGTTGCCCTTGTCCAAACGCCGTATAATAAGGCAATGAAATCGCTGGTCGAGTCCAATCCGTACTTGCGCGATCCGAAGAGGCGTCGCCAGATGCTGGAGGAGAGCACTCGCGATTCTTTTGCGTTTGAGGGGATCCGCGTGCGTTCTGCGGGTCGAAAGCACGCTCAACGCCCCAAGCGTCTCTCAACGGCCTCTGCAAAGAAAGCCGCCAGCAAGTCGTAATTCCCCACGTAGCCCTGTGTTACGGCCACAAGGTACTGCCTGTGCCTTGCACCGGACCCGCGACCCGTGAACCCATAGTCCGGGATCGGAAGACCCGCTTGGGCTGCCATTATTTCAGCCAGCCACCGGGCCAACCGGCCGTTGCCGTCGCGGAACGGATGAATCAGAAGAAGTTCCGCATGTATTTGTGCGATGCGTGAGCAGACTTCAAGAAGGGGGCCGGGGCGACAAGGCGTGTGCCGACGCATAAGGCCCGCTTCAAGCCTGGCCATGTTCTGGGGAACGAGGTAAGCGGGAGGCCAGCGGAACTCACCCTTCTGGAGGTCCACGCTCCGATATTGTCCAGCCCAGGCGTAGATGTGCCCCAGCCAGTCGCGGTGCATCCGGCAGACTAAGTCGGCAGTGAAACAGGTACCAGGCCCCATCCGTGCCATGTACTCGGACTTCGCTTTGAGGAGGGCTTCGTACTCCGCCTGACCGATGGCGCGACTCGTGCGGATGCCGAGGAGGTTCCGCAGGACGCGCCCGCGGGAACCAGGCTCGAACTCGGCCTCGGCGCCTTGGGGCGCTGCGTATCGGATAGGCTGCTTCACGGAGACCTCGCGGCTCACTATCCGGCGACCGCCGGATGCCGTCACTTCGCACTCCCGGCTGGGCGGGACCTCACGGTGACGGTGGCCTGGCCTTTGGCGCCTTTCTGGTAAACGGTTTCGAGCACAACGCCCTTGTGGTGGCGGCAGCGGAGGATTGGCGGCGACTGGTCGGTGGCCGGGACCCACTCGTAACTGGGCTTGGCGCCGGGGTTCTTCTCGTGCGGGCACCTGAAACACATCTGGTACATCTCCAGGCCGGTCATGGCGGTGTCGTCAGGGCCGGGTTTCATGTCGAAGACGGCGCGGCGGAAGGACAGCATGTCGGCGACGGCCGACTTCCGGTCGCGCCACTGCCAGAGGAGTTCGCCGAGTTTCCGGAGGTTCCACTCGCAATCTCCGGAGTTCGGGACCACGTCGGCAAAGTACGCCCGCCACCGGGCCTCGAAGCCGGCATAGTCTCTGCCGAACACCTTCTCCCACGGCTGAAGCGACACGCCGCCCGCGGCGACCAACTGGATGTATTGCTGGAAGGCCGGGCGGTACTTGCCATCCTCGGCATACGCAAGGAAGTACACCATGCCCCAGGCCTGCTCGTACAGGCCCGAAGACTCGTCGTCCTTGGCAGTCTTCATCTTGGAGAGCCATGTGCGGTGGTCCATGGTCAGCATCGAGGGAAAAGGTTCGAGGCGTTTTTCGTCTATGACGGCCCTCAGTTCGACAAGCCTGCGGAGCGACACCTGTCCGACCTGGAGCCTGCCGGCATCGAAGAAGCCCTGCTCGTAGAATACCGCCAGCCCTTCATTCAGCCATGTGGGGGTCGTTGACCCCATGTAAACGCCGATGAACTGGTGGGAACCCTCGTGGCGGAGGATTTCGAGCACCCGGCGGTTTCTCCCCTTCTCGCCGCAGGCGACCAGCAGGCCCCTCGACGGGAAGTACGTGCCGTCGGAGACCCCTTCCGTATCGTTGGCTTCCCGCACGTACCGTTCCCTGGTGGCGGTGATCAGCACTGTCGCCTTGCTCATGGCAACAGGCTTGACGCCGCCCATGCGTTTCATGAGATCGGCGTAGAGCGCTTCCTGCTGGGCGGCCGCCTTCTGGGCGAATTCGGACGAGATGTCGGTCTTGATGGCGTAGTGGGGCGTATCGACGGTGAAATCCTCGCCGACCTTCTTGACGGGCCATTCCGTCTGCGTCTGAGGCTCGCGGGCCGGCGGCACGGCGGCCGCGGCGGCCTCGGCGGCCACTTGGGTCAGGGCGATCCACGCCAGCACCACGAGGATTATTGCAACCGCATGCTTGGCGCGGTTTAACATTGCGTGTTCTTCGTCATTGCTCGCTCATCAAACGCGCGCTCCTCTTCGAGTCGCGGCTAAACGAGTTTGATTACTTATCAACGCGCGACCAATCGTATGGAATATCCGTCGTGTGGGCCGGCAGGCGGTACTCGTCGGGCTCCTTCCGGTTGTACGGCTCGGTCGGGACGTTGACGATCATCGCCTCGCAGGTCGAGATGCACTTGAAGCCGTGATAGACCCCGGGCGGTATGCGCAGGCGCACCGGGTTCCACACGCCCAGGAAGAACTCGTTGACCTCTCCGCGCGTCGGCGAGTCCTCCCGATCGTCGTAGAGGGCGACCTTCACCATGCCGTGGACGCAGACGAAGTGATCGGTCTGCAGCTTGTGGTAGTGCCAGCCC
>CAYGWP010000028.1:0-3093 GCA_964353455.1 uncultured Anaerolineales bacterium
CTGGAGGAATTCCTCGTACTTGCGGGTCTGGATTTCCGTGAGGTTCGGGATCTCAAGGACTTCCTGGACCCGGCCGAAATTCCTGCTTACCGTTTCGCTCACAGTGTCACCCTCGACAAGAAACACCCGGCACGAGCCGCGACCGTAAAACTCCCCCCTCTCCCCACGCGGGAGAGGGGCTGGGGGTGAGGGGGCTATCCACGGCAACCCCTCACCCGGCCTTCCGACTTCGCCAAGGCTTCGCCGGACAGGTCGGCCACCCTCTCCCGCAAGGGGAGAGGGTAAACGGCAATGTGCACTCCGAACTCGTGATTACGCACGCGGCTCGAAAAGCCAGAGCAAGAAGGGCGTGCCCGCAGCGCCTGTGCATTATAGGAAGCAAGTCAAGCCCCCGGCGCGCTCGGGCACCCGGCGGCCCGTTCGGACCGCCAGGATCGCCCAAGAACCGCCGCGTGACCCCATCCGGGCTCCGCTTATCTTGGCGAGCGCATCGCACTCGCAAGGGAGTGCAACCAACCCCAGCCCGCGGTCAATCCACAACGTTACTTCAACTCGACCTTGGCGCCCGCCTCTTCGAGTTTCTTCTTCAGGTCCTCGGCTTCCTTCTTGGCGACGCCTTCGCGTACCGCCTTCGGGGCGCTTTCCACGAGGTCCTTGGCCTCCTTGAGGCCGAGGCTGGTGATCTCGCGGACGACCTTGATGACGGGGATCTTCTTGTCGCCGGCCGAGACGATGACGACGTCGAAGGTGTCCTTTTCGACCGCGGGGGCCGCTGCCGCGGCCGGGGCCGCCGCCATCATGACGCCGCCCGCCGCCGCCTTGATCCCGTGGACCTCTTCCAGGTAATCGCCGAGTTCCTTCGCCTGAAGGACGGTCAAACCGACGATTGAATCGCCGATTTCCTTGATCTTGGCGTTCCAGGTCCGTTCTGCCGCTAGTTCCACCATTGCTCCGTACCTCCGCTGGTTGTCCCTCCCCGCCGCTGGAGGGCGGGGATCTTACCTTACCACTTGACTTACACGCGGTCGCCGCGGCGACCGGCTGAATGTGCGACCTTCATGCCTCAGGCGCTTCGGGCGCCGGGGGCGCCGCTGCCGGGGGCGCTTCGGGCGCCGGGGCCGCTTCGGCAGCCGCTGCCGGTTCGGCCGGCTCGCCCGCCGAAGCCTCGGCGGAGGCGGGCGGCGGGGCCTTCTTCTCGACCTCGCGGATCTGAGACACGAGCCAGCCGCCCATTGCGCGGATCTGGCCCGCCACGCGCCCGGCGGCGCCGAGGGCGATCGCGACGACGCGACCGATGAGTTCCTCGCGCCCGGGCATCCTCGACAGGGCTTCCATGTCCTTATCGGTGAGGACCTGGCCGCCGCTGACGCCGCCGCGAATCTGCATCTTCGGGGCCGTCTTCGCCTCGGCCGTAAGGGCCTTGGCGAGGTCAACGATCGTCGGAGCGCCCCAGACCAGGGTGCTCGGGCCTCGCAGGAGGCCGGCCAGGGGCGCGAGGCCGGTCTCGGCAAGGGCCCTGCGGCAGATGCGGTTCTGGACCGTCATCGCGCGGATGCCCTTGGCCCGCAGCGAGCCGCGCAGCGCCGTCATCCGCTGCACGTCAACGCCCTGCGTCGTCACGACGGCCACGTCCGCCACGTCGCGGAACCGCGCCTGGTACCGCTCGACCATTTTTTCTTTGATAAGCCGACTCATTGATTCATCTCGCTTGCTTGAGATTCTCTTTTCCGCGTCCTACGCCGCGCCGGCCACGCCGATGGGCAGGCTCTTCAAGTCGATCGGGATGCCCGGCATCATCGTCGCCGACAGGACGACCTTCTGGAAGAACTGTCCCTTGGCGCTTGCCGGCTTCACGCGCCGGATGTGCTCCACCAGGGCCAGGATGTTCTGAACGAGCGCACCTTCCTTGAAACTTATCTTGCCGACGATGGCGTGGACGTTGCCGCCGGCGTCGTTGCGGTACTCCAGTTTTCCGGCCGAGAACTCGGCGACCAGTTTCCCCACGTCGGGGCCGACCGTACCGGCCTTCGGCGTGGGCATCTTGCCCTGCGGGCCGAGGACGCGGCCGAGTTTGGCCACTTTCTGCATTATCTGCGGATGGGCCACCGCCACGTCGAAGTCCATCCATCCGCCCTGGATTTTGGCCACGAGGTCGTCGGCCCCGGCCTCGATGGCGCCGGCCTTCTTGGCGTCTTCGACCGCCTCGGGCGGACAGAACGCAACGACCTTGGCCGTCCGGCCCAGCCCCGCGGGCAGGCTCACCGCGCCGCGGATGTTCTGGTCAGACTGCTTCGAGTCGATGCCCAGTTTCAGGTGCAGTTCGACGCTCTGGTCGAACTTGGCCTGCGGCATTTTCTTGAGGACTTTCACCGCCTCCTCGACCGTGTAGGCGGGCTTCGTAACCTCCTTCAGGGCCGCGAGATACCGTTTCCCGTGCGACATGTGTTCCTCCGTGGTTCAAGCCCCGCGTCCGGCGGGTCCCACAAAGTGCTTGGTTACCTGGTCTTGGCCCCCGCGGCCGGCTTGGGCGCAGCCGCTGGCGCCTTGGCAGAAGCCGGCGCCGCTGCCTTGGCGGGCGCTCCGGGCGCCCCGGCGGAGGCGGGGGCGGCATCGGCCGCCGCCGCATCGCCTATCGGGCCGCTCGTCTCGCCCAGTTCCACACCCATGCTCCGGGCCGTTCCCTCGATGATCCTCATCGCGGCTTCCACAGTAGCCGCGTTCAAGTCCTTCTGTTTCCGCTCGGCTATCTGCCGGATCTGTTCCCGGGTGACCCGGCCGACCTTGTTCTTATTGGGCTCGCCGCTGCCGACGGCGATGTTGGCGGCCTGCTTCAGGAGCACGGCCGCAGGCGGGCTTTTCAGGATGAACTCGAACGACCGGTCGCTATAGACCGTGATCTCGACCGGGATGATCGTCCCCTGCTGGTCGCGCGTCCGGTCGTTGAACTGCTGAACGAACTGGCCGATGTTGACGCCGTGCTGGCCCAGCGCGGGGCCCACGTGCGGGGCAGGCGTCGCCTGCCCGGCCGGACACTGCAACTTGATTTTCGTTACTATCTTCTTCGCCATCGAAAGCCCTTTCGCTGGTACAAAC
>CAYGWP010000029.1:0-5638 GCA_964353455.1 uncultured Anaerolineales bacterium
CCCTCGGCTGTGCCGATTCTCGGCAATCTGCACGCCCGAGGGCGGGCGTGCCACAGTTCTGAGACAGTTCCTTAATGGTTGACTCTCCGTGGAGAATCGCACTGCCCTTCCATAAAAGGGCGGCGCGATGCGTCTTGCGCCGCTTTTGGGGGAGATTCCCCACGAGGGGATACTCACAAGTCGCGTGATATGAAGCGATTGCGCAATTTTCGGATTTCCCGGATTCTTTCGGGACGTCTGTCGTTTTGCGCCGCCCTGACACGGCCCGCCGATGGCGAGACGGCTTTGTCCGGACAATTGCCTCAAGAGCGCCAAGGACGCCAACTTCCAGGGGTTGGCGCTCTTGGCGCTCTTGGCGCTCTTGGCGCACTATGGACAGTTGATTCCGGCGGGGGCCGCATATACCATTCTGTTGTGAAAACCGTTTTGCGCGCTATTCCGGTGATTCTCGCCCTTGTTGCCACAACTTCGGTGGCACTTTGGCTGCGCGCCAGCCCGTCGTTCGACCTTAAGGCGCGGCTGGAGACGCCCTCCGTCGGCCGGGTGCAGTACCACGAGGTATCGTTCCCGGGGCAGTTCGCGGAGACGGGCATCCAGGCGGAGGCCCTGCCGGGCACATGGTCGTGCTTCCGCGGAGATGACCACGATGCCGTCAGCCGCGATGAGACGCCCCTGGCCCGCACCTGGGGTCCGCAGGGGCCGAAGGTCCTGTGGTCCATCCCGGTTGGCATCGGGTACGCTGGGGCGGCGATCCGCGGCGGCCGCGTGTACATGCTGGATTACGATGAGGCGAAGCAGGCCGACGCCCTGCGCTGTCTCTCGCTGGCGGACGGCCGCGAAATCTGGCGACGCTGGTATGAGATCCCCATCGATAGCGACCACGGCATCTCGCGGACCGTGCCGGCCGTCACCGACAAGTACGTCGTGACGCTCGGCCCGAAGTGCCACGTGATGTGCGTGGACGCCGCGACGGGGGCGTTCCGCTGGGGCATGGACCTCGTGAAGCAGTTCGGGACGACCGTGCCTAAGTGGTACGCGGGCCAGTGTCCGCTGGTTGATGGGGACCGCGCGATCCTCGCCCCCGCGGGGCCGCAGGTCCTCATGGTGGCGGTCGATTGCGAGTCCGGCAAGACGCTCTGGACGACGCCGAATCCGCGCGGGTGGAAGATGACCCACTCCTCGGTGATCCCGATGGAGTTCGCCGGCCGGCGCATGTACGTTTATGCCGCAAGCGGCGGCGCCGCGGGCATTGCGGCCGAGGACGGACCCACGTGGAAGGCCGGCGACGTCCTCTGGGAGCGCGACGACTGGCGCGTGAACTTCGCCAACGTCCCCGCCCCGGTCCCGGTCGGCGAGGGAAAGATTCTGCTGACGGGCGGCTACGGCACGGGCAGCATGATGATTCAACTGAAGGAAGACGGCGGGCGGATTGCAGCCGAGAAGGTCTGGCGGCTGGAGAAGTCGCGCGAGTTCGGCTCCGAGCAGCAGACGCCCGTTTTCTATGGCGGCTACATCTATGGCATCCTGCCGAAGGAGGCCGGGGCGCTCGGCGGGCAACTGGTGTGCCTCGACCCCGGCGGCAAGCAGGTGTGGACGAGCGGTCCGGGTCGGCGCTTCGGCCTGGGACCGCTCATGGTCGCGGGCGGCATGATCCTCGCCATGGACGACAACGGCCTGATGACCGCGGCCGAGGCGACGCACGCGGGCTTTAAGCCCATCGCCCAGGCCCGCGTCCTCGACGGGCACGAGACGTGGGCGCCGATGGCCATAGCCGGTGGCCGGCTCATCGTCCGCGACCTTCAGCGGATGGTATGCCTGGACCTCCGGAAGGAGTAAGTTCGTAGGGTGCTCGCCTGGGCGAGCGGTCACAGCGGGGCGGTGCCCGCCGCGGCGGGCACCCCACGCTTCTCCGCAAGGAGTAAGCATGGCAAAGAAACTCGGGCCGGAGTTCACTTACGACCTCTCGGACTTCCGCAGGGTCGATCGGAACCTCATCCATTACGAGGAGGCCGAGGGCCTTGCCACGGGCATGAAAGAGCCGCGCGGCATGGCGGTCGGTCCGCACGATGTCATTTACCTTGCGGGCGACAGGATGGTCCGCGCACTCGATCGCGCCGGTAAGACCGTCGTGGAGTTCAAGACCGATGCGGAGCCGCAGCGCGTAGCCGCGAGTCCCGCCGGCACAATCTACGTTGCGATGAAGGACCACGTTGAAGTCTTCGACGCCGCCGGCAAGCGCCAGGCCGTCTGGGAGGCGGCAGGCAAGGATGCGCTCCTGGTGTGCGTGGCCGCCGGCGATGCCGACGTCTTCGTGGCCGATGCCAACGGCCGCGCAGTTCTCAGGTACGATCCTCGGACCGGGCACGCGGTCAACCGCATCGACGGCCGCATGCCGCCCGACTCCGCCGCGAAGGATGCCGACGACGCGGGTTTCATAGTCCCGAGTCCATATTTCGATGTGGCACTCGGCCCCGCGGGCAAGGTGTGGATCGCCAACCCCGGCCGGCGCCGCGTGGAGTTGCACGCATACGACGGCCGGCTCATCGGGAAGTGGGGCACGGCCTCTTTCCGCATCGAGGGCTTCTGCGGCTGCTGCAACCCGACGCACCTGGCGGTCCTCGCGGACGGGCCTTCGCCCGCCGTAGGGCTACGGCCCGCAGGCGGGTCGCTGGTGACGAGCGAGAAGGGCCTGCCGCGCGTCAAGGTCTATAACGCTGACGGCGACCTGCGGAGCGTCGTGGCCCCGCCGACCGCGTTTGATGAAGGGACCGCGATAGCAGACCTTGCCGCCGATTCCGCCGGCCGCATCCTCGTCCTCGACCCCGATGCGAACAAGGTCCGCATCTTCACGCGGAAGAAGTCGGCCCCCGTAGCGGAGGCGAAGTCATGACCCGCGAACCGAATCATGAAAAACGCCGCAAGTTCCTCGGCGCGGCCGTAAGGTACTCGCTCCTCGGGGCGCTGGGCCTCGTGGCCGGGCGGCTGATAGCCAGAAGTGCCGCCGGTCCGCTCGACCCGGATGAGCAGTGCTCCAATCGCGGCCTGTGTCGCGGTTGCCGGCTGCTGGGCGGCTGCCGGTCGCCGCAGGCGAGGATGTTCCTTCAGGGACAGGACAGGTGACTGCCATGCCCGAGCCAAACGAACCGAAGAAGGTTGTCAGCCGCCGCGAACTCGTCCGCAAGGCCCTCGTCGGGGCCGGCCTGGTGGGCGTCGGGGGCGCGGCCGCCGTCCTCATCTCACGCCGCGGCGAGGGCGGGACAGTCTGGCAACTCGACCCCGAAAAGTGCATCCAGTGCGGCCAGTGCGCCACGTACTGCGTCCTGGACCTGTCGGCCGTAAAGTGCGTCCACGCCTTCGCCCTGTGCGGATACTGCGACCTGTGCTTCGGGTACTTCCCGCCGGGCTTCGAGCCTGACGCCCGCGTCGAGAAGCCCGCGGCCGAGGCGCAACTCTGCCCCACCGGCGCAATCAACCGGCGGTGGGTCGAGGGGCCGCACTTCGAGTACACCATCGACGAGAGCCTCTGCATCGGCTGCGGCAAATGCATCAAGGGCTGCGGAAACTTCGGCAACGGCAGCCTCTTCCTCCAGGTGCGGCACAACCGGTGCCTGAACTGCAACGAGTGCGGCATCGCGGCGGCGTGTCCGTCGAACGCATTCCGCCGCGTCCCGGCGGACCACCCGTACCTTCTGAAGGGCGAGGACCATAAGACTTGAAGCGGCCCGTAATCGCCATCCTGGTCCTCGCCGTCGCCCTGGTCGCCACCGCCCAGGCGGCCGAGCGCATCGCGCTGCCGGAGTTCAAGAGCGGCTACGTGCGGCCGACGACCGAAGTGCCTCCGCCGCGCGCGGACCTCTACGACTACCTCGACGTGGCGGCGCTCGCGCTGGCCCTCGGAGCGGCCTCGTACCTGGCAATCCGCAGACGGTCGCGCCGGGGACTGTGGACCCTCGGCCTTCTCTCGCTCCTTTACTTCGGGTTCTGGCGCGGCGGGTGCGTCTGTTCCATCGGTGCGATCCAGAACGTGACGGCCGCGCTCTTCGACCCGGCCTACGCCCTGCCTGCGGCGGTCATCGTGTTTTTCATATTGCCGCTGGCATCAGCGCTCTTCTTCGGGCGGACGTTCTGCGCGGCCGTCTGCCCGCTCGGAGCCATACAGGAACTCGTAATCCTGAGACCGCTGCGGGTGCCGACCTGGCTTGAGCACGCTCTCGGCCTGCTGGCGTACGTGTATCTCGGCGCGGCGGTCCTCTTTGCGGCGACAGGCAGCGCTTTTCTCATCTGCGACTACGACCCGTTCGTCTCCATCTTCCGCCTCGTGCCGCTGGAACGGCCCGCCGATACGATGGATGCGCTTTCGGGCAGCACCGACATGCTCATTCTCGGCGCGGCGTTCCTCGTGGCGGGCCTCTTCCTCGCGCGGCCGTACTGCCGATGGCTGTGTCCGTACGGGGCGATCCTGCGGCTCCTCTCGCCGGTGGCGAAATGGCACGTCGCGATAACGCCGGATGAGTGCGTCGAGTGCCGGCTGTGCGAGGATTCATGCCCGGTGGGCGCGATCCGCCGCCCGACCGCCGATGAGCCGCGCGCACCGCGCCTCATCGACCGCCGGCGCCTTGCCGCCCTCGTGGTGGCCGTGCCGCTGCTCATCGCCGGCGGCGGGTGGCTCGTCTCGCTCACCGCGCCCGCGCTCGCGCGGATGCATTACACCGTGCGCCAGGCAGAGCGCGTCCGGCTGGAGGAAACCGGCCGCGTCCAGGGCACCGAGAACATCAGCGATGCGTTCTACGGCACGCACCGCCCGCGCGAGGAACTTTACGCCGAGGCCGATGCGGTCCGCGGGCGGTTCGTCATCGGCTCGTGGCTCCTCGGGGCGTACTTGGGCCTCGTGATCGGGGGGAAACTCGTGCACCTCTCGATCCGGCGGACGCGGACCGACTTCGAGCCGAACCGCGGCACTTGCGTCTCATGCGGCCGGTGCTTCGCGTACTGCCCCGTTGAACGGCAACGCTGGAAAAAGATCAAGGGCGAGGCAAAATCAACATGAGTGCATCTCCAACCGAATCGAAGACGAACGAGCCGGTCGCCCGCGCCGCATACCAGGCGGCGGTCGCCAGCGCCGTCGTCGCTGGCATCTTCTGCCTGTTCGTCGCCGGGATGCTGGCGGCGGCGCACGTCCGGACCCGGACGCTCGAACTCCAGAACTCCGAGGACCTGGCATCGCTGAGGGCCGCCATGCTGAAGGCCGCCACGCCCGCGGCGGCCGAACGCGCCAAGGAGGCCCTCCGCACACGCGACCTGGAACTGCGCGAGGAGTTCTTCCGACGCCAGGCGTTCACCGCCACCGGAGGCTACCTCATCCTGGGCGGCATCATCGTCTTCGTCATCGCCGCCGGCCGCATCGTCGCCTACCGGAAGCGCCTGCCCATGCCGCACGTTGACCCGGATGCGCTGCGGAAGGCCGCGCGGTCGGCGCGGCTGGCGCGGGCGGCGGTCGCGGCGCTTGGCATCGCCATCGCCGGGTCGGTCATCACGCTGGGCATTCTCTCGCGCGGCGGCCTGACGGACGAATCGCCGCCGTCGCCGACGGGCGGGGGCCAGACGAACGCTGCCGCCCCGGCCACCGACTTCCCCACGC
>CAYGWP010000030.1:0-12409 GCA_964353455.1 uncultured Anaerolineales bacterium
AAGGCCCCGGTGTTTCCGTGGTCGCGGTTCCCCGGGGTTGACCCGATGCTGGGACCGGAGATGAAATCGACGGGCGAGGTGATGGGGATCGACCCGAAGTTCGGGGTGGCGTTCGCCAAGAGCCAGATTGCGGCGGGGAACGCCTGGGCGCCGCGCGGCAAGGTATTTGTAAGCGTCAATAACCCCGACAAGCGCGCGATCGTCTCGATCGCCAAGCGACTGGCGGCGCTCGGATTCTCGATCGTCGCCACGCACGGCACCGCGTCGGTCCTGAAGACAAGCGGGCTGGAGGTCGAGGAACTGCCGAAGGTCCAGGAAGGCGCACGCCCGAACATCGTTGACCGGATGAAGAGCGGCCAGATCGCGTTCCTGATAAACACGCCCAGCGGCCGCCACTGCCGCCCGTTCGAGGTTTCGATCCGCGCCACGGCCGTGCGGCTGGGCGTGCCGCTGGTGACGACCCTAAGCGGGGCCGGGGCGGTGCTGCTGGGCCTTGAGGAGATGGCCCGCGGGCCGCTCGGCGTCCGCAGCCTCCAGGACTACCAGAAGGACCTTGCGGCGGCCGTCGGGTAGCCGCGCCGCCGCACATCGGCGCAGCAGGCCCGCCGATCCGGCCCGCGCAGCGCGTCTATTCAGGCATGTATGTGCGTGTGTTACCGATGACACGACATTTGCCATTGTTGCTAAAGTCCGTCTTGGCCCCAGGTCGATAAACAGGATGCACAGAGTGGCGCCGCGGAACGGTTCGCGCTGGACCGTCCGGACAACCGTGATGTGCGCTGGGAGGGACTCCAATGTCAATCCGCACCCTTAGACCGGGGGCGGGCGCCCGCCTCCATCAGTTCGTCGTCGGCGCCATTCCCGTGGCGGCGTACCTGGCCGGATGGGCAGCGCCCATCTGGGTCGCCGTGGGTCTGTCTTTGGCGGCCCTGATTTCGGTCCGCCTCGTCATCGTCGGAAGGCTGTGGAACCTGATGCGCCCCGCAGCCGAGGAACCCACGCTTCTTTCCTTCTACCACGGCGTTCACCGGTGGGACGAAAGCGTGCGGGCCATCCTGCTGGGAACGGGCCTGGCGCTCCTCCTGAAGCACTACGCCCTAGGGTGGCTGCCGGTCCTTTGCGCCTCGGCGATTGCGATCCTGGCCGGGACGACGGGATTCTCGTTCGTCACGGTCTTCTATGCGATGGCAAGGGCGATAACCATGCGCCTGGCCGGCCGCCGCGCGCGGGTCGCGCCCCCATCAACTCTGGCCGGAAACCCGAAGTGCCTGGTCTGCCGGTCGCTCGGCGAGGCCCCGTATCACCGGTGCACGTGGTGCAACCTGCCGAGCGTGCGGTCGTGCTGCGGCATCCAGACGTCGATGCTGCTGGCGCTCTTGCTTGTGATCGCGTTCCTGCTGACGGCATCGCTTGAGCCGCTCGTCACAAAACTCCTGGTGACGATGAGCATCGTCGGCGTGGTTGCGCTGGGCCTGGCCATCACGCGGCAGACCGACGAACTGGTGGGCACTCTGGAAGGCCTGGCCGAGGAACGCCGCCGCGCCGAGCGCAGGTGCGCATTCCTCAAGCGCATGGCCGGCGCCGAGTCGGTCCAGGGCGTCGCCGACGAGGCCATGGCCTACACCGAGTCGGTCCTGGGTGCCCGGCGCCTCAGCATCATGATCGCCGAGGAGGACGTGCTGCACATCTGTTCCTCGCGCGGCATACCGGAAGAGACCGCCCGGCAGGTGGCGGTGCCGGTCGGAGAGCGTATCTGCGGCCGCGTGTTTGCGAGCGGGCGCCCGGTGGTCATGAGGAACGTCCTGTCGGAGCGACCGCACGAGGCACTCGGAATCGAGGCGAACAATGCCGTCGCATCGTATCCCCTGGTGGCCGCCAAGATGAGCGCGGGCGGCCGCAAGATCGGCGTCATCAACGCCACCGACAAGCCCGGCGGCGAGTTCACGGACTCCGAATTGACGGAACTCGAATTCACCGCCGAGGCCGCCGCTATCTGCCTCGGCAGCCAGTTGACCACACGCGACCTGGAGAAGGCCAACTTCGCCGCCATCGTCACCCTGGCAATGGCGATGGAGGCGAAGGACCCGTACATGAACGGCCACTCCCTCCGCGTGCGGACCTGGGCGATCGCGGTCGGCCGCCAACTGGGGCTCGACGGCCGGCGGCTTCAGGCGCTCTCGTACGCGGCGGAACTGCACGACATCGGCAAACTGGCCGTCCCCGACAGCATCCTCCAGGCCGCGCGCCGGCTGACCGACAGCGAGTGGCTCATCATCCGCGAGCATCCGCGCCGTGGCGCGGAACTCGTCAAGCACCTGACGTTCCTCAAGGACGCCCAGCCGGCGATCCTGTATCACCACGAGCGCCTCGACGGAACAGGATACCCGGAGGCCCTGAAGGGCGAGCAGATTCCGCTGGAGGCCCGGATCCTGGCGGTCATCGACGCCTACGATGCGATGACCAGCGCCCGCGCCTACCGCCCGGCGTTGTCGCATGAGGCGGCCGCCGCCGAACTCCGCAGGTGCGGCACAACCCAGTTCGACACCGAAGTGGTCGATACGTTTCTGCGCCTCCTGGGCGATGAGGTCGCGGCCGCCGCCGGCGCAACAGCCTGCTACTCGACACATGCCTGAGAGGGCGCTCATTGCCGCTCGCTCATCGACACGCGATTATCGACGCGCGCTCCTCTGCGAGTCGCGGCTAAACGTGTACCCGTTGCCGTGCCTCAACCCACGCGCCGCGCAAGCGCGGCGGCTAAATACTTTCAATCCGCAATCCGCAATCCACAATCGGTTGACCGCCCTGACCCCGTCTGGTAGCGTACCGGCCGTCTCACACAGGCTACTCGACGCAATCGCACACTTAAGGAGGCGCAGCGTGGGCGACGTCCTCGTAGGACTCATCGGCGGAACGGGCCTCGGGGAGGCCCTCACGAAGGAATCGCGCGGCAGGAAGGTGACGGTCTCGACGCCGTTCGGCCGGCCGAGCGCCCCCGTCGTCATGACGGAAGTGGGCGGGCAGCGTGCTGCGGTCCTCGCGCGGCACGGACTGGCGCACCAGTTCAGCCCGTCGCGGGTTCCGTATCGGGCGAACATCTGGGCGCTGAAGAAACTCGGCGTCACGCACATCCTGGCGTCGGCCGCAACGGGCATCCTGCGCGAGTCCATCGCCCCGTGCGACCTGGTGCTCTGCGACCAGGTGATTGACAGGACCTTCCGCCCCGGGCGCACGTTTTTCGAGGATTTCGTCGCCCACGTCGAGTTCGCCCATCCGTTCTGCGAGGGCCTGCGGCATCTGCTGTACGAGTGCGGCAAGCAACTCGGCCCCACGATCCATCCCGAGGGGACGTACGTGTGCATGGAAGGGCCGCAGTTCTCGACGCGCGCCGAGAGCCTGATGCACCGCCAGTGGGGCGGAGACCTCATCGGCATGACGTGCATGCCCGAGGCGAAACTGGCGCGCGAGGCCGAAATATGCTATGCACTTATCGGAATTCCTACCGACTACGACTGCTGGCGCCCGCACGAACCGGGCCTCAGCCCCGATGCGGTCCTGGAGAGCATCCTTGCGAACGTGGCGCGCGGCACGGCCAACGCGGTTGAACTGATGAAGCGGACGGTCCCGAAGATCGCCGCGTCCTGCTCGCCCGACTGCCCCTGCCGCCACGCCCTCGCCAAGGCCATCTGGACCGCCCGCGAGAAAATCGACCCGAAGGCCATTCGGAAATTAAAGCCGCTGGTGGGGAAGTATTTCGAAAAGAAGAAATGACGAACGCAGGACCAAGCGGCGATGACGGAGCAGCGCCGCGGGCGTTTTGACCCTTTTCGGACAGGTGTGCGTATGGCATAATAGAGTGGCAAGCCCACTTGCGAGGTCAAGAGCCATGAGGAAGATCAAGATCATCGTCGAGAGGCATCCGGACGGCTACGTGGCCTATCCGCTGGGCCTGAAGGGCGTTGTGGTGGGCGAAGGAGACTCGTACGAGTCGGCCCTTGCGGACGTTCAATCGGCCATCCGGTTCCACATCGAGACGTTCGGCAAGGAGGCTTGAAGGACACAGAGCGCACACCGGCCTGATCATCCGGTTCAAGGCTCGCCGTCAGTAGCATTGTCAGTCTGCTGGCCACATTGCTCGAGCAGGCTATCCATCGAGGACTCATCAAGCCTGCCGATGTTGTGCAAGTGTCGCACGAATGACGTGAAACTGACATGCAGACGCTTTGAGGCGCGGACAATGTCATGCGAGTTCGTCCACGAGAACCCATCGCGCCGCTCCATGGCGGCCACTTGGCTCACAGGAATCAACAGCATGGCGGCAAAAGCATTTGCGCGTTTCTCCACGCTAAGCGGCGCCCACGAACCTGATGCCACGGCAATTCCCTTACCGTGAGCCCTGTCATACAACAGATGACATAACTCGTGCGCCAACGAGAAGCGCCTGCCCGAGGGATACCGGTTGGTCTGGTGGGTCTGATTCAGAAGGATTGCCGCGCGGTGTCGCGGCCCGGCCACGGCCACCGCCCGCGTATCTTGGTCCGCCAGAGTAATGTCCCGCACCTGCACCTGAAGCGCTCCAACGATGCCCTCAACATCAACGAAGTCGCGTTGCGGCTGAACCGGACATCGGCGCAGGAACTCCTCGGCCAAAGCATAGCCCTCGCGCCAAGGCTCGGTAATACGGTGGACGGGCTGCTCCTCGACAAAGGCCGAAAGGTCAGGCGACTCACCGTCCGGCGAGTAGAGGTCCACAAGAACCTCGGCAAGCATGGCCGCGTCCGCATCGCCCAGGAGAGGTGAGACCGAGCCGAACATCAGCAGGCCCTCGCACGATCCTGCAACAACCAACGGCTCGTTGCGCATGTCCAGTATCGAAGCGGCGATACTGGCCGACTTCGACCGCAGGATGCGCGTGATATCGTCCCATCGCCGTCTCATCTCCTGCACGCTATGACCCAGGCCAGCCAACATAGCGATGCGGGTCTCCCTGCGTGTCGCGTCTGTTAACCGCTTGATCTTGTCCTGAAGCCCGCGGATGCGAGCCGAGTTCGGGAACCGCAGGGTGAGAAAATCAACGCAGTCCTCGATTACCCCGTAAACGGCCGCCGCGACCATCTCAGGCCGCAGATATGCACGCCCTTCGGCATGGGCAAAGCAGTAGTGGGGCGGTGTGCCGGGCAGATGCAAAGGGCCCCATGAGAACTCAAGCAGATCTCGAAACCGCCGCACGACGAGGTCGGGGAAAAGTCCCCCCTCTCGCGCGGCAATCAGGCTGTGCCTTCCTGTCCAGGCGTACGCATGGTCCCGATCCGCCTCGTCTCCCCACCGATAAACATCCTGCAAAGAGGCCCGCCCGTCGTCCGCTGTCGGTCTGCAAGGAAGCCGCTCTTCGTGGAAGAGAAAGTCCCATTCCGTCACCAGCCATTCCAAGAGAGGCAGCATGTACCAGTGAACCGAATCAACGTATTCCGCATCCTCATAGTGAGCGCACAAATTGCGGCCCTCAACCCATATCTGGAAATGGCCCCAGGATGCGGCGTCCTCCGGCGCGGCTCCGGCCCCTTGATCGGGGTCTTTGTCGAAGCCTATCCGAAGCGCAAACACCTCGGTATCGCCGGCAAGTTTTTCGTATAGAGGCATGTGCGGCGTCCCGCTATGTTTTGGTCTGCTTCCTCGTCACCTTGCCCGCTCCAATCCACGCATTCCTGACGTGCGGAGGGACTTCGCGCCAGTCAACAGGATAGCCGTGCCAAACGCCGGGCCTATGCTCCTGTCCACAATAAGCCTTACCCTCATAACACGCATAGCGCTTCTGCCCAACCTCGATGCTCTCGGCAAGCAGCGTGCAGAGCAGCGATGCCGACATGCGTGGGCATAGCGACCCCTTCTTCCCGCGCTGCCATGGTTCCTTATGCTTCGGGTTTGGTTCGTATTCCATACACTCCACTTCTGTCCCGCCATCCCAACAGTCAACTTCCGCAATCCGTGTGCGTCAATTATAGGACATCGGCAAGATAAGGGAAGGGACTGTATCCTAGCAAACGACTTGACAAGGAACAAGTATCTGCGACACGCCTCTGCGATACGCCCTCACGGCGCCGGCTTCGCGCCTTTCTCGACCGCCCAGAGGTATGATTGGCTGGTGACGAAGAGGGTCTTGTTGGCCGTGATGGGCGTCCCGTACGAGGGGGCGCCCAGGAGGATGGCGGCCAGCAGTTTCGGCTCGCGGCCGGTCGCAAGGATGCTCAGGTTCTTCTTCGTGCCGATGTAAATCTTTCCGTCGGCCACCAGCGGCGTGGCCCAGGTCTCGGCCTTCAATTCGTGGACCCAGACGGGCTTGCCGGTGTCGGCCTCGAGGCAGTGGACGCGGCCGGCCAGGTCAACGGCATACAGGAGTCCGTCGGCGATTGCCGGGCTGCCCATGGCCCGCTCGATGCCGTCGTATGTCCAGATGCGGCCGGTCGTGGTGATGTCGCCGGTCTTCGTGGCGTCGATGCAGTGCAGCATGCCGCGCCCCCGGCCGTGGGCCGGGTCCTCCCCCAGGGCCGCGTACACGCGGTTGTTGTGGAACACGGGGGTGCCGATGATTTCGCTCGGACCGACATATGTGCCATCGTCCTTATTCGTGCTGAACTTCTTCCGCTTGTCGCCCTGGAGGTACGGGATGGGTTTGCCGTCGAGCACCTTGTACTCGGGCGGATTGCAGTCGTAGGACCAGACCTTCTTCAGGGCAACCGGCTTCTGTGCAACCGCGGTCGGGGCCTCGAAGGCGTAGCAGACGCCCTCGCCGCCGCCGAAGAAGACGAGCGGCCGCCCGTTCACCACGCCGGCCGACGGCGGCGACCACAGGCAGTGGAACAGCCGCTGCCCCAGTTTCTCCTCGTCGAATGCCACAAGGCGGCCGGTTTCCTTGTCGATGGCGATGAAACTCGGCGCATCGGGTTTCAGGCATGCCGTGTGCGCCCCGTTGATGCCGTTGCCGGTCTCCAGATAGAGAAACCGGCCGTACACCAGCGGCGAGCAACTCGTCACGTCGTGCGGGCAGATGTCGCATTCCTTGACGATGTCGAAGGTCCAGATGATGTCGCCGTCGGTCGGCTTCAGGTCCACGCGCGGCTTGCCGGGGCCGACCATGAACTGGCCCTCATCCTTGAAGGGGCCGTCGTTGCCGTCGGCCTGGCCGCTGGCATCGAGGCACAGGACCTCGGCCGTGTTGGTGACGACATAGACGCGTTTGCCATCGACCGCCGGCGACGAGCAGACTCCGAAGTGCTGCTGGCCGTAATGAGCGGCCTGCGGCAGGCGGTCGGGCGTGCGTTTGGGGATCGGCAATTGCCACAGGAGTTTCCCCGTCTTCTCATCGAGGCACCGGACCATGCCGGAGTTGGTGCGCGGCAGGCGGGGGTCGCCGTCGAGGACGGCATCGTCCGTGCCGACGAAGACCTTGCCCCCGGACACCGTCGGGTTGCCGTAGATATAGCCGCCCAGGCGGAAGGCCCAGCGGACGTTCTGAGTGGTTTCGGGCTTTACGCCCGTGCCCTGCGGGTCCTTCTGGCCGGGGACGAAGGATTCAGGGAGGCCCTTTTCGGCGGAGACCATGTTGCGGCCGGGGTCGGCGCCGCCCCACTGAGGCCAGTCGGCGGCCAGACTCACGGCCGCGGAGGCGGCCAGCCCTATAATGACGAGGCAAACGCGGAGACTCTCGACCATTTGCTCTCCTTCCGCCGGCGCCAGCCGCTGAACACCAGATGCCGATCAGCCAAGCCATTGTGGATTGCGGATTGTGGATTGTGGATTGTTTTTTTTCACTCCGCACTCCGCATTCCGCACTCCGCACTTTATCATGCCTGGGCTTCGGCATCGTCGAACTCATCCCCCCGGAAGGTCGCGCCGAGGTACACGCGCTTCACATCCGGGTCGTTGATGAGTTCCTGGCTGGTGCCGTGCCGGAAGACCTTCCCTTCGTTGACGATGTACGCGCGGTCCACGATGCTGAGGGTGGCGTGAACGTTGTGGTCGGTCAGCAGCACGCCGATGCCGCGGTTCTTCAGGTTCTTGATGAACCCCTGGATGTCGAAGATGGCGATCGGGTCCACGCCCGTGAACGGCTCGTCGAGGAGCATGAGGCTGGGGCGGGCGACGAGCGCCCGTGCGATCTCCAGGCGTCGCCGCTCGCCGCCCGAGAGGGTGCGGGCGTGCTGCCTCGCGAGGTGCGTGAGTCCGAAATCCCTGAGGAGTTCGGCCACAATCGCCTGACGCTCGGTCCGCGAGAGGTGCATCATCTCCAGGATCGCCAGCAGGTTCTCCTCGACGCTCAGGCGCTGGAAGACGCTCGGCTCCTGGGCCAGGTAGCCCATCCCCCGCCGCGCTCGCTGGAACATGGGCAGGCCCGTCACGTCTTCGCCCTCGAAGATCACCCGGCCGCCATCGGCGGGGATCATACCGGTGGTCATCTTGAAACTGGTGGTCTTGCCGGCGCCGTTCTTGCCGAGAAGGCCGACGATCTCGGCCTCGTTGACGGAGAATGAGATGTCATCGACGACCTTGCGGCCGCCGTAAGACTTCATCAGTCCCGTCACGTTGAGGAGTTCCACCTGCAACTCTCCGAACCTGCCACACTGCCGCGCCGGCGAGACCCCGCGTAAACCCTGTTGATTAAAGGGGTTCCGAACGCGGTCGCCCGCCCTCAGTATTGGCGGGCCGAGTCGAAACTGTGCGAAACATGTGGAAAACCTGCCGCCGTAGCAGCGGCCCTTCCGCCCGCAAGGCATGGCCGCCGGGCCAGCCGGGCCGGCTCGACCGTCCGACAACGACATTATGTCACGAAACCCTTGAAATTCAAGGCCCGACAGGGCGTTTCACCACCCGCACACCTCCGCCCGCCTCAGACCGGTCCGAAAATGAATCTTCCGCTATTTTGGCCTCTCCGGCACACCGTTTGTGGATAACCGGCATTAGTGCACCAGCCGGAAGCCCGTCAGGTCGGGCGCCACGGGAACGCCCCAACGCCATCCGGCAGACGGCCAGTACACGAAAAACGCCTTCCCCAGGAGGTTCCTTCGCGGCACAGCGGGTTCCGGAAGGTTCCACGCCCGCGAGTCAAACGATTGGGGGCTGTTGTCGCCGCAGACGAAGAAGTAACCGGGTTTGACCGTCAGGGGATTCCCCTGCGTGCCATTGCCCGGCTGTGATGCCCCCGTCGGGCCATTGACCTCGTTGCGGTAGTACACATCGCGGTCCAGGCGGAGATATCCGAGACGGACCTGGCCGCCGCGGGCGCCAACCCGCACCTCGGCGGCCATGGCGCGCGGGTCCTCGGCCTGGGGGTTGTCAAAGCGTTCCCGTTCCTGCTCCGAGAGCGGCTTGGGATCGTAAGTCACATCACCTTCCGGAGTTGTCTGGCGGCCGAGCGACTGGACCACACGCCGGCCACCCACCAGGAGCATGACCTTGTGGTCAACGTTGGCCGCAAGGACGCTGATCGCCCGCCCGACCGGCAGCACGCCGCCCGCCGCCTGGGCGACCACCTTGTCGTTGATGAGGATTCGCGCGGGCTGCTCGGAACCTTCGGCCGTCAGTTCGAACCGGAACCGGTCCTTGTACGCCCGCATCTCGATGACCACCGCCGATGAGGCCTGCCCGGCAGTGACCTCGGTGTGCAGGCCCAGGTCGGTCACGATGGCCGAGCCGCCGCGATGGGCGTCGGCGGCGCTGTTGTAGCCGTAGAAGTCCGTGATGTTCTCGATCCGGCCCCCCGGGCCGCGGTGCCGGTACGCCAGGTACGCCGTCCGGTCTCGGTCCGGCGCCCGCGACATGATGAACGCCGGCCCGTTGGCCTCCCAGTCGCGGTCGCCCGCCCATCGGGGTTCCCAGCCGGCGCGGGTCGGCCGGTATCGCGTGTCGTGGACGATCATCCAGAGGGCGTTTTGTGCCGCATCGGGCTTGTGTTCGATGCGGCCGCCGATCGTCACGTTGCCGAACACGAGTTCCACCGTGTCGTCGGGCAGGCCGATGAGTCGCTTGATGTAGTTCTGCGACGGGTCGTTCGGATTATGGAAGACGATGACGTCCCATCGCTCGGGCTGCTGGAAATCGTAGAGGTACTTCAGCACGAGCAGCCGGTCGCCGCTATAGAGCGGCACGCGCTCGGCCAGATGCTGCGGCCTGTAGCAGTTGGGGCACAGCGGTTCGTTATTGATGGTTCCCGTGACGCCGACGGCAAACTCGTATCCGCAGTCGATGCACTTGAATTCGGCGTGGGCGCCGTAGAGCGTCGGCGCCATCGACCCGGTCGGGATCACGAACGCCTCGACTATGAAGGCCCGGAAAATAAAGGCCAGCACGAAGGCGACGACGATCGATTCCAGCGTCTCCAGCAGCGACTCCCGGTTCTTCCGCTGCTTGTGCGCCTTCTGGAGGTCTTCCTGTTGTTTCACGCTGCCCATCCTGCACCCGAGTTCCAGCCCATGCGCGCAAAGCCTTCGCGCAGGACGGCAGATATTAGGCGACCGGCGCGAAACCGGCAAGACAATTTCCACCCCCTGTCGTTGCCCGCGGTCTTCAGGCTACTTGCAGAGGGGCCGTTCTTGGTATAATGCGGCGGAATTCGTTTCACGGAGTTGACCGCATGGTCAGCATGAAGGAAATCCGGGCCGTTGCCCGCCAGATCGGGCGAGAGTTCCACCCGCGCCGGGTGATCCTCTTCGGGTCATACGCCCGCGGCACGCCGACGGCGGACTCCGACGTTGACCTGCTGGTCATCATGCCGTTCGAAGGCCATCCGGCATATACGGCCTCCGAGATTCGCCTCAAGGTTGAAATTGGCTTCCCCGTGGACCTTCTGGTTCGCACGCCCCAGATGGTTCGGAAACGCCTGGCGATGGGCGACTGCTTCATCGAGGAAATCCTGAGAGAAGGTAGGGTGCTCTATGCGGCCGACCGTGGCCGAATGGGTCGCCAAAGCCGAGGAAGATTTCGCCATCCTCGAGCGCGAATCGCGCGTTAGGAAGAACCCGGCTTATGGCGGCATGTGTTTCCACGCGCAGCAGTGCGCCGAGAAGTACTTGAAGGCGCGGCTGGCTCAAGCGGGATTGGGCTTCCCCAGGACGCACGACCTGATGTTGCTTCTGAAACACGTGACGGCCGTTGAGCCGATGTGGGAACTCTTTCGTCCCCATTTGAGTTTCCTCTCTGATTTCGCCGTTGAGGCACGTTATCCCGGCGTCATGCCCGAAAGGCAGACGGCACGGGATGCTCTCCGCCGCTGCCGCGAGTTCCGTCGTGCTGCCCGCGCGGCCCTCCGATTGCCCGTTCGATGAACGGCGGATGCCCCCCTGCAAAAAAGGCTTCCATTTCCCGCCCCATCCTTTTATACTCCGCCTTCTCACGGACCCGTAAGACACGAACAAGGAGAAGAAGATGCCACTGTGCCCGATGCGTCAGATGCTCGATGAGGCCCGAAAGGGCGGTTACGGCGTTGGGGCGTACAACGTCAACAACATGGAGCAGATCCAGGCCATCTGCCAGGCCGCTAGCGAGACCAAGTCGCCCCTCATCATCCAGGCCAGCCGCGGGGCGCTGGAGTACACCAACCTCATTTACCTGAAGCACCTGATGGCTGCGGCCGTCGAGGAAAGCCCCGATATCCCCATCGTCCTGCACCTTGACCACGGCCCGAACCTGAAAATCTGCAAGGAGGCCATCGCCCTGGGCTTTACGAGCGTCATGATCGACGGCTCCATCGACTACGACAAGAAGACCCCCGAAGGCAAGCACCCCGCCCGCTCCTTCGAGGACAACATCCGCGTGACGAAGGAAGTCGTCGATTTCGCACACGCCTCCGGCGTCAGCGTCGAGGGCGAACTGGGGACGCTCGGCGGCATCGAGGAAGAGACCCACACCGACAAGGTGCTCCTCACGGACCCCGCCCAGGTCGAGGAGTTCTGCAAGCGCACGGGCGTCGATGCCCTGGCCCTGGCTATCGGCACGAGCCACGGCGCCTATAAGTTCAAGCACGAGCCGGTCCTGGCGATGGAACTCATCAGCGAGTCTCGCAAGCGCGCCCCCGAGACGGCATTCGTCATGCACGGCTCTTCCAGCGTGCCGAAGGAACTCGTGGACGAGGTCAACAAGTACGGCGGCAAACTCCCCGGCGCGATGGGCGTCCCGATCTCCTCGATCCAGGAGGCCGTGCGCCGCGGCATACAGAAGATCAACGTGGATACCGACGGGCGGCTGGTCGTGACGGCCGCAATCCGCAAGGTCTTCGCCGAGAAGCCCGGCGAGTTCGATCCGCGCAAGTACCTGAAGCCCGCCATGGACGCGATGACCAAGCTCTGCCGGATGAACTCATTCGACGCTTCGCACTGGACTTGAAGGATAACTTGCCTGTGCGCGAAGGAAGACCCTGTCG
>CAYGWP010000031.1:0-5233 GCA_964353455.1 uncultured Anaerolineales bacterium
GCTGCTGCCTGAACGGCACGGGGGTGCGGACCTCGGGCGAGCCGTTCTCGGCGGCAATCTGGTACACGAAGTTCAGCGACTCGATGCCGAAGTCGTCGCCGGCCTCGCCTACGACCGTGATCTGACCGAGGGGGTGCGTCGTGATATCGGCGTTAGGCCACTTGACCTCGATCTTGGGCGGCTGGTCCTTAAGCGCCCGGACGAACGACGGCACGGTGGTGGCAACTTCCTGGCCGTCGATGTCGCGGACTGAAAGAAGGTACGACGCATCGGTCTTGACCTCGAAGGATGCCGCGGCCGCGGTGTTCGGGGTATCGACCCGGAGTTCCTGCGGCCGGCCATCCTGCCACTTCAGGGCCCCGCCGACCAGCGCGTTGTTCGCCTGCACGCGGACCGTCACGGTTGAGCCGACGGGGGCCGAGACATCGCCCGCGAGGCCGGCCTCGATGCGGTCCGGCAGCGAGAGGTACGCGGGGTACCGCGTCGTGACCTGGACGGCCTCGAGGGCCAGCGGGTTATAGACGCTGATGCGGCATGCCTCGGAGACGTAGGCGCCGGTGGCGACGCAGAATTGCATGTCCTCATTGACATCTTTGAGTGCGCCGGCGAAGGTATTGAGTTTTTCGATCTCCCTCATCGCCAGTTCGCGCCACTCGGCCTTCGCGCCCTCGGCCACGGGGCGGAACCGGAGGACGATTGGATGGTCGGACGGGCGCGAGAGGGTGGCTTCGAGGGCGAACTCCGACCCGCGCGGCAGGCGCAAATCGCGCCGAGACAGGGTGAACGTGATCGGCAGTTTCATCGCCTCTGCGAACGGCCGGCCGGAGGGGCCGCCCTCGAGCGACGCAAAGTCTTCGGCCGTCGCGCGCCACGGCGTCAGGACGCGGAAGGCATGATGGCCGACGCTCTCCGGAAACAGGGCGCACGTGCCCAGGTACGCCGCCAGCAGCGCCAGGGCCACCCAGCCGTACTTGCGGAGCCGCGCGAGGTGCACAAGTCGCGGCAGGTTCAGTTGCGAGGCCCGCGCTGCGGCGTCATCGACGGCCGCAGCCACCATGGCGCTCTGTTCCGGCGTGTCGCCGCCCTTGCGTGCATACTCTGCGGCCGTCATCAGGGCGCCCTGGAAGTCCTCCCGGTGCTCCTCCACGTAAAGGGCCACCTGCTCATCGGGGATCTTCCGAACCAGCGGCGCGACGACGTGCCTGACAAGCAGAATGACGATAGCCAGCACGGCCACGGCAAAGATGACGAGACGGAACGTCGGCGCGGGCTGATACAGCCAGTCGATCAGCACGAAGAGCGTGAAGACGGCGAGCGATTCAAGGCAGACTATGGCCAGGCCGGCCAGCGCCGCCTTGCGTTTCCATGCCCGGCGCACCGACGCCAGGTGAGCCGCAAGCCTCTTGTAGTCGCTCATAGCCGGCCCCTTAGAGACTATCTCAGAACGGCTGTTATGTGGCACAGCCGCCCTCGGCTGTGCAGATTCCCGGCAATTTGCACGCCCGAGGGCGGGCGTGCCACAGTTCTGAGACAGTTCCTTAGTGCCTCAACGTCTTATTCGCGACAAACAGTTCGGAGATAACGAGGATGCTCACGGCAAGCACGACGTACCACCAGAAGCCCTGGTCGTCGCGCGCGTTGGGGCCGCCGGCGGCCTCGGCGGCCTCACGGGCCTCGGCGATGGCGCCTTCGGCCTCCTGGACGGCCGCAACGACTTCCTCGGGCGGAATGACCGCCGGGTCCGACTCGGCCGGGTCAAGGTTGGCGGCAAACTGGAACGTCTCTCCGCCATCGGTCGCGGCCACAACATAGAAGCCCGGCATCGCGGCCACAAGGCTGGCCCCGTCGCAGACCTCACCTTTCGGGTCGGTCACGCGGGCGCCCTCCGCCACGGGGAGCGGATCGCCGACCTGGTAGCCTGTTTTCTTCTCCGTGCGGACGGCGAGGTACCGGACCGTCTGGTGCATGAACGGAAGGAAGACGGCCCGCAGGGGGAAGTTGTTCCACCTGAGGTCCATCGGCCCGGCGAAGAGCATGGAGACGCCGGCGTCGATATCTCGCTGGAGGACCGCCGGATGCCCATCGTCGAAGCGGGCCAGAACCCGCGCCAGTTGCGAGTCGGTCACTTCCCAGTACTTCTTGAACCGCGGAAGCGCGAGGTCGCCATAGTGCGGATGTTGGAAGACCTCGAAGATCGGATGCTCGAAATCGACCTGCGCCAGGGCCGCCCCCGGGACCTCGCCCGCCCTTGCCGCCGGCAGCGCGATGCCCTTCAGTTTGCACGGCGCGATCGCGCTAAAGGCCCGGTTGAAGTCATCGGCCTGCACCTGCTGGCCCGGCAGGAAAAAGATGCCGATGCCGGGGCTCTTCAGGCGGCTTGCCAGAACCTGGACCAGCGACGGCGAAAGGTCGCGGACATCCGAGAGGATCACGACGAGGGCATCCTTGAGGTCGTCGGCGGCGGCCTGGGCGGCGGCGCTGCGGCGGACGATGAACGGGGAGTCCGGCGTCGGGGCGAGCGCCCGCTCGATGAAGAATGCCGGCTCGGGCGCCTGGCCGCCGACCGTGCCGTCGCCGGCCATGAGGATGACCGGCCCCGCCGGGCGGCCGGTCACCAGCGCCACCTTAATGCGCGGAATCACGCGGGCGTTGAAGTAATAGACGTTGTTCTCGGGCGCGGCATCCGTCCCCGCGACCGCGACCGTGCCGGGGTTGTTGCCGGGCGTCGTGAAGACGTGGCGGAACCTCACGGGCACGCTCTCACCGGCGCGGATGTACACTTTCTGCGAATCGACTTTGCGTCCGCCGACCGTAAGGGCGACTTCAACGTCGCGGCGCTCCTCGGTCGAGTAGTTAGCAACGCGGACGGCCACCGTGCGCGGGATGCCGTCGAGCGTGGTGGAGGCCGGGTAGTCGGCCTCGACGATGGCGAGGTCGGGCGGAGGAACCGCCGAGGCCACCGACTTGGGGACCAGGCGTGTATCTGCCGCCAGTTTCCAGTCGCCCCTGAAGTTCCGCCAGCCGATGCGCTGGAAGTCGGAGATGAGGACGATTTCCTTCCGGCGGGCAGGGTAACTGCGGAGGTCGTTATCGGCCTTGCGTATCGCCGCGACAATATCCGTGCCGCCATCGCCTGGGGCAATCGCGCGGACCTTGTCGCGGACCGCCGACACGCCCATCGACGCGCCCTCCGTATTGGCGGGCGAGGCCGGCGGCAAGGGAACCTCCACGCGTGCAGCCCGGTCGAACGCGATGAGCGCTGCCGCATCCGTGCCGTCCGAGAGGCCGCTGATCGCCTCCCCGGCCGCCGCGCGCATCGCATCCGCGAGGCCCGGGCGGTTCATCGACGCCGAGGTGTCCACAAGGATGACCCGGGCGGTCGAAACCGCCGCGCCGCCGACTTCATCGGCGGCCGTGGCGCGGAGGATCGGCCGGGCAAAAGCCACCGCCAGGAGTCCGCACGCCGCAGCCCGCATCGCAAGGAGGATCATCTCGCGGAACCGCTTGCGGCGGAGGACCTTGCGCGAGACCTTCTGAAAGAACCGCAGCGTCGAGAAGGCGACCCTGCGGACGCGGTCGCGCGTCAGAAGGTGAATCACGATCGGCACGGCGATCGCCGCCAGCCCGATCAGAGAATATGGGTTCAGGAACGACATTATGTAGCCATCCTGCTTCTGCGGAACAGGTACTCGCTCAGTGCGATCTCGAGCGGCTTGGTCGTATCGAACAGGCGGTAATCGGCCTTCAGGTCGGCGCACCCCCGCTCGTATGCTCCGAGGAACTGATTCAACTGCTCCATGTAATACGGCCTCATGCCGTCGGGCGAGACCATGGTCTTCTCGCCAGTCTCGAGGTCCGTGAACTCGGTCATCGTGTCGAACGGGAACGCGAGTTCAGCGTTGTCCATCACGTGGAAGACGATCACCTCGTGGCCGCGGAAGCGGAAATGCTGGATGGCCGAGAGAACGGCCACTGGGTCATCGACGAGGTCCGAGATGACAAGGATGAGGCCGCGGCGCTTGAGGCCCTCCGCGAGGTCGTGCATCGGCCCGGAGATGTTCGTCTCGCCGCCGGGCTCCAGCGTGTCGAGCGATGAGAGGATGTGCTTCATGTGCGACTGCCGCGCCCGCGGCGGCAGGACGGTCCGGACCTTCGAGTCGAACGTCAGCAGGCCCACCGCATCGTGCTGCCGCATCATCAGGTACGCCAGGCACGCCGCCATGTACGAGCCGTACTGGAGTTTGGTGAGCGCCTTCTCGTCAGCGGCGGACTTATAGCCCATCGAGCCGGAGGCGTCGAGGAGGATGTAGCAGGCCAGGTTCGTCTCCTCCTCGAACTGCTTGACGTAGTAGCGGTCGGTCTTGCCGAAGACCTTCCAGTCGATGTGCTTGATCTCGTCGCCGGGCGAGTACTGGCGGTACTCGGCGAACTCGACGGAGAATCCGCGGTACGGGCTGCGGTGCAGGCCCAGTATGAATCCTTCGACGATCACCTTCGCCAGGAGTTGCATGTTGTGAATCCTGGCGAGGACATCGAAATCGAGGTAACTTGATAGGGCCATTTATTGCACCTCGGCGCGGCGGGTCGGGAGACCTGCCGCACAATGTTCGCGTTACTCGGTTACAGGCCCGATTTCGGCGGCAGCACGGTTTCGATCAAGCGCCTCACGATCTGCTCGGAATCGATTCCCTCAGACTCCGCGCGGAAGTTCGTGACGATCCGGTGCCTGAGGACCGGCAGCGCCACCGACTGCACGTCCTGGACCGAGACGCACGGACGCCCGGCAAGCACCGCCCGGGCCTTCGCGCCCAAAATCATGTAGTGCGACCCGCGGATCGAAGCCCCCCACGACACGTAATCCTTGATGAACTGCGGCGCCCCCGGCTCCGACGGCCGGCTCCTGGAGGCCAGGGCCACCGCATAGCGGATGATCGGCTCGGCCACCGGCGTCTGACGCACGATCTGCTGGTACGCCAGCAGTTCGTGGCCGTCCATGCAGACCGAGATGTCCTCGACCTTCGACCCGGTCGTCGCGATCACGACCGCCAGTTCCTGGTCCTTCGGCAGGTAGTCGATGATGAGGCTGAACATAAACCGGTCCTGCTGGATCTCGGGCAGCGGGTACGTGCCTTCGTGCTCGATCGGATTCTGCGTGGCGAGGACGAAGAAGGGCGCCGGCAGGGGGTAGGTCGTGTCGCCGACCGTCACGTGGCGCTCCTGCATCGCCTCGAGG
>CAYGWP010000032.1:0-13518 GCA_964353455.1 uncultured Anaerolineales bacterium
GGGCGGGCGACCGTCGGCCCTGCGGGCGGCTGGTCCGCGGCCTGGCCGACGGCCGCGCACGAACACATGACGACCGCAATGGCCGCCGGCATCATCCACCGCATTGTCCTCTTGCCGTGTGACCTCATACGCCTCCGCGACATTATACGCCTTGACGCGCTCGGCCCCCGGTGTATTCGGCGGGGGGCTGACGGCGACAGCCCGGTCACTTGTCGGTAGTGTTCGCGGGTGAGAACTTCATCCCGGGCGTGCTCGGTCCGCCCGTGTCGAACTTGGCGATGCCCGGGCTCATGATCCAGACCCTCCATTGGCGTTCCAAGTCCGAGAGTCCGAAAGCATAGGATGCCTTCATCGCATCTTCGGCCGACTTGCCGTCCCTGATGCCCTGGACGAATGCCTTGAACTTCGTCCGGTCGCGGGCCACCAGCATCTCGACCAGCGAATAAGCGACGCAATAATGATCGGGTTTGAAGTCGCGGGGCGCGGCGATGCCGTAGAAGTAAGACATCGCGCTCCCGCTCCTGGCGAACCGGACGGCGGGCCCCAGATACGTCCCGCGCATCTTCGGATCGTTCACAACCTCCATGAATACGGCCACCCCCTCCTGGAGCCAGAGCGGGAGTTTGCCGGGACTGGCGTACGCCTTGAAGAAAATGTGTGTTACCTCGTGGACGACGGCGTCCGGGTCGCGCCGCCCGCTTGAGAAGCACATGTAGGCCAGTCGTGGCACGCCGGGCGGCCCACCAATCACGCTGGCGTAGGCCGGGGTTGCTTCGGCCGAGAAATCGGCGGCCATATCGTCGAACTTTTTCGCCCGGGTCTCGTAAGACACGCTGCTGCCGAAGACGAGCACGCAGCACTTGCCGTCCCACACGCGGTCCCGCGCGCCGAAGTCGAACTGTTTGCAGAGGTTGGCGTAGAGGGCGTCGCAGCCCTTGACGAGTAAGTCGGTCATGGCGGCGTCGGCATCGGAGAAGATGATAAACCGCGGGGTCTCGACCAGCCGCAGCCGCACGCCAAGCGACTTGTTGAGGCCGTCCAGCGTGCCCCGCTGCGCCGTCGTGAAGGCCGTCTGGTTGATCGTCCCGTCGGCGGCCCGCCAGTTGCCCGACAGCCGGCACAGGGGGTCCTTTGTGTCGGGGCCGAACAGGAACTTGTCAACCTCCTTGACGGGAATATTGTAGCCCCCGACCGAAACGGTCTTGCCGGGCTGGGCCGGCTGGTCCGGCCTCTGGTCGGGGATCTGGCGGATGACGGCCGGCGGCTGCGGCGCCGGCGGAACGGCCGCCACCTGCCCGGGCGCAGCCTTGGCCATCTCGGCGCGCCACCGGCGGTCCACGTCGGCCAGGGTGACGCCGTACGCGCCGCTAATCGCCCGGTCCCAGGGCTGCTTCTGCTTGATGGCCTGGAGGAACGCCTTGAACTGCGGCCGGCCCATCTCCAGCAGTATCTGGTTGACCGAGTAGGCTATGCCGCGGCCTCGCGCCGGATTGGCGAAAAGGTCCGGCTTCGGGAGCAACTCGGCCAGGGAAGTGCCGGCCTTCGCGGCGGCTGCCGCCTCGCCGAGGTACCTTTGGCGCGTCCCCGGCGACTCGGCGAACGCAATGTAGCAGGTCAGCCCCTCCTGGATCCACGGAGGCGGTATGGCGGGGTGCATGTAGCCGTACACGAGCATCTGCGCCTCGTACCTCATGATATCACCAGGCTCCGACGCCAGCGGCGAGAAGAATACCCGGGGCGTCTTTATGCCGCGGAAGGTTTCCCTGGTATCGCAATAGGCCGGCAGACTCTCCGCCCGGTAGCCCTTTCCGGCGGGCGTGAAGCGCCTCATGTAGTCCTCGTACTTTGCGGCGTCGGCAAACACAACAATCAGGCACTTGCCGTTCCAGCAGCGGTGCGTCGGGTCCAGGTCCAACTCCTTGCACATACGGGCGTACATGTGTTCAGCGATCTTCATGTGCTGGCCGATAAGGGCCGGTTCGGCGTCGCTGAAAATGAGGAAGTGCGGCGTCTCGGCCGCGCGGAGTTGCACGCCAAGTTCCTTGTTGAGGGCATCCAGGGTGCCCCTCTGGGCAAGCGCGACCGAGGCATCGTCAACCGTCCCGTCCGGCCCCTTGAATGAGGCCGACCCAAGATCGAGCGGATCGGCTGCCTGAGGCTCGGCTGACTGAGGCCAGGTTGTGGTTGGCAACGGGACCTTGATCGGCGTCAGAATCGGCGTCCGAACCGGCGGGGTCACCGTCTCCGGAAACTGCACAAAGGCCGGCACCTCGGTCGCCACGCCGAGCCCCAGGGTGAACGTCGTAGGCAGGGCCTGCCCCGCGGGCAGCAGTATCTTGTTGCCTTGGATGCGGCTGCCGGCAGGCAACCCTTCGGTCGAGGACGGCCTTATTCCCCGCGGATACGTGATGACGATCATGTATGCGGGCGGCGGAGCCTTGCCCGGCGTCGCCGGATACGCCAGGTAGATCTTCTCCTGCGTGCCTTGGCCGCGCGCCACAGGCGCCAATATACCCGTGCCGATCAGCCCCGCCAGGACGATCGCCCAACCCGCCGCGTCGCGCTTCCGGAATCCGCTGGCCATTGGTGTTCCCCCGCCGCTCGAACTGCTATGCCTCGTCTTCAACTTTGAACTCTGAACCGTGCACTTTGAACCTTGAACTTTGAACTTTGAACTTCTGTATCTCCCCCACCAGCCGCTCGGGCAGCCGCACGGTCTGGACGATCTCGCCGTCATCCATGTGGCGCTCGAGGACCGTGCCGTGCTGCTCGATCCAGGCCAGGAGCCGCCCGTCGCCGGCGGATGCGCGGATCGAAATCTCGCGCAGCGGCCCGGCCAGGCGCTCCGTCACGCGGCGGGTCAAGTCCTCAAGACCCAGGCCTGTTTTCGCGCTGACGGCCGCCGACTCCGGCAGCCTCCGCTGCACCAGGTCCAGGTGCATCGGGTCGTCCACCAGGTCGGCCTTGTTCAGGACCACGAGTTGCGGCTTGTCGCTACAGCCGATTTCCGCCAGGACCGCCCGGACGGCATCCATGTCGGCGGCCACGTGGGCGGTCGAAACATCGACCACGTGCAGCAAGAGGTCCGCGTGGACCGCCTCCTCAAGCGTGGCCTTGAAACTGGCGACAAGGTGATGCGGCAGGTCGCGGATGAAGCCGACCGTGTCCGAGAGGAGCGCCGTCAGATGGTGCGGCAGGCGCCAGGCCCGCGTCCGCGTGTCGAGCGTGGCGAAGAGTTTGTCGGCCACGTACGCGTCGGACCCGGTCAGGGCATTGAGGAGGCTGGACTTGCCGGCGTTCGTGTAGCCCACCAGGCCCACAGTGAGGGCGGCGCCTCGCGACTGGACCTCGCGTTCCTTTCGGGCGTCGATCTCGGCCAGGCGGTGCTTCAGGTCCGTTATGCGTTTGCGTGCGATGCGGCGGTCGCTTTCGAGTTGCGTCTCGCCGGGTCCGCGGGTGGCTATGCCGCCGCCTTCCATGCGCGAAAGGTGAGACCACATCTGCTTAAGTCGCGGGAGGATGTATTCGAGTTGCGCGAGTTCCACCTGGAGCCGTGCTTCAAGGGTCCGCGCCCGCGCGGCAAAGATGTCGAGGATGAGTTCGCTGCGGTCGATGGCCTTACAGTCGATGGCCTTCTCGAGGTTCCGCAACTGGGCGGGGGAGAGGTCGCTGTCGAAGATCACCACCTGGGCGCGCTCCTCCTTCACCAGGTTGGCCAGCTCCTCGACCTTGCCGTGGCCGATGTAGGTGCTGGGGTGGATGCCCCTTCGCCGCTGGGTCAGCGTGGCGACGACCTCTGCCCCGGCCGAATCGGCCAGACGCACGAGTTCCTCCAGGCGGTCGCGGTGTCCGTCGGGGCGATCGCCGGAATCGACAATCACTTCAACCAGCACCGCCCGTTCGCGGACGACGCTGCGCCGGGTCTGCTTGAGTTCTCTCACGTGGTTGGTCTGATACCTCCTTCGCGTGCGGACGGGTTATATCCTCATCATTATAAACTCTTTTCGATGCGGGTCAATTGGCCGATAATCCGCCCGACGCTCCCGCAAACCCTTGCACAATCCCTGCTCCCGCGCATAATCGGACCGGCGACCCAAAGGATCCTGACCATGCGATTCCTGATTCCGGCTGCGGTTGGCGTTCTGATGTGTGCGTGGACCGCCGGCGCACTCTGCGCCGAGGCGGTGGGAAAGGCAGGGCCCGCCATGGCCGTCAAGGCTCAGCAGGAGGGCGACACCATCAGGCTGGAGTCCGGCGACCTACAGGTGACGTATGACCTGAAGCAGCGGCGGCTCTCGGCCCGGCGCGGAGGGGCGGCGTTTCTGGAATCGGCCGCGCTCTGGCCCGATGCCGCCGGCGACGGGGCGGCCGCCCGCATCATCGACTGCCGCGATGCCCTCGGCCAGGGCAAGGCCATCGAGGTCCGCCGCGCGGGCGCGGCACAGACCGTCCGCCTCTACGAGGGGCTGCCGTTCGTATGCACAAGCATCAAGATTGTTAATGAGTCGAAGCAGCCGATTGTCGTGAAGGACCTTACGCCCTTCTCGGCATCGGTCTCGGCGGGCGACCAGGCCGGCCTCCGGTTCTTCGGCTGCGACGGTCTCGGCCCGGCCGACAAGGAGAAAACCAGTTACTCCTTCCTGGCGGTGGTCCGCCCGGCCGACCGCGGCGGCGCGGTCGCCGGATGGCTGACGCACAACCGCGGCTCAGGCGTGGTGACCGGGCGGCCGCAGGGCAAGTCGGTTGCCCTGGAGGCCCGGTCGGAATACGGCCGCCTCCTCGTTCCGCCCGGCGGGTCGGCCGATGGCGAGACGCTCGCCGTCGGATGGTTCGACGACGCCCTCGCGGGCCTCGAGGCCTACGCCGACGCCGTCGCCCGGGCCAACTCCATCGTCCTCCGCAAGTGCCCGAGCGGCTACTGCACGTGGTACCACGCCCGCGCCCTCGACCAGGACCGCATGGCGGAACTTGCCAAGTTCTGCCGAGACCAGAAACTCGCCGACTTCGGCTTCGACTTCCTCCAGATCGACGACGGCTGGCAGGTCGGCAGCCGCGACTACACCGCGTACAACCCGAAGGGGCCGTACTCGCGCGGCATGAAGGAGACGGCCGACGCGATCCGCGCGGCCGGCCTCACGGCCGGCATCTGGTTCATACCGTTCGGCTGGTCCGTCATCAAGGCCCCCGCGCTGGCCGGGCACCCCGACTGGTTCGTCCACCGCGACGACGGCAAGGTGTACTCCGTGAAGTGGGCGGGCGACTGCCTCGACATGACGCACCCCGCCGCGCGGGCGTTCCTGGCGGGCGTCGTCAGCCGCATGTGCCGCGAGTGGGGATATAAATATATCAAGATTGATGGACTCTGGAGCGGCATGGCCGTGAGCATCCTGTACCCGTCGCCGGCGTACCGGCCCGACGGCCTGGGCGACGCCGTCTTCCACGACCCCGCGAAGACGAACGTCGAGGCGTACCGCGACGGCCTGAAACTCGTGCGCGAGGCCGCCGGTAAGGATGTGTATATCTTGGGATGTAATATCGCCCAGAACATGCGGACCCTCGGGGCCTCGTTCGGCCTCGTTGACGCAATGCGCGTGGGGGCCGACATCGGCGAAAAGTGGTCTTCCATCACCCGCACCGCCGTGCCGCAGGCCGCGCGGCTGTACTTCTTCAATCACCGCGTCTGGCATAACGACCCCGATTGCCTCATGCTCCGCGACCCGCTGACCCTGGACCAGGCGCGGGCGTGGGGTTCCATGATCTCGCTGGCGGGCGACCTGGCCGTGGTGAGCGAGTGGCTGCCGGGCCTGCCGCCCGAGAAACTCGACGTCGTCAAGCGCACCATGCCGAACGCCGGGGTCTGCGGCCGGCCCATCGACCTCTTCGAGCAGCCCCTGCCGCAGGTCTGGCATCTGCGCGGCGGGCAGGGCGAGGCGGCTCGCGACATCGTCGGCCTTTTCCAGTGGGACGCCGCCGCTCCCGGCAAGATCGTCCTTGACCTCGCGAAGGCGGGCCTTGCCGCCGGACCCCAGGACCGCTACGTGGGGTTCGATTTCTGGGAGAACGAGTCCGTTCCGGAGTTCGCCTTGCGGCGGGAGTTCCAGATGCGGCCGAGTTCCTGCCGCGTCATCTCGCTCGTGCGCGCCGCCGGTCGGCCGCAACTCGTGAGCACCTCGCGGCACGTCACCCAGGGGCTCGTGGACGTGGCGGCCCTTGAGTGGAACGCCGCGAGGAACGTCCTCGCGGGCCGCTCGCGAGTGGTCGCGGGCGACCCGTACGAACTTCGCATCACGACCGGCGGCTGCAAGCCCGCGAGCGCCGCCGTCTCCGCCGCCGATGCCGCCGCCGGCGTCTCGGCCGACCTCAAGGCCGACGGCCCGACCCTCCGCATCCTCATCAATAGCCCCGCCACCCGCGAGGTGGCGTGGGAGGTGGTTTTCGGCAAGTAGGCGGCTCGTGAGACTACTGGGGGACCTCGGAATCTCCGGTTACCGCCTTGACAAGGCGGGGAATTGGCGTAGAATGATGTCGGAGATTCCGATAGTCTGAATATCTGCACTTCCGGCAGGAGCGCGACTATGGCGAATATAGAAGCAGCCAAAGTGGGGAAACGGGGTACGGTGGTGATTCCGGCGCGGTTGCGCAAGCGGTTTGGAATAAGGGAAGGCTCGATGGTTCTGGCCGAGGAGCGGGCCGATGGCATCCTTCTCAGGCCTGGCATCGTGATGCCGTTCGAACGATACACTCCTGAGCGGCGGGCCGAATTCCTCCTCACTAACGCGGTGGATGCCGAGGACTATGCCGCCGCCGTGGCGGAGGTTTGCCGCATGGGCCTCGACCCCGACAAGATCAACCACTCCAAGCCCCCTGGGGTGTGACCTGTGGACCGCGTCTTTCTCGATGCGAATGTCGTTTATGCAGCCGCATACCGAGACGTATCGCCTCTGCGCAGGTTGTGGGAACTGAAAGACATCCAACTCTGGACGTCCGACTATGCCGCTGCCGAGGCAATGGGCAACCTGACCGAGGACCGGCCGCAGCGCGTGCCTGAGTTGCGGGCCTTGCTTTCTCGCCTTCGCATTGAGGCTCAGGTGCAAGGGGAGACCGCGCTTCCGGACGGGGTAAGCCTTGTGGCCAAGGACCGGCCCATCTTACTTGCGGCAATCAGGGTTGGCGCCAAGTATCTTCTCACGGGTGACAAGACGCACTTCGGGCCGTACTTCGGACAGGTACTGGGCGGGGTGACCGTGCTTCCCCCGTCAGAGTATTTCAGGTTGCGTGCCGCAGAAAGTGGAAAGGAGCCGCAATGAAACGCCGGCAGTTCCTCGGATATGCGGGGCTGGGCGCGGCGGCGCTCGCGCTGCCGGCGGCGGCCGCGGAGTCTCGTCCGGCACGCCCGAACCTGCTCTTTCTCTTCGCTGACCAGATGCACGGCTTCGCGCTTGGGTGCATGGGCGACGGCGAGTACCGCACGCCCAACCTCGACCGCCTGGCGAAAGAGGGGACGCTATTCCGCGCCGCCTACTCCTCGGCCCCCGTCTGCACGCCGTTCCGCGGGACCCTCTTCACCGGACGCTACGGTTCCGAGACGGGCATCCTCGCGAACGAACGGCCGCTGCCAAAGGGCGACAAGACCCTGGCCGCATGCCTGAACGAAGGCGGATACCGCACGGGCTACATCGGCAAGTGGCACCTGGGCGGGGCCGGCAACGTGGCCATCCCGCCCGAACTGCGCGGCGGTTTCCAGGAGTTCATCGGCTACCAGTGCTACAACGATTACACGAGCAACGTCTGCTTCTTCGATGAGGAAGGCCGCCGCATCGACTTCTCGAAGCACCGGACCGACGCCACTACCGACATCGCCATAGAGCGCCTGGGGCGGATGGCGGGCCGGCCCTTCGCCCTCTTCATCTCGTATCAGAACCCGCACTATCCGCTCCAGCCGTCGCCCGAGTACGAGGCCATGTTCGCCGGCGCTCGCGTCACGCGGCGCCCCAACTGCTCCGACGTCGAGCCGTACACCCCCACCGCGAGCCCGCCCGCCCCCAAGCCGCGCGAGAACGACCCGGTCTTCAAGAAGTATGGCGGCAATCTTGATATGTATCTATGCCTCTATCACGCGATGGTGGCGCAACTGGACGCCAACGTCGGGCGCCTGCTCGCGGCCATGGACCGCCTGGGCCTCCGGGACACGACGGCCGTCGTCTTCACCTCCGACCACGGCGACATGGCCGGCAGCCACGGCCTGACCAACAAGGGCGTGGCGTGGGAGGAATCCACGCGGATTCCGCTGATTGTCCGCGCCCCCGGGTGTCCCGCCGGCCTGGTGGCGAAGGCCCCGGTCGCGAGCGTCGATTTCCTGCCGACCTGCCTCGGCCTGGCGGGCCTTCCGCCGAAGCAGGGGGCCGAGGGCGCCGACCTCGCCCGGGTGGTCCGCGGCGGGGCGGCCGACCCCGCGCGGCCGGTCTTCGCCGAGATGCGCGGCTGGTGCATGGTCCGGCAGGGCGCGATGAAACTGGTTGCCCGACGCCCGGAACTCGCGCCGGAACACCTCTTCAACCTCGATGCCGACCCGTACGAAATGACCGACCTTGTGGCCGATGCCGCGCGGGCCGCCGAGCGGCAGAGGCTCCTGGACATCCTCAAACAGTGGAACGACCGCGTGGCGAAAAGGAGTTGACCGTGGCGCAGGCATGCGGATTCACCCGGCGTGGTTTTCTCCGGGCAGTCGGAGCGGGCGCGGCGGCGGTAGCAGCGCCGTCATGGCTGATGGCGGCCAAGGCGGGCGGCGCGCGCAAGCCCAACATCGTCTTCATCCTGGCCGACGATCTCGGCTACGGAGACCCGCGATGCAATAACCCCGACTCCAAGGTCCCCACGCCGAACATGGACCGCCTTGCATCGGAGGGCGTGCGGTTCTCCGATGCTCACTCAGGGTCGGCCGTCTGCACGCCAACGCGGTACGGCGTCCTGACGGGCCGATACTCGTGGCGGACCAGCCTGAAGCGGGGCGTCCTGGGCGGCTATAGCCCTCCGCTGATCGAGCCGGGCCGCCTGACGGTTGCGGCGATGCTTCGCGGCCAGGGATACCGGACGGCGTGCATCGGCAAGTGGCACCTGGGCCTGGACTGGGCGAAGCGCGAAGCGGCCGGTCTTTCGCCCGACGACAAGACCACCTACGCAGGGCAGCCGAACATCGACTTCACCAAGCCCGTCCGCGGCGGGCCGACGGACGTCGGCTTCGACTACTACTTCGGCATCTCGGCGTCTCTAGACATGCCTCCATATATCTATATTGAGAACAACCACGTCGTCGGCCTGCCGACGGCCATGGGCGACAAGGCCGAGTTCCTCCGGGCGGGCGCCCGCGAGCCCGGCTTCCGCGCCGTGGACGTCCTCCCGACCCTGACGAAGAAGGCCGTCGGGTGCATCGCCGACCATGCCGCCAAGTCGCCCGACAGGCCGCTCTTCCTTTATTTCGCCCTCACGGCCCCGCACACGCCGGTGGCCCCGGCCGACTTCGTCAAGGGCAAGAGCCAGGCCGGCCCGTATGGCGACTTCGTCCACGAGGTTGACTGGACCGTCGGCGAGGTGGTGCGGGCGCTGGATGCCGCCGGCATGCGCGAGAGTACCCTTCTTATCGTCACGAGCGACAACGGATCGACGAACCTGCCTATGACCGAGTTCGGCCACCTGCCGAACGGCCGCCTCCGCGGCCGCAAGAGCGACATCTGGGACGGCGGACACCGCGAACCGTTCCTCGCCCGGTGGCCCGGCCGCATCAAGCCCGGCGGCGTGTGCGATGAGACGATCTGCCTGGTGGACTTCATGGCTACCTGCGCAGCCGTCGCGGGGGCCGACCTGCCTGCCGATGCCGCCGAAGACAGTTTCAGCGTCCTCCCGGCCCTTACGGGGGCAGAGCACGCGCGGCCCATCCGCGGCCCGGTGGTCCATCACTCGATCGACGGCATGTTCGCCATCCGCGACGGGCGATGGAAACTCGTCATCGGCCGTGGCTCCGGCGGATGGGACGGCAAGGGCAGCCCCGCCGACCCGCCCGGCCAGTTGTACGACATGGCCGCCGACCCGGCCGAGACGAAGAACCTCTATACCAGCGAGCCGCAGGTCGTCGCGCGCCTGACGGCCGCGCTCGAGAAAATCAAGTCCGACGGCCGCAGCCGACCCCGTTGATTTTCCGGCCCCGCTCACTATATTGGTTCCGGCGGCCATCGGCACGGGATGGCGCCTTGTGGAGAAGGACATGCCGCGGACGCCGTCGAAGATATTCACGAACGGACTGCTTGAGGACATGGACGTTTCCGTTGCGGAGAAACCCAAGGCGAGAGGCCGCGGCCTGATCGCCTTCGGCTGGTACGGCGGGAAGTTCAGCCACCTAAATTGGCTTCTTCCGCTCTTGATCAAGTGCCACCACTACTGCGAACCGTTCGGCGGGTCTGCGGCAGTCCTGCTGAACCGCGATCCGTCGCCGGTGGAGACCTACAACGATATTGACGGCGAGGTGGCCAACTTCTTCCGGGTGCTGCGCGACAAGAAGAAGAAACTGGTTGAGGCGATCGGTCTGACGCCGTTCTCGCGCGAGGAGTTCTACCTGGCGCTCCAGACGGAGGACCCGGGTCTTTCGGACGTTGAGCGAGCCCGGCGGTTCTTCGTGCGAGCGCGGCAGGCGCGGACGGGCCTGGCGCAGACGGCCTCCCTGGGCCGGTGGGCCAACTGCAAGAACACCAGCCGCGCGGGCATGTCGGGCGTGGTTTCGCGGTGGCTCGGAAGCGTCCAGATGCGGCCGGAGATCGCCGAGCGGCTTCTGCGGGTGCAGATCGAGAACCGCCCCGCGCTTGAGGTCGTCTCCCTTTACGACGAGCGTGGCACGTTCTTCTACTGCGATCCGCCGTATCCGCACGAGTCCCGCGGCGATGACAAGGCCTACGAGTATGAGATGCACGATGCCGACCATCGCAAACTGGCCGAGGCCCTCCATCGCGTCAAAGGAAAGGCGGCGATTTCCGGTTACCGTTGCGACCTGATGGACTCCCTCTACAAGAACTGGCGGCGGTATGATGCGCCGCCGAAACTCTGCCATTCCGTCAAGAAGATGCGCCAGGAAGCGCTCTGGGCCAACTACTGAAAGGGACGCCATTGCCGTCTCTGGACTACGCGAAAGCCCGCCGCCTCCTTGAGGATGTCTTCGCCCAGGCCGAGGCCGATCTGATCGCCGGGTTCCCGCCCAAGGTTGACAAGGCCGTTTCCGATCACTGCGAAGTCCTCTTTGCCACGTCGGTGCAGGCATATCGAGAGGTGCTTCTTGGCTGCCTCATCGCCCGGATTCAGGACAAGGCGATCAACATCCGGCAGCCCTACGTGGGGCAGGGGCCGAGCGCCTTTAACGGCCGGACCCTGGACGAAAAGGCGGTCAACCCTTTTCTGCACGACAAACGGATTCCGGCGTCGCGCGGCCCGTACCTGAGCGTGTTCAGGCGGTCCGTCCTGTTTGAGGCTTCCACGCGCGGCGGCCTGCGCGACAAGAAGGGCTACGACGCACTTCTGGGCCTGCTCGCGGCAATCGAAGCAGGCTCGGGCGACAAGGCCCTTCGCGGCATGGTTCGGTATGTGCTATACAAGTTCGCGGAGCTCAGGGAATCGGCACACATTGTCATATCCAGGCTTCGCCGCGTCAGTCTGGAGCAATGCGAAAATCTCATCTCGCGGTTGCTCGACGTGCCCAGCGGCGGGCGGTTTCCGGTGTTGCTGGTCGTCGCCGCCTTCTCGGCCATCAAGGGCTTCTTCGGCCTGAAGTGGGCCGTTGAGTCGAAAGGCATCAACGTGGCGGACGCGGCGTCGGGTGCCGGCGGCGACATCAGCATCCGGGCCGGCGGCCGGATACTCATGGCCGCGGAGGTCACCGAGAGATCGGTTGACCGCTCTCGCGTTGTCGCCACGTTCAACACCAAGATCGCGCCAACCGGCATCGAGGACTACCTGTTCTTCGTCAAAGAAGGAGGCCAGCAGGAGGATGTTGTGGCACAGGCGCGCCAGTACTTCTCGCAGGGGCACGAGGTCAACTTCCTCGAAATCCGCCAGTGGATTGTGATGACCCTTGCGACCCTGGGCCGGAAAGGCAGGGATATCTTCCTGGCCGAAATGGCCAAGTCTCTTGAGGCCGATGACGTCCCCAAGTCCGTCAAGATGGCCTGGAATGATTGTATCGCGGCAATTACCACTGCTTCCTCGGCGTAGCCCTGTGATCCAAGACCAGACACGAGAAAGGAACACATCATGCATATCGGCGCCAGTGGATTGTCGATCCTCCTGATAGTGGCCGGCGTACTCCTCCTGCGGGCGGCGCCGGCGATGGCTGCGGAGGAGCCGTGGAAACCGGCGGCGGGGCCGCTCTCCACGCGGTGGACGAAGGATGTGTCGCCCGGCAAGGTCCACCCGGAGTATCCGCGGCCGCAGATGGTCCGCCAAGAGTGGCGGAACCTCAACGGCCTCTGGCAGTACGCCGTCACGCCCAAGGACGCCCCCGCGCCCGCCAAGTACGACGGCCGCATACTCGTCCCGTTCCCGATCGAGTCTGCCCTGTCGGGCGTGATGCGCGCCCTGGAGGACACCGAGCACCTGTGGTACCGCCGCACGTTCGAGGTGCCCGGCGGGTGGGCGGGCCGGCGGATAATGCTCAACTTCGAGGCGGTTGACTGGGAGGCCGCGGTCTTCGTGAACGGCCGGGAGATGGGCGTCCATCGCGGCGGGTACGACCCGTTCTCATTCGACATCACCGAGGCCCTGCGGCCGGGCGCGAACGAACTCGTGGTCCGCGTCTGGGATGCCACCGGCAAGAACGGCGAGCCGAAGGGCAAGCAGAACATCAATTCCATCAAGAGGCCCGGCGGAATTATGTACACGCCTTGTTCCGGCATCTGGCAGACGGTGTGGCTTGAGCCGATGTCGGAGGCGGGCGTCCAGGACCTGCGGATCACGCCCGATGTCGATGGCGGGGCGGTGCGCGTGGCCGCCACGGCCCGCGCTGCGGCCGAGGGCGCCGCGGTCGAGGCGGTCGTCCTCGACGGCGCCAAGGAAATCGGCCGCGCATCAGGGAAGCCCGGCGAGGAACTCCGCATCGCCGTCCCCGGCGCGAAACTCTGGTCGCCGGACTCGCCGTTCCTCTACGACCTTAAGATCACGATGAAGCAGGGGGGCAAGACGAGCGACGAACTGGCGAGTTACTTCGGCATGAGGAAGATCTCGCTCGGGAAGGATGCCGGCGGCATAACGCGCCTCATGCTGAACGGGCAGTTCGTCTTCCAGATCGGCCCGCTCGACCAGGGATTCTGGCCCGACGGCATCTACGCCGCCCCGACCGACGAGGCGCTTCGATATGATATCGAGATGACTCGTAAACTGGGCATGAACATGTGCCGCAAGCACGTCAAGATCGAGCCGGAACGCTGGTATTACTGGTGCGACAAATGGGGCCTCAGGGTCTGGCAGGATATGCCCAGCGCCAAC
>CAYGWP010000033.1:0-12645 GCA_964353455.1 uncultured Anaerolineales bacterium
GGTCCGAAAATGCGTTTTTTTGCCGTTTCGGAGGTCCAAATTGATGTAAGTGTTTTTGCAAAAATGGCACTTACGTGCGACCACGTTTAGCCGCTGCCGCGCACGGAAGCGCGGTTATCGACCATCGCCGTTTGCGGCGACGGCTAAACGAGGTCGGCGGCGGCTTAAACGAAACGGCGACGGGTTCCGAGCAATCCGCCTGCGGCCCGCCGTCAGGCCACGGCACGCCTGCCGTGCCAGGGTAGCCCTGCGGCGGGCGGGCGAAGTACGGCTGAACTCATCAGGCCCTCATTGCCGATAAACACAGGGTTGAACCAGGGGGCGCGTGAACCAGATCAGGGGGTCGCACGGCGCCATGAACACATGGGAACTTTCCGGGAGTCTTATCCGGCTGGTTGTGCTGATCGGGACGTTGTTCGGGGTTCCGTTCCTTCGCCGGTGGTTGGGGGGTCAACTGCGTTCGTATGCGGTTGTGTGCGTGGGCCTGCTGTGCATGGTGGCGTCGGAGTGCCTGCAACTGTACTTTGCGCCGGAGGCGGTCATTAAGTCGCCTAACGTTGCGTGGGACGTGGTGTGCACGCAGGCGGGGGGGTACGTGGCCGTTCTGGCGGGCCTGCTGCTGTGGGTCCGCGACCTGAGGAAGATGCGTGACGACCTTCAGCGTTCGAACGTGGCTCTCCAGCAGGTGGCTGCAACGGATTTCCTGACGGGGCTGCTCAGCCGCCGCCAGGCGTCTTTTCTGCTGGACTTCGAGACCGCGCGTGCCCGGCGAAGCGGTCGCCCCCTGGGTTTCATCATGATCGACCTGGACCACTTCAAGTCCACCAACGACACGTACGGTCACGCGGCCGGCGATGCCGTCCTGATGCACGTGGGGAAGATCCTGAAGAGCCGGCTGCGGGCGAGCGATATCGTCTCGCGCTACGGCGGCGAGGAATTCCTCCTGCTGATACCGGATGCGACGTATGAGAGCACGGTGGACCTTGCAAATCACCTCAGGCAGATAATCGAGCAGACGCCCGCCAGGCACGGCGGTGTGGAAATCCCGATCCGTGCCAGTTTCGGCGTGTCGGTGAGCCACGTCGAGAGAGGCGACACGGCGCAGGATGCGATTGGCCGTGCCGATGCCGCCCTCTATGCCGCCAAGGCGCTTGGCCGCAACCGGGTGGTCGGGTGGGAGGAGATCGCCCCCCAGGTTGGTGCGCAGGCTACTGGCGCGGCGCGGGAGAACTAGAGCATTTTAACTTTGCGTGTTCGCGCGGCGGGTCTCCCGACCCGCCGCGCAAATTTGCGCGGCGGATGACGTTAGAGGCATCGTAGGCGGTTTGGAAAAGAAAGGGGTCCAGGATCTCTAAAGTCCCGCCAGTCAGTAGGGCGGGCCAGTCCGCAGGGCGGGTTCTTTTCTACGGCTCCAGCAACACCTCGATGCCGCCCTCGGGCGGGGACTCGGGAACTTCGACCTGCCGGGTCTCTTGGGGCCGGCCGGGCGGATTCCACCGGATCGTTGCCGGGCCGCTGCCGCGAAGGCCGAAGAAGGCCTTCGGTTGCGGGCCGCTGATGGCCATCGCTCCCATGCACCAGGCCGGCCGGCCCCGCCAGACGCTGACCGTGAGCGGCCCGATGGTTTTCTTCAGGCCGACCGAGACGAGGGGCCTGGAGTAGGCATCGTTGTAGAAGCACGAGACCTCCCCGTCGGCCAGGGCGACCGCCAGGTCCAGCGAGCCGTCGCCGTTATAGTCGGCCACAGCGCAGGCAAGTTGACCAGCCGCCCCGCCAGTTAGTAGGGCGGGCCCCGGTCCGGCCAGCACCACGTCGCCTTCCTCGCCGAAGCAGCGGAAGCCCCGGTTGAAATGGTAGGCGATCTCGGCGTCCGGGTAGAGCAGGCACAGGTCTGGACGGCCATCGTGGTTCAGGTCCGCCGCCGTGCAGCCGGAGATGCCTGCCCTGATCTTGTAGGCGAGGCTGCCGGAGGCCCGTGCCACCGGCCGGAAATTCCCTTTGCGGTCGTTCTCCCAGAGTTCGATCTTCTGGGCGCCGCCGATGAAGATATCGAGGAACCCGTCCTGGTCGAAGTCGCCGAGGGCGAAGTGCGCCCCCTCGTCGGCGTTGGTGACATCGCACCGAACCGGCGCGGCCAAGCCCGTGCGGCCGCCCCGCCAGAGGATGCCGCCGGCCTCGCGCGGCTGGAGGACGTCCCACCAGCCGTCATTGTCGAGGTCGGCCACGATGCAGGCCATCCGCGCCCGGCCGGCGGAAGCGATTGTTTCGCCCCCGGGCAGGTCCTGTTTCCGCCACTTGCCATCAGCGCTGCGCCTGAGGAGCATTGGCAGCCCCGCGTTGCTCGCGAGGACGGCCGGTGACCCGTCCGGCAGGCTGCATGCCGCCAAGCCGAGGACCTCGCCGCCGAGTTCCAGGTCCTCCCCGAGAGGCTTCAACGTCGCGCCGTCCGCCGCATGCCGCACGGTGATTGCCTTGCCATCCCAACTGACGAGTTCGGCCTGGCCGTCGCCGTCGAGGTCCATCCAGATGAACCGGCGGGATCGCGTATTCAGCATGGCCCGGCTCGTCAGATCCTCGAAGACTTCGTCGCTCTGCTTGGCCTGGAAGAGGCGGTCTCCGCCGCCCGATGCGACGAAGAGGCACGTGCCCCCCCCGCCGCGGAGCACGAGGGCCTGCATGCCGGCGATCGTGCCGTCAACCTTGCCCAGCCGTGCCCTCTCCTGCATCCAGCCGATGCGGGCCGAGACCGGCACCGTCGCCGCCGGGTCGGTCAGGATGTAGCGGGTCATCCGCACGAGCATGTCGGAACTGCCGGCATAGGCGCCGGTCATCTGTGGAGCGGTGCGCAGGATGTTCCAGCGTCCCTCGCCCGCCGCCTGCACTTCCAGCCACTGGTCGGCGACGTGCAGGTACGCCAGCCCCTTCTCATCATTGCGGCGGGAACGGAAGAGGATGGCGGGTTTGTCGCCCTTCTCGGCGAGCAGGGTTCCGAGCGGTTCGCGCTCCTGCGCGGCGGCCCCGGCAAGGCTGAACGCGATGCCGTCGGGGGCCTGGGCCTTGTCGCCCTTCAGGACCTCGACCCGCCTGAGGCGCCACAGGTCTGCGCAGTCGCCCGACTCCAGGTTGCCCGTCGCGATGAGCGTCGAGGCGGAGACCAGGTGGACCGGGGTGAACTTCGGGTCGATCAGGCCCCGCGCCACATCGGCCGGCCAGATGAGCAGCGCAATCGCCGCCGCGCCTGCGGCGATAAAAGCGACTCTCCCGCGCACGCCCAGGGGCGGGTTCATCGGCTCACCCCTGGCCGCGGCGGCAAGTTGGACGCAGGGGCCTTCGCCGGCCCCGTCGGCCTGACTCGCCCCGCAACCTCGGCGGCAACTTGGTACAGTGCCCGCGACCGCTCCTGCCAGCCGTGGTGATACTTCTCCAGTTCGAAGATGCAGAGTTTGTTCTGGAAGAAGCAGGTGGCCTGGTAATGGTCGAACAGCGTCCGCTGAGCCCGCTCCAGCAACTCGCCGGTCACGAGGCGGCGGTCGAGGGCCTGCTCCAGGAAGATCCTCGCCTCGCCCTCCTGGATGCCTTCAAGGAGGACCTCGAAGCGGGCGCTCGACTCCGCCCCGTCCTGGCCCGGCCACAGCGTGAACAGCACCGGCATGCCGACGATCCACGTGGGTATCCGCATGCCGTCGTAGTGGATGGCCGCCCACTCGTCCGCGCCGACGCGGCAGAAGCCCGCCCGCCCCATCGCCAGCGAGTGGTTGACCAGCGTGCGGAAGGCGAACGGGTGCGATGCCGTGTGCAGCGACTGGACGCTGCTGTCGATCCGCGGGATCGTCAGGTGCGCGACCGGGGCCTTCCAGCCCATGTCGGGGCGGAAGGCCGCGTGCTGGTTGCTTCCGAAGTACCGCACCGTGCCGACAACGTCATATTGAGACGTGGCGAACCCCTGCCAACCGGCCTGGTGCGGGCCGGCGGTCCAGCGAACATCGGGCGTGACCCTGGCCAGCAGGACGCGGAGATCAGGATCCTCTTCCCGGTCATGCGGGTAGCCGAAGTGCATCGCCCTGTCCAGCCCCTTCTTCTTCATGTGGTCGCGCAGCGAAAGGGCGAAGGCGGTCCAGGCCTTCTCGGCCTCGGCCTTGTTGCCTCCGAGAAGGTTCACATTCAGCGGGATCGCCCGGGCTGTCCTCTCGCCCCAGACGTTCACCTCCGCGGGCGTTGCCGCGATGCCCGCGCCGGTGTTCCCATGCATCACCGCGAAGTTGATCACCCGCGGCGGACCCATCTCGCGGACCGCCAGGTCCAGGTAGCGGTCCAGAACCGCGTAGTCGAAGGTGAGAGAGCCGTCGGCCTTGCGCCCCCAGCGGACCATCGAATCTTCCTTGTTGCCGAACTCGGTGCACCGCAGGATCGGCACGTTGAGCCAGTCGCTCCCGATGCGGCCCAGGTGCCGCAGGCTCGTCTCCAGCAGTTTGAAGTGCTCATCCGACCAGAGCGGAACCCCGTACTGCTTGGCCACGCCGTAAGGGTTCTCCTCGCATCCGACGAACGTCTGGAACTGCCCCGGCTCGGGCAGGCGCCAGCCGAACACCTCCACCTCCATCGGCAGGGAGATGGGGCCGGCGCCCGCCGCCTTGACCGAGACTGCGCCGCGATATTTCCCCGGCGCGGCATCGGGCGGAATCCGCAGGGAAATCCAGAAGGGGCGGCACGTGCCGCCCGGCACGGTCGTCGGCATCCGCGGGCTGATCTGGTCGAAGACATACGGCTGCGCGGGGTTCTGCACCTTCTGGAACTGGGCCAAAGCGGCCTGGGAAGGGAACTTGGCGTCCAGGCCGCGCTCGTCGCCGAGTTCATAGTTGAATTCATCCGCCGGCAGCGGAACCATTCCGAAGACCTTCACCGCGGCGCCCGGCAATTGGCCCGGCCCATCGACCTGCTTCAACTCGCCGACGGCCACCTCGATGCCGACCAGGTCCTTATCGGTCCCGACGGCAATCTGGGCCGCGTAGGCGCCGCTGCGCGTCCCGATGATCCGCACGATGCCCCGCCCTAACGGATTGGCGGGCGGCAGGAACTCCGTCGATATCACGCGGTGGTGGATGTCCGGCACCCAGACCTGGAGGCCCGCCGGCCGGCGAAGGCCCGACACCGCCGATGCCCCGGCCCGCAGTTCGAACCTGGCCAGGAATCCGTGCCGCCAGTTCCCCTCGCGGTCGTGCAGGGCGTTCCAGGAGCGCGACTGCTGCCGCTTGAGGATGATCGGGTTCAGGTTGCTGGCGCGGACCTCGATCGCCAGGACATTCGTCCCCTTGACGAGCAGTGCGGCAGGCACCTGGAGCGGCCCCAGTCGGCGGTCGCGCTCGGCCCCTTCCTGGTATGCCTCGGCGGGATAGTCGGCGCCGGGGGTGTCGGGGGCAAGCGCCCCCGCCGGCAGGTGGCCGCGCCCCACCTCCTTGCCGTTGACCATCGCCCGCACCCCGCCGCGATAGACGAGCCGCAGGGTCATGTCGCCCGCCGCGGCCGGGTCGCTCACCACGAATCTTGCCCGGTAACAGGCCGCGTGGATCCCCGTGCCGATGAACTGAAGGGCCTCGATGTGGACCTTGCTCATGTTGCCGGTGGTCCTGTCCGGCGGCAGGTCGTTGGGCATATCGATCGCCAGCGGCCGGCCTACCGGCCAGGAACTGTCGTCGAACGTCGCGGACGCCCAATCGGCCGGCAACGGCGGCGCAGTGTACGGATCGAAAAACATGCGCACAAAGACGAGGTCGCGCCAGTCTGCCTGCGGATCGGGCCGGGTCTTCTTCAGGGCCTCGATCGTGCCGACCTTGCGTGCCTCCCTCAACATGACCGCGGAGGGGCGGAAAACGGCGAAGCCGTCGCGCTCGGCCAGGCCCATCGACCGCTGCGTCTCGCGCTGGATGCGGTCGAAGCCCACCTTTCCGAGGGTCCCCGCCCCCTCGGCCTTCATCAGGGCCGGCGAGACCAGGTCGGTGGCGAATCGGTAGTAGCATCTCAGGGAGCAGGTCTCGTCGAGGACAACAGGCGGTTCGGCGGCCGCAGCAGCCACTCCGAGGAGAAGCACCGCCGCCGACGCTATCAAGGCCGCCGCACGCAGTTCGACGCCGGCCTCAAGCCTCCAGCCTCCAGCCTGCCATCGCACGTGAGTGGCATTCATTTCGCGGCCCGCAGGTCCAGGCAGAGAAGAAGGGTTTCGTTGCGGATATACAGCAGTCCGTCGGTGAGAACGGGCGGCGCCCAGCAAGGATACTCCAGGACCCGCACGCGTTTCCTCTCGACGTATCGGTCCGGATTGACCTCGATGAGCGCGAGGTCGCCCTGCTCGCCCATGGCGATGAAGTGGCCCTGGGCCATGATGAACGGAGTTCGTCCCAGACCTCGTGGGGATGACCAGCGGACCTGGCCGGTTTTCCAGTCGATGCAGCGCATCACCGCTTCCTGCTCGTGCCGCCCGTTGGCGCCGTACAGGCATCCGCCGTGGTAGATGCTCGTGGCCCAGTGGTTCTCCATATTTCTGCGGTCTCGCCAGAGGCACTTAAGGCCCCCCGGCGTCACCTGGAGTGCGACCGACCCCACCGAATACACCGCCGAGAGAAAGACCACATCATCAACCACCACCGGAGATGCAGCGTTCACCGATTCATATATGGGAGACCGGAACGGGAACTCCTCGAGGACCTTCCCGGAGTCGGGCCTCACGATTAGCAGGCCTTCCTTCGTGAAGAAGACGGCCATGCGCTCGCCGTGGATGGTCTGGAGGACTGGCGTGCTGTAGGATGCCCCGCAGTCGCCGGTCTTCCAGACCGTCTCGCCGGTCTTCTTGTCGATGCCGACGATGCCCGCGCCCGGCCCGCCGGCGTTCAGGAGGATGATGTCCTTTTCGATGACCGGCGGCACGCCGACGCCGAAGAACCCCTGCGGGACGTTCAACTCCTTATTGAGCGGGCGTTGCCAGACCTTCCTGCCGGTCGCAAGTTCCAGGCACGTCAGGACGCCCTCCGCACCGAAAGTGTAAACGCGGTCGCCATCTATGGTGGGCGATGAGCGCGGCCCGCCGTTGTACGAGTACCGGTCGGCGTACCGGGTGGGATAGCGGAAGTCCCAGAGCGTTTTCCCCGTCCGCGCATCGACGCACTCGACCACTTCCTCTTCGCCGATGCGGTGGAACGCGATCAACCTCGCCTTTGCCGCCACGGGCGGACTGTAAGAGCGTCCCAGGGTCTTGCGCCAGACGACGGGCGGGCCGCCCTCCGGCCAGTCCATGAGCAGCCCGGTCTCCGCCGAAGTGTTATTCTGCCGCGGGCCGAGAAACGCAGGCCAATCCTCGGCCCGGGCGGATGAGAAGACGAGGGCGCCGGCAATCGCGCCACCGAGAATGGCGGCCGCCGCACGGCGTGGGAGATGCTTTGCCACAGGTCACCAGTCAGCCTGGTCCGCCGGCCCGGCTTCATCAGGCCTTGAGTAGTCGTCGCTCGACCGCCTTGCGGCCATCTTGGGCGGGCACAAACATGTCGGCCTTCGTGAGGCCCAGTTCCCGGGCCGTCTGGACGCAGTAGTCGAGTTTGCCCATGTTGGGATAGCGGCCGTTGGAGCCGAAGGCGAACTTCAGGCCCGCATCCTTCGCCAGGCGGAGAAACGGCATCTTGGGCAGATGGAGGCCGGCGCCGATCTCAATCGCGACGGTGTGCCTGGCCGCCGCATCGACGATGCGTTTCATGCGCTCCGTGGTCCAGAATGCGTCGTACTCGCCGGCGAGCGGCCTCGCGAGCCACGAGAAGTTGGCGAAGATATCGATCGGCTGCTTTTCGATGAGTTGGACGTGCCAATCGACGAAGCGGTCCATGAAGGCCTGCTTGTCGGCCATCTCCACGCGCGACTCGACATCCTTCTCCCAGAGTTTGACGCGCTGCCCGTCCTTGCCGGGGAAGGTCATCGCATCCATGAGCACGTAGTCGAGCCGGGCGAGGCCCTTCGGAGAGAAGCCGCTCGTCCAGTCGGTCCATTCCGCCTGCACGCCACGATAGACCGGCTTGCCTTCGAGCATGGCCAGGTAGCGCCCCAGTTCCTCATCGTTGCTGAGGACGACCGGGTACACGTTCACCTTGGTTCCGGCGTGTTCGACGATGCCGAACTTTACGCCCCGCTCGCGGGAGACCTCCAGCACCTTGTCAATGGTGCTGTTGTCGAGGTGGGCGTGGAAATCCACGAGCGGGAAGTCAAGTGCGGGGGGCACGGACTCTCGGGCCGGTTCGGCGCTGGCGGCCGGCGGCGTCGCCATCAGCGATCCGCCCATTCCTGCGGCGCAGGCCCCGAGAAAAGCGCGGCGTGAGACCGCCGCCGGCCGCTCTGCATCCGGAGTGATCATTTTGTCTCCCCGTACTCGTGCTTCCCGCGGCTGCCCCCGGCGGCTACAGGCTCCAGCCCTCCCGGTACGGCGGAGCCAGGAGCGCGCTCGCGGCCTGGCTGTTGGTGAACTTCATGTTCTCGCCGTCCCAGCAGAGTTTCTCTTCCGTGCGGATGGCAATGTTCCCCAGCAGGACGACCTCGGCCAGGTGGGCCGCATGAAGGACGAAGTCGGTGCCGCCGGGCTTCCCGCCCTTACAGGCCTCAATCCACTCCTTGTAATGGCCGGGGGATCGCGGCAGGACCTGCTTGGGTTTGCCGAGTTCCTGCGCGCGTTTTTCCGGGATGGGCCGGTGTCCGAGCAACTTGCCCTTGTCGCCGATGATGTAGAGTCCGTCTCCGTCGCCGAACTTGCGGCCGGGTTCGAGTTCCTCGGGTCGCGGCGGCGTGAGGCCCCCGTCCCACCATGTGACGGTGACCGGGGCGCGGTCGCCATCGGCCGGGAAGAACCAGCGCGTGATGGAGGCGACGGGGGCCGTCTCGTTTCTGACCTCCGGCGGCATCTGGTGGTTTGAGGAGGACGCCTCGACGACCGCGGGGTGCCCCAGTTTCAGGGCCTTGAAGACCGCCGAGAGTTGGTGGCAGCCGATGTCGCCAAGGCAGCCCGTGCCGAAGTCCCACCAGCCGCGCCACGCAAACGGGTGGTAGCACGGGTGGTACGGCCGCATGGGTGCCGGGCCGACCCAGAGGTCCCAGTCCAGGTTCGGCGGGACGGGCGGCGTATCCTTCGGCCGCGCTATGCCGCGCGGCGAAATCATCGGATTGCGATTCGACCATGCGTGGACCTCGCGGACGGTGCCGATTGCGCCGTCCCAGATGTACTCGCAGATCAGCCGCGCCTCTTCGCTCGCCTGGCCCTGGTTGCCCATTTGTGTGGCGACCTTGGCATCCTTGGCGGCCTTGGCCATTTGCCGGGCCTCAGAGACCCCGTGGGTCAGCGGCTTCTGGCAATGGACGTGCTTGCCCATCTTCATCGCCGTAATGGAGACGACCGCATGGTTGTGGTCGGGCGTGGCGACGATGACCGCGTCGATGTCCTTCTGGGTTTCGAGCATCTTGCGGAAGTCGGTGTGGAGTTTCGCGTTGGGGTACTTCTTCGACTCGCGGTCCAGCACCCTCTTGTCCACATCGCAGAGGGCCACGATGTTTTCCGAGGTGCAGTTGGCGACGTCGCCGGCGCCCATGCCGTTGAGGCCCACGCCGGCGATGTTCAACTTGCTGTTGGCCGAGGGTTGCCCCGCGGCGCCCAGCACGTGCCTCGGGATGATCGTGAAGGCTGCGGCCGCTGCGGCCGCGCCGGCAAGGAACTGACGGCGGCTGGTCCGGGTCGTCGGTTTCATCGGGTCTCTCCTGTATTCTGGCGGCGTATTCATCATACACCCAACCGTGAATTGCTCTACACTCTTTTCTTTTACGGCGCCTTCGGCACAGGAATCTGCGACAGTTTTTTCTCGACCGCCCACAGATATCGTTCCGAGGCGACGTACAACACGCCGTTGGCCGCAACGGGCGTGCCGTAACACGGAGAGCCAAGATTGATCCGTGCCAGTTCCCGCGGCTGGCGGCCGGCGGCCATCACGATGAGGGACTTCTTGGTGCCGAGGAAGACCTTGCCGTCGGCCACCAGAGGCGTGCCCCACGTCTCGGCATTCGTCTCGTGGACCCAGACGGGCTTGCCCGTGGCGACGTCGAGACAGTGGATTTTGCCGGCGAGGTCCGGGACGTAGAGGAGGCCGTCGGCGATGGCCACGCTCGACAGGCTCCGCTCGATGCCGTCGTAGGACCAGATGCGTCCGGTCTCGGTGATGTCGCCCGTCTTTGATGCGTCGATGCAATGCAGGAGGCCCCTGCCTCGGCCGTGGGCCGGGTCCTGGCCGATGGCGACATACACGCGGCCCTCGTGGAAGACGGGCGTGCCGATGATCTCGCTGGGTCCCAGCCACGTGCCGTCGCCCTTGTTGGTGCTGTATTTTTTGCGCTTGTCGCCCTCGCTGTAGGGAATGGGTTTGCCGTCGCGGAACTTGTAGGCGGGCGGGTTGCAGTCGAAGGACCAGACCTTCTTGAGCGTGAACGGCTTCGCCTCGGCCTTGGCGACCGCCTCGAAGGCGTAGCACACGCCGTCGGCGCCGCCGAAGAAGACGAGCGGCCGGCCGTTCACCACCCCTGCCGACGGCGGCGACCACAGGCAGTGCCACATGCGGTGGCCGAGGTCCTCGTTGTCGGCGGCAACGAGGCGGCCGGTCGTGGCGTCCAGGACGATGAAACTGGGCGCGTCGGGACGAAGGCACTTGTCATTCTGCGGGTCGGTCGATACGACGCCGTTAGCCGTCTCGATGTACACCAGTCCGTCCTGGACCAGCGGCGCCCCGCTGGCCACGTCGTGCGGGCAGACGCCCAGTTGATCGACGAGGTCGAAGACCCAGAGGATGTCGGCATCGGTCGGCTGGAGTTCGACGGGCTTCGCGCCGGGGCCCACCATGTATTGGCCCTCGTCGGTGAACGGCCCCTGGTTGCCGTCGGCCAGGCCGTTGGCGTCGCAGCACACAACTTCGCAGGCGTTTGTGAGGACGTACACGCGGCCGTCGGCCACGGCGGGCGACGAGCAGACGCCGAACTTCTGCTGCGTGTAACGCGCACCCGCCGGCATCCGTTCCTTGGGACGCTTCGGGACGACCAGCCGCCAGACCAGTTTGCCCGTGGCCTCGTCGAGGCACTGGAGCATGCCGGATTCGGTGCGCCTCAGGCGCGGATCGTCCGCCAGAAGCCCATCATCGGTGCCTACAAAGACCTTGCCGCCGGCGATGGTCGGGTTGCCGTAGATGTACGAGCCCAACCTGACGGCCCAGCGGACGTTCGTTGTGGTAGCGAGGTCAACGCCCTCGCCGGTCGGCTTCTTCTCGCCCGGCACAAACGAGTCGGGGAGATTCTTCTCGCCGGAGACCATGTTGCGGCCGGGGTCTGCGCCGCCCCATTGCGGCCAGTCTGCGGCCGACAGCGCCCCGGGCCGAGCGGCCGCACAGAGCAGAACGAGGGCGACCAGCGGCCATCGCACAGTCCCCATGACGCCGTCCTTCCAGGCAGGGATCGCCTTTCACACGCCACTTACACCCACAACCGTCTCAGGGGGATTTTACCACGAAGGCAGGCCTCGCCCAGTGGAATTCAGGCCCTCCATGCTCCCGCACCAGTTTGTGGCCGCCACCGCCGTGATTTTGAGCCGACGCCCTGGAATTACCATTCTCGTTGACGACATACAGTGTGTAAGATGGGGGAGCCTTAATTGCTGATGTCGCCCCACATTGGGACTCGCCGGGCGCGCCAGGAATAGGAGCGGGCAGCGGTCGCCACGGCGCCCAGCCAGGGAGGAAGCAACATGGGTCATCGGGTCAGTCGCCGTCAGTTTCTCGTTCTGGCTGCGGCCGCCGCCTCAGGCTGCGCGTCGCGTGGCCGGGGCGAGGAATCCCCGCCTGCGTGGAAGGCCGGCCTCGCAAAGGTCCGCATCACGCCGGATAAATCCGTGTGGATGACGGGCTTCGCGTCCCGCACGAAACCGTCCGAGGGCACCATGCACGACCTCTACGCTCGGGCCTTGGCGCTGGAAGACGCATCCGGCGACCGCGCGGTCCTCGTGACGGCCGACCTCATCGGGGTTTCCGCCTCCGTGGCCAAGATGGTGACCGACGAGGCGCAGCGGCGGTACGGCCTTGCGCGGGACCGCGTGATGCTGGCCTTTTCCCACACTCACGGCGGCCCGTCGGTGACCAACCTGCTGCGGGTCCTGGCAAACCCGCGGATGACGCCCGAGCAGCAGCGCGACACGGATGATTACACGCGGGGCCTCGTGGACAAGGTCGCGGCTCTGGTGGGCGAGGCCCTGGCGGACCTTCGCCCGGCCCGCCTCGCGGTCGGTCAGGGCGAGGCGCCGTTCGCCATGGGCGTCATACAGATGGACGACGGTGCGCGGCTCACCACGCAGATTGTCGATGTTCCGTTCGACCAGGTGAAGATCGGTCTGCCGGTGAAGCTGGAGTTCCGGCGTATCTCCTCGGAAGGGGAGGCCGGCATCATCCACTACGGACACAAAGCGGTTCCTTTGCGGGATCAGTCACGATGACGCACGGCACCGTGCGCCTAGTTCGTGAGGGTGCCGTTGCGCGGGTCGTACTGAATCGCCCGGACGTCCACAACGCATTCAACGAGCAGATGCTCGAAGACCTCATC